>JANYJD010000009.1 GCA_025358555.1 Rhodoferax sp.
GGCGCGCCTTGGACGTGCCACTGGCGGCGGCGATGTCATTCATGCTAGCGGCCGGGTAGCTTTTGTCTGCAAAACAGGTGGCGGCACTGTCCAGGATTTCTTCGCGCTTGAGGTCAAAAGTTGCAGATTTGGGGCGCGCCATGGCAGGATTATCCGGGTATCCTCACGACCTGAACCATGCCATCCAAGAACCAGGAATTTGCCACCTACTGCTGCGACTTGCTGGGCAGCGTTGGCCCGTGCGTGCTGCGGCGCATGTTTGGCGGCTTCGGCATCAGCTTCGACGGCCTGACGGTGGCCATCATGACGGACCTGGGCCAAGGCGAGAAGCTGTGGCTCAAGGCCGACGATGACTCGCGCACGCAGTTTGAGGCCGCAGGTTGCCAACGTTTTGGCTACCTGATGGGCGGCGTGCAACGGGGCATGAACTACTACAGCGCGCCGGAAGAAGCCATGGACTCGCCTCAGCAGATGGCACCGTGGGCGCGGCTGGCGTTGGCGGCGGCCTTGAAGGCGAAGGCTACCGTCAAAGCGCCGACCAAGGCCAAGGCAAGAACCATCACCAAAGCAATCGCAAAACCAGGCATCAAGCCTCTTGTGAAGGTCAAAACCGGCTCAAAGCCTGCAAAACGCCTCAAATAACTGTCCAATCGGCCTGTAGCCCTTGTGTAGTATGCACAGTTAGCTACTATTTTTATAGTAACTGAATTCCGAGTGCGCCGCAGCTAACCCACGCCCTCGACAACGCAGCCCGGCCCCGCAAGCTTCAGCGGGTTCAGGGCTGGTTGCCTTCCATGCAGGGCTGTACCCGGCCTCGCCCGGCAACCAAAAACTCGCTCAGCCCCGCAATGCCCCACACCAGTCGACCCAGGGCCTGCGCCGCCATCTTCAGCGCCAGGCCAAAGTCGCGCAGCGGGCACAGCACTGCGGCCTGCATGCGGGAGCCCGACCGGGCCTGCCGTTGCAGCGTCAGCAGGGGCACTGCGGGTGCGGCGTCCCACGCGAAGTAGACGGCTTCATTGGCACTGGCGCTCCAGGGCTCGATCACCACGCGCTGACCCGGTTGCAGGGTCAGCCGCTCGCCTGCCTTCAGGAAGATGTCGCCCTGGTTGTTGGCAGGCCCCGCGTGCGGCCCGTCTACCGTGGCCCATACCCTGCCATGGGTGATGCGCAGTACGGCGGCGTGGGCATCCTGTAGCGTGACGGCCCGGCCAGAGCTTAAGCTCCAGCTTCCGGCCGACTCAGATGCCTGCGAGCGCAGCCCGAATGGCTGCAACGCGTCTAAACAGTTTGCGGTTGATGTTGCCATGGTGACCTCCAGATCAAGTGACGAAATCTTCAAAACAGGAATGAATGATCGGCCGTTCCCCATTGCAAGTCCAATGAAAACGGGGGACACTATTGATGCGATTCCAGAATCAATCGCCCTGCCGCCTTCCAGCTTCTTCCACCTTCCTTCACCCGCTTTGGGAACACCGAGCCGCCATGCAGCATTCACAAACCCACTTGCGCACCCGCCCCATCTCGGCCGGGCAGTTGCGCGCATTCGAAGCGGTAGCCCGGCACCTGAATTTCCGGGCGGCATCAGAAGAAATGTCGCTCACGCAATCAGCCGTGAGCCGCCAGATCCAAGCGCTGGAGGAAGACGTGGGCGTCAGCCTGTTTCTGCGCCACACGCGGGCGGTGGAGCTCACCGGCGCGGGCGCGCAGTTGCTGGCGGCGGTGTCCCGCGCGCTGCCGCAGATTGACGGCGCGGTGCGCCAGATACGCCAGAGCGCGGGGCGCAAGAGCGTATCCATCACCACGTTTGCGTCGTTTGCGTCAATGTGGCTGATACCGCGCATGGAGGTGTTCCAGCGCCAAAACCCCGGCATCGACATCCGCATTGATGCGTCTGACATCGCCGTTGACCTGGAGGTGGCCGACGTTGACCTGGCCATCCGCTACGGGCCGGCATCGACCATGCCTGCGGGTGCCGTGCGCCTGTTTGGCGAGCAGCTTACGCCCGTTATCAGCCCCTGGCTTCTGAAGAGCGGATCGACGATTGAAAAACCCGAAGACCTGACGCAGTTTGCGCTGATTGAAGCCGGTGATGCCCATCGCAGCCATCTGGAGTGGCTGACCTGGCGACGCTGGTTTGACCACCAGAAGCTCACCCGCGTTGTGCCCAAGCGCTGGCTGTACTTCAGCTACGCGTACCAGATGGTGCAGGCTGCCTTGGCGGGCCAGGGTGTGGTGCTGGGACGCCTGTCATTGATTGCGGAAAACCTGGCCCGTGGCGACCTGGTTGAGGTACTGCCCAACACCCGCATCTCAAGCCCCATGGCCTACTGGCTGATTGTGGGGCCACGCAGCAGCGCGCGCCCTGAAATCCGCGCGTTTGGCGACTGGCTTCAATTGCAGGCGCAAGCGACGCGCAAAACCGGCGGCGAGGTGGCGGACCCCGAGACGCTGGCCCACCCCGATTGAACCGGAACCCGATTAAACCGGCCAGACCACGCCGTTGTCGTTGAGGATTGCGTCCAGCGGCACATCGTGCGCCTCTGGCTCAAAATCATCCAGATAGCCCTGCGTGTAACCCAACCCCACCGTGAACGGTTTGGGCTGCAAAGTGGCCAGCGTGCGGTCATAAAAACCGCCACCGTAGCCAAGCCGGTAGCCGCCGGCGCCGTAGCCAACGCAGGGCACAAACAGCAAGGTCGGCACAATCACCTCAGTGCCCTTGGGTTTGGGGATGCCGTAGGCGTCTTCTTCCATCGGGCAACCGGGATACCAGGCCCAAAACGTCAGCGTCTTGTGCACCTTGTCCACCACCGGCAGGCCAATGCGCCGGGGCTGGGGTTCATCAAGCAGCTCGCCGTCTTCTTTCCAGCGGTGCAGGGCGGGCAAGGGGTCAAACTCGCCCTTGATGGGCCAGTAGGCACCAATCACGTGGTCGGGGCGGCCCACCAGCCAGATTCGCATCACGCGCTGCAATAAATCAGCCCGCTGTAGGCGGTCTGGCAGGTTCAGGCGTTCTTCAATCAGGGCTTTGCGAAGGACTTTCTTCGCCAATGCCTTTTCGTCCATCGAGTTGTCCATAATCAACCTATGCAGTTACCGGCCATTTTGACATTGATCGCCCTGGCAGCAGGCCTGACGCTGCCGGTTGGCTCCCCCGCGCAGGCCCAGCTCAGAGACCAGGCCCGCGTGGCTGCCGCAGCGCAAACCCGTGGCGACGACGCCATTGTGGAAATGGGCCTGGCTTTTCGCAGAGGCGACCGCGCCCGTTTGACGGCACTGCTGCCGCTGGTCTCGGGCCATGTGCTGGAGCCATGGGGGGCGTATTGGGAGCTGAAGGCCCGGCTTGACACTGCGTCTGCCACCGAGGTGCAGGATTTCTTCACCCGTTTTGCAGGCACCTACCAGGAAGACCGGCTGCGCAACGACTGGCTTTTGCTGCTGGGCCAACGGCGCGACTGGGCGAGCTTTGCCGCCGAGTACCCCAACTACCGCATGGGCGATGACAAAGAGGTGCGCTGCTATGCCCTGGCTGGCGACACCGCACAACCCGGCGCCGAGGTGGCAAGCGAAGTCAAACGCCTGTGGTACGCCCAGCGCGAGGCCGACGACGGCTGCAATTACGCCGCTGCCCGGCTGCGCGCTGCAGGCAAGTTGAAAGACGCCGATATCTGGCGCAAGGCGCGCATGGCGATGGAGGCCAACCGGCCCAAGGCGGCAAAAATGGCCGCCGAGATGGTTGCACCCGACGCTGCCGACCAAATTGGCGATATCGTGGACAACCCGGCACGCTACTTGTCCAAACATGTGATTGCTGCCGGCCGCGTCAGCAAGGAATGGGTGGTGCTGGCGCTGATCCGCATGACCTCCAATGACGCAGATGCCGCCGCTGCCGTGCTTGAGAACCACTGGAGCGTGCACCTTACGCCTGAGCAGCGCTCCTGGGCCTGGGGTGCCATCGGCAAGGGCGCAGCCCAGAAGTTGTCCAACGACGCCTACGGCTATTTTGCCAAGGCAAAAAATAGCGACTTGAGCGACGAGCACTTGGGCTGGAAGGTGCGCGCCGCGCTGCGCAAGCCCATCCAGCCCAATTGGAAAGAAATATTCGCGGCCACCGGTGCCATGAGTGCCGAGGCGCGCCAGGACCCCACGTGGGTCTACTGGCGGGCCAGGGCGCAGTTGCGGGCCTCCAAAACCGAGGCAGACAACACAGAATCTACCGCAGCATTGCAAAGCATTGCCGGTGTGCGCGGCTTTTATGAGCAGTTGGCGCTTGAAGAGTTGGGCCAGCGCATTGCCATCCCCACAAAGCCTCTACCACTGACGCCAGAAGAAAAAGACGCCGCGCGCCAAAACCCCGGCCTCAAGCGCGCCCTGTACGCTATTGCGCTGGGCCTGCGCGCCGACGGTGTGCGTGAGTGGAACTACACCACCAACCTGCACGCCAAAGGCGGCATGAATGACCGCGAGCTGCTGGCCGCTGCCGACTTTGCCTGCCAGCGAGAGGTGTGGGACCGTTGCATCAACACCAGCGAGCGCACCAAAGCCGTGGTTGACCTGGAGCAGCGCTTTCCCATGCCGCACAAGGACGCAGTGACGCAACGTGCCACCCAGATCGGGCTGGACCCGGCCTATGTGTACGGCCTGATCCGCCAGGAGAGCCGCTTCATCATGGACGCCCGATCAGGCGTGGGCGCATCGGGCCTGATGCAGGTGATGCCGGCCACTGCGCGCTGGACCGCCAAGAAGATTGGCCTGGCCGATTTTCAGACCACGCAGCTGAATGACCGCGACACCAACATCGCCATCGGCACGGGCTACCTCAAGCTGGTGCTGGATGATTTTGCCGGCTCCATGCCGCTGGCTGCTGCCGCCTACAACGCAGGCCCGAGCCGGCCGCGCAGCTGGCGGGGGGCCAGCGGCAGCCCGGTGCTCGAAGCCGCCATTTGGGCCGAAAACATCCCATTTGCCGAAACGCGTGATTACGTCAAGAAAGTGCTTGCCAACACAACCGCCTATGCCGCGCTGATCAGCGGGCAACCGCAGTCGCTCAAGGCGCGTTTGGGTGCGGTGGGGCCACGCGACGCGGCAGCGCCGGATGTGAACAAAGACTTGCCTTGATCAAGAGCCGCACACAAACACTGACAGCATGAAAAAAGTTCTAGTTCTGGGAGGCACCGGCTTCGTCGGCAGCCAGGTCTGTCAAAAACTGGCGCTGCTCCCCTTGCGCATCACCCTGCCCACACGGCGCACAGAAAACGCGAAGCATCTGCAAAGCCTGCCTAGCGTCGATGTTTTGCAGGCCGATGTGCATGACGAAGCGGCACTGGCGCGCCTGATGGCCGGTCACGACGCGGTCGTCAACCTGGTAGCCATCCTGCATGGCACTGAGGCGGCTTTCAACCGGGTGCATGTGGAACTGCCGCAAAAACTCGTGCGGGCGTGCTTGGCCAATGGCGTGCGCCGTGTGGTGCACGTGAGTGCACTGGGCGCGGCGCTGGATGCGCCGTCGATGTACCAGCGCAGCAAGGCACGCGGCGAGCAGGTTTTACGCGCGGCCGCGCTGGACCTGACCCTGCTGCGCCCAAGCGTGATCTTTGGCGCACAAGACAAGTTTCTGAACGTGTTTGCAAAGCTGCAGCAGATTTTCCCGGTCATCCCGCTGGCCGGGGCCGACACCCGCTTCCAGCCGGTGTGGGTTGATGATGTGGCTCAGGCCATCGTGCATTGCCTGCAACACGTGGACACGGCCGGGCAAACTTTTGATCTGTGCGGGCCGGATGTGATGACTTTGAAGCAATTGGTGCAATTCGCCGGCAAGGTCAGCGGCATCCGCCATGGTGAGGGCCGCCCGGTCTTTGGGCTGCCACTGGCGCTGGGACGCCTGCAAGCCGCGCTGATGGCCCTGGCCCCCGGCGAGCCGCTGATGAGCCGTGACAACCTGGACTCGATGGCGGTGGACAACATCACCGATGGCCACTTGGCGGGCCTGTCTGCCTTGGGCATCACGCCGTCTTCAGTTGAAGCCGTGGCATCTGTCTATCTGAGCGCGCGCAGCAAACGAAGCGTGTTTCAGGACTTGCGCAGGACGGCCGGCCGCTTTTGAGCCGTGTGGGGCGGGACCATTGACGGCGGCGGCATCAATTTGCCGCACATTGCGCATCAATCGCGTGAGCGCATAGCCTTAGAATTTCAGGTTTTACGCCATTCAACTTCTGGAGACCTTCCATGCTCAAGCTCTACATCGGCAACAAGAATTATTCGTCCTGGTCCATGCGCCCCTGGGTGCTGCTGAGGCAGGCAGGCATTGATTTTGACGAGGTGATGGTGCGGTTTGACTCGCTTGATGCGGGCTCGGAATTTAAGCAAGTCGTTGAGCCGATCAACCCCGCAGGCAAAGTTCCCATTCTGGTGCACGATGGCCTGGTGATTTGGGACTCGCTGGCGATTTGTGAATATGTTGCGGAATACGTTGCTGAAAATGCAGCAAAGAAATTCCCCGACAAATCCCTGTGGCCGCGCGACGCCAAAGCCCGTGCCCGCGCCCGCAGCGTTTGCGGGGAAATGCACTCAGGTCTGGGCGCCCTGCGCAGCAATTGCCCCATGAACATTGAGGCGTCACTGCCCGAGATCGGGCAAATCGTGTGGCGCGACAAACCTGGCGTGCGCGACGATGTGGCGCGGGTCGTGGCCATGTGGAGCGCGCTTTTGGCCGAGCACGGTGGCCCGATGCTGTTTGGCGGCTTCAGCATCGCCGACGCCTACTTTGCACCGGTCTGCATGCGCCTGAAAACCTATGCCTTACCAGTTCCCGCAGCCATTTCGGCGTATGTTGACCGCGTGTCTGCGCTGCCCGGCGTCAAAGCTTGGATTGACGAGGCCCGGGTCGAAAAAGACTTCGTGGTTTTCGACGAGCCTTACCGGTTTGCCCGCAAGTAGTCGCGTGGCATGGCGTTGCGGCATCGCCAGCCCAATCGCCCGAGCTGCGTTGCACCCGACTCTGCGGCGCGCTTGGCACGGCGCCTCACCAGATTATTCCGGCATGATGCCGATGGATTTGACAATCCGCGCCCAGCGCTCGCGCTCGGACTTCATGAACCCGGTAAAGGCAGCCGGGCTTAAAGAACCTTCGGCAAAAGACCCCAGAGTCAGCAGGCGCTGCGCCACCTCGGGCTGGCGCAGCAGCGTGGCCAGTTCGCGGTTCATGCGGGCCACGACATCAGGCGGCGTGCCGGTCGGGGCGAACAGGCCGTTCCATCCCGCGTACTCAAAACCGCTGAAGGTGTCGGACAACGTCGGCACTTGGGGCAACGTTGCCATCCGCTCGCCGGTGCTGACGGCCAGCGCCTGCAATTGCCCGCTTTTGATGTAGGCCGCCAGCGCGGCGTCGGGCAGGCAGACCAGCGCCACGCGCCCGCCCAGCACGTCCTGGATGGCATCGGGCGCTTTGGTGTACGGCACGTGGGTCAGCTTGATGCCGGCCATGGCGGCTACGCTGTCGGCCAGCATGCCGGAAAAGGTTTTGGGGCCTTCGGTGGCGATGGCGATTTTTTCGGGCTGGGCCCGGGCCTGGGCAATCACCTCGCCTAGCGTCTTGAAACCCGACGCGGTGCTGGCGGCAATGACAAACGGGCTGCGCCCGACCAGCGCCACGGGCACAAAGTCTTTGTCGGGGTCATAGGGCAGTGTCTTGAAGGTAAATGCGTTGGTCACCATGGCGGCCGTGGTCGCATAAAAGAAGGTGTAGCCATCGGGCGCCGCCCGCGCTGCCGCCTGCGCGCCAATGATGTTCTGGCCACCGGGGCGGTTCTCAATCACGATGGGTTGGCCCAGGCTGCGCGACAAGCCGTCGGCAACGTAGCGCGCCAGAATGTCCGGCCCGGCACCTGCCGGTTGCGAGACGATCCATTTGATGGGGCGCTGCGGCCAGGGGGTTGCAGTTTGCGCCCGCACGGGGTTTGCTATACTTATAGAAGCTACATATGCAATGTGGACGAGGGCTAGACGGCGATTTGGCATATTTTTTCGGCTCATGAAAGGCTCCACACGGTATTTAAGGCAGTTTCAGGCAAATTTCGCGCCATTGTCAGAGTTACATCAGGCGAATTCAGGCGAGTTTGCGGGGAATTTTCGGGCTAACGCGGCCAGTTCTGCCTGCAATGCATTGGCAGTGGCTGCCACAGCGTACACATAGTGGTCGGGGCGAACGATGGCCGCAGTGCATGCGTGGCGCTGGAACCATGCGGCCAGCACGCCTTCGGCCTCAAGCCACGCGCCAGCTTGTGGGGTGCTGGTGACGCGCAGCAGGGCAAAGTCATCATCAACAGGCAGCACCCAGCCCAGGGCGCCATCACCCAGAACCACGCGCCAGCCCGTGCCCGTGCCCGTGCCCATCCTGTATCCAGAAGCGCAGGCATCGTCCAGCAGCACCGGCATCCCATTCTGCAAAACACGCGGTTGCGGAAAAAGAGTGCCGACAGCCGGGTGGATCGGGTTGGCCGGGTGAGCCAGGTCCGACAGCAAACCCGTCTGCAGCCCGGGGATGAGGTCTTGCCGGGGCTGCGGTTTGACGGTGCCACCCGCTTGCGCAATCAAACCGGCATCGCGGTCACGGGCTGCAGCGGGATCGCGCTCGCAGATGTAGCGCCCGATCCCCTTGATGGTGTTAGTGAGCTGGCGCACATGGGCGCTGCGCTCCTGGCCATAGGTATCCAGCAGCGCGGAGCCCGCCTTGCCCGCCAGCACGTGTTGCAACTTCCATGCAAGGTTGGCAACGTCGCGCACACCCTGGCACATGCCTTGCCCCAGGAAGGGCGGCTGCTGGTGGGCTGCGTCGCCAGCGATAAATACGCGCCCGTTGCGCCAAGTTTGCGCCACCAAGGCGTGAAATCGGTAGCTGGCAAAGCGCCACAGCAAGCCGTCATCCGGCGTGATCCAGCGCGCCAACAGCTTCCAAACCTGCGCTGGTTGCGCCATCACAGCGGCATCTTCGCCGGGCAGCAGCATGATCTCCCAGCGGCGGTGGTTGTCGGTGCCAATGATGTAGCTCACGGGCCGGGTCGGTTCACAGTACTGGGCGCTGGCCTTGGGCAGTTTGGCGAGGCCCTGCGCGTTGGCCAGCACATCAACCACCAGCCAGGGTTCGTCAAAATCCAGGTCCTCCAGTTCGATCCCGGCCAGGCGGCGCACGGTGCTGGACGCGCCGTCGCAACCGATGACGTAACAGGCACGTGCCGAGCGTGGCGATCCATCCTGCGCCTGCAGTTGCAGGCTCACGCCATCGGCGCTCTGCCCCAAATCCACCAGGTCCACCCCAAGTCGCACGTCGACCGATGGCAACGCCGCCACACGGTCACGCAGAATCTGCTCAACCGGCGGTTGGCGGAACACCATCGACGGCGTCCAGCCCATCGGATAGGGCGGCGGCAGCATGGTCAGGCGGCGGATCAGTTGCCCGTCTGCGCCGAAATGCTCTGACGCAGAAAAGGGCTCGGTGTGCGGCAGCACGGCCTCTGCCACGCCGATGCCTTGCAGCACCCGCATGATTTCGTGGTCCATGGCCACGGCGCGCGGCTTGTCATACACCGTATGCGATTTGTCCACCACCAGCACGCGCAGGCCTGCCTGGCCCAGCAGCGCGGCAGCGACTGCGCCGCAGGGCCCGAAGCCGACGACCGCTACGTCATAAGTGACGTCATAAGCGACGTCATAGGCAGCGTCATTCTGCTTGTCCACTCAGGCGGCCTCGTCGCGGATTGGGTTGGAAAGCAAACCCACGCGCTCAATGTCAATCTCGATGGTGTCGCCATGCTTCATCCACACCGGCGGAGTGCGCGCCTGGCCCACACCGGCGGGCGTGCCCATGATGATCACATCGCCGGGCTCCAAGGTCAGGCATTCCGTGAGCAGCACGATGGTTTCGGCCACGCCCCAGATCATGTCGGTGGTGTTGGCGCTTTGCATGACCTGGCCGTTCAGGCGGCTTTGAATCTTCAGGCCCACGGCCCCAGGTGGCAGCTCATCAGCGGTGACAAGCACCGGGCCGAAACCGCCGGTGCCGTCAAAGTTTTTGCCGATGGTCCACTGCGGAGTTTTCTTCTGGTAGTCGCGAACCGACATGTCGTTGAAGCAGCTATAGCCAAATACGCAGTCCAGCGCATTGGCCGGTGTGAGGTGCCGCGCCTTTTTGCCGATGACCACGGCCAGCTCGGCCTCGTAATCAAAGCGCTCAGACACGCGGGGGCGAATGCCCGCTTCGCCATGGGCAATCAGAGAGGTGGCGCCGCGGAAGAAAAACCAGGGGTAGTCCGGCTTCTCGCGTCCGCCTTCTTTGGCGTGGTCGTAGTAGTTCAAGCCCAAGCAGATGATTTTGCCGGGGCGTGGCACGGGGGGCGCGTAGTCAATGCCTACCAGGGGAATGCGGGGCGCGCCCGACGCCAAAGCAGCTTTGGCCGCTGCCTGCACATCAACGCCTTGCCAAAGCGCCGCACCCAGATCCGCAGGGACTTGCGGCTGCGCGAGGTTCAGGTCGATCACACCGTCTGCGGCGAGCACGCCGAGCCGTATTGCGCCGTTTTGGCGATAGCTGATTAATTTCATGATGAAAAACTCCGATTGAGAAAATGGGATTGGATGGGGGTTCGACAAGGTCAGGGGCGCGTCAAAAGCCTTTCAAAAGCGCAAGAAATCCGCGAAAGAAATCTGCCGCTGCGCCTCTTTCAAACGCGCCGATGGCGGTGCTGAAATACCCCACTGGTCTACACGGCCACGCGGCCATTTCCAGTCGTCGGGGCCACGAGCGATGTAGGCGTCGTTCACCTGCTCCACATCCGCCGTGTATTCGATGACGAAGCCCGCAGGGCCGATGAAGTAGTTGAACGCGTTGTCGCCGGGGCCATGTCGGCCCGGCCCCCACTCAATGCCGTAACCCGCATCTTTCATGCGCCCGCCACCGCGCATGACCGATTCCAGGCTGGGCATGACAAAGGCAATGTGGTTCAGGCAATCGTTGTCGGCATCGGCCAGTGCAATGCTGTGGTGGTCGCCGCTGGGCTTCATGGGGATGCGGATGAAGGCCATGATGCGGGTCCGATCCGACAGCTTGAAGCCCAGCGCGTTCTCGTAAAAGGGCAAGCCAGTGGCCACGTCGTGGCTGTTCAGCACCGCATGCGCCAGGCGGACAGGCCGGTCTTTATGGTCTGTCGTCTCTGCATGTTGCACGTCATCCCACACGAAGCGCAGGAGGCGCCCTTGCGGGTCACGCACCACCACGGCCTCACCACCGCCAGGCTCGTCGACATCAGCGCGCGACGCCAGCACCGTTCCGCCATGAAGCGGCACCTGCGCGGCAACTTGGTCCAGCGCCTGGCCTGACGCCGCGCGAAATGTCACCATGCGCAACTCGGCCTTGTCGCTTGAATGCAGGGACAGCAGGTGGTGGTCCGCACCCGTGCCACGCAGGTACACGCTGCTGCCCTGGCGCGCAGCAACGGTCAAGTTCCAGGTGTCAGTGTAAAAAGCTTCAGCGGCTGCCACATCTGGCAGGCCAATTTCAACGCTGCGAAGGGAGGCTACGAGGGGTTCAGTCATGCGTGTTCCTGTGGTCATTCGGCCTTGATGCCAGCCACGTTGATTGCCTTGCGGTTTTGTTCAATGTCGCGTGCCAGGTAAGCCCGGAATTCTTCGGCAGTGCTGTGTGTGGGCACGGCCCCATTGGCATCAAATGCTTCGCGCAGTGCTGGCTGCTGCAATGCGGTGGCCACGCCTTTGCGCAGCCTGTCGGCAATGGCATTCGGCAGGCCTTTGGGCGCCATCAGGCCAATCCAGCTGCCGTATTCGAACCCCGGCACCGTGTCTGCAATCGCTGGCACGCTGCTGCCCAAAGGGCGCGTGCCCTTTGCCAGGCTGTGGCCCAGCACCCGCAAACGCCCTGCCTTGACCAACGCCATGGCGGCAGGGGCCGGTGTCAGCGTCCATTGGGTTTCACCCGATACGACCGAGCCCACCGACTGGCTACCGCCTTTGTAGGGCACGTGCAGCGACTCAAACCCGGCGGCTGACGTCAGGGCAACCCCCGCAAGGTGGCTGACCGACCCCGGCCCGGCGGACGCCATGTTCACCGTGCCCGCATTGGCTTTGGCGTAGGCAATCAGGTCCGCCACGCTGTCAATTTTCAAGGCGGCGTTGCAGATCAGCACATTGGGCAGCACCGCAACCATCGACACAAAGTCAAAGTCTTTCAGGGGGTCGTAACTGATCGCCTTTTGCAGCAATGGGGCCACGGTCATCGAGCTGCTTGACGCAATGATGAGGGTATAGCCGTCTGCCGCTGCGATTCTTCCTGCATCAACACCCAGGGCGCCTGATGCACCGGCCTTGTTGTCCACAAAATTTTTCTGTCCGGCTGCGGATGCCAACTGGTTCCCCAAAATGCGGCCAATCGTGTCGACCGAGCTGCCAGGCGCATTGGGCACGATGAGCTTGATTGGCCGCGAGGGATATTCGGCATCCTGCGAACGCGCCGTCATCGGCAGCGCCGAGGCCAGCGACAGGCATTGCACCAGCACACGCCGGGTGAGGAGCAACGTCATGAGTTCATTCCCAGAAATCGCCTGGCGTTTGAATGCAGCAGTATCTGGTTCGTCGCGTCATCAAAACCCGCTTGCTCAATGTTGCCCACCGGTGCGCTGTCGTGAAAGTTGAAAGGGTAATCCGTACCAATCATCAATTGAGACGCGCCAAACTTCCCCACCAGATGTTGCAGGGTGGGTGTGTCAAACACCAGCGTGTCGTAAAACAGCTTGCGTGCCTGTGCCGTGGGCGAATTGAAAATCCCCTCTTTCAACAACGGGAACACCTTGCAGGCCTGCTCCAGCCGGGGCAACAGCATCGCCAGCGTGCCACCGCCATGGCTGAAGGCAATGCGCAGATTGGGTCGGCGCTCGATCAGGTTGGTGGTCAGCACCGACGCGGCCGCCAGGCCGATGTCACTCGGGTAGGCCAGCACCTGCTGCAAAGCTGGCGGGCCGACCAGGCGGTCCATGCCCGTGGGGCGCAGGGCGTGCACAAACACTGCGGCCCCGAGTGATTCACAGGCTTCAAAAAAAGCGTCAAACCGGGGGTCACCTATCACCACACCGTTGACGTTGCTGCCGATTTCAACACCGGCAAAACCGGGTGTTTCCATCACAACGCGCAGTTCACGCAACGCCAGGTCCATGTCTTGCAGCGGCACAGCTCCCAACCCGACCAAGCGCCCGTTGGACTCTGCCACCATGGTGGCAATCTGATCGTTCAAGTAGCGCACCAGTTGCGCGCCGTCCGCAGGCGCCATCCAGTACGACAGCAGCTCGGGCATGGGCGAGATGGCTTGGAGCGCCAAACCCATATCGTCAAAATCAGCCAGCCGTTTGCCCGTGCTCCAGCATTTGTCAGACACGGTGCGGTAAACCTTGCCCGAGATCATCACGTTGCGATGGCAATCGTGCGCCGGGGCCATGGAAGGCCAGTCCGCAGGAATGGCCGAGCCCAGGTAACGCGGAAAGTTTTCCGGTATCACGTGGGCGTGGGTGTCAACCCCGCAGAGGCATTTCAATGGCATTGACGGGTTGCGTGCAAATGGGCAGACGGAAGTGACGCGGTTCAACCACTCACCAGCCCCGCTGCCGCCACGCCTGCCATGCAGATCGCCTCGTCCTCATCGCCCGTGCCACCGCTGGCCCCCACCGCGCCCAGCACCGTGCCCGCTGCGTCCTTTATTAACACCGCGCCGGTTTGCGGCAAAAACTTGCCGCTTGAAGTGGCCGACAGCGAGACAAAAAAATTCGGGTTGTCTTTGGCGCGTTGCATCAGCACGCGGCTGGAAGCGCCCATGCCCACCGCGCCCCAGGCCTTGGCCTGGGCCACGTCAAAACGGAACATGCTGGCACCGTCTTCACGGACAAAGGCCTTAAGGTTGCCTGCATCGTCAAGCACCACAATGCCCATGGGTTTGTAGCCCGCAGCTTTGGAGTGGGCCAGGGCGGCGGTGATAACGGTATTGGCTTGAGCCAGGGTAAGTTGGGTCATTGAGTTAGTTCAAAAAAACAAGAAGAATGGGTTACAGGCTGACAGTCTAGAACATCGGCTCTGATGTAGCGTGCAAAGGGATGTTGCAATATGTTCACGGTTTACTGTCTTTCAAAAAGTTAGGCCAGGTTCGGTTACTTACAGCGAGGTACTTGCATCCGCTAGCCGCCCAGCGATGCGGCCGGAACAAAAATTCCGTGGAATCCTTCATGCACCCGACATGGAAATTTGATGGTGGCAACCGGGCCACGGTCAATGTGGGCCGCGTCCAAAATGACAAGGTCAGTGCGGTTTTCTGACCGCCTGCCTACCATGGTGAGAAGCCAGCCATCGCCCTCAGGCGCATCAGCGCTTTTTGGCACGAAGCAGGGTTCTTCCGGCGCAGCATTGGGCCCGGCATAAAAAAATGTCAGCTTGTCTTGCGCCTCATCAAAATGGCCAAGGCAGGTAAAAGGAGGTCCCTTGGACGCCAAAGGTAGCATGGGCCCCAGGGCTGGATTGAACGTACCAAAGTAAAAGTGGTTGGTGCGCTTCATGGCGTAACGTGGATCAATCACCGGCATCTCGCCAATGTGGTTGATCAGCCGCTGGATGGAGATCTCATCTTTGGGGCTGGCCAGATCAAAAGACCAGCGCTCGCCAAAGGGCGGTTTCTCTTTGGCCTGCGCGTCATGCAGGTCAGGGAACTGGCTTAGCCAGCCTGAACCGGTGACAAAGTGGTCCAGGTTCAGCACCGAGCCCTCTTCCCACGCATTGAAGGTATGGGTTTGCATGGCAACCTTGGGGCAGGTGAACCACCGGATGGCCTTGACGCCCTCCTTGCGCGGAATGACACCCACCATCGTCTTCTTGGTGGAATCCCAATGAAAGAATGGTTCGCGATCCTTCACCCGTTCCCAGTCACACACCATCGGGCAAATGGTGAAGGCGATGTAGTTACGCGAGACGTGGAAGTCGTGGATCATCGACGGGTACGGCGCTTCAAACACCTCACTGCGCGTGCCGATGCCATCGCCGCGGGGGT
>JANYJD010000003.1 GCA_025358555.1 Rhodoferax sp.
GGCGTGGCGATTGGCGACCAGGTGCTTGACCTGGCTGCGCTTCATAATAAAAAGCTGCTCACCGGACTTGCCGCCGCAGCGCTTGAGACCGCCGCCGTGCCCAGCCAGCAGGTGATGGGGCTGAATGCCTTCATGGCGACAGGCCCTGAAGTCTGGCAGGCGCTGCGCCATGGGCTGTTTGCGCTGCTCTCCAGCGACACCACACCCGACACCCAGGCGACAGTGCAAACCTGCCTGGTTCCGCAGGCCAACGCCGTGTACCGCGTGCCTGCGCAGGTGCACAACTACACCGACTTTTACACCTCCATCCACCACGCCCGCAATGTGGGGCGCATCGCCCGGCCAGACGACCCGCTCACTGCCAACTTCCAATGGATTCCCATCGCCTATCACGGGCGGGCCTCGAGCGTGGTGGTGAGCGGCACCCCGTTCAAACGGCCCATGGGGCAGAGCATGCCGCCGGGCGCAAAGACCCCAGTCTACGGCCCGTGCGCACGCATGGACTTCGAGCTGGAACTGGGCCTGTTCATTGGCACTGGCAATGCCATGGGCGAGCCGATTGCGCTGGCCGAGGCTGAGGCGCATATGTTTGGCGTCTGCCTGCTCAACGACTGGTCGGCCCGCGACATCCAGTTTTGGGAGATGGCGCCGCTCGGACCGTTCCTCGGCAAAAACTTCTGCACCAGCATTTCGCCTTGGATCGTGACGATGGAGGCGCTGGCACCCTATCGCCTGCCGTTCACGCGCCCGGCGGATGAGCCCCAGCCGCTGGCCTACCTGGATGGCGAGGCTAACCGCGCCCAGGGCACGCTGGATATCCAGTTAGACGTGCTGCTCGAATCGGCCCAGATGCGGGCGCAGGGGCAAGCGCCCTCAACCCTCACCAAAACCAGCTTCCGTCACCAGTACTGGACGTTTGCGCAAATGGTGACGCAACACACCATGGGCGGCTGCAACCTGCAAAGCGGCGACCTGCTGGGCAGCGGCACCATCTCCGGCCCCACGCCAGACCAGGCAGGCGCCATCATTGAGCTGACCAAAGGCGGCAAAGAGCCGATCACGCTTGCCAACGGCGAGCAGCGGGCGTTCTTGCAGGATGGCGATGCGGTGACCTTGCGCGGCTGGTGCGAGCGGGACGGGTTCGCCCGCATTGGCTTTGGCGAGAACCGGGGCGAAATACTGCCGGCCAAGTGAATGCTACGATATTAGTAGCTGCTTATGCATACTACACAAGGGCTACAGGCCTTTTTTATAGGTAAAATGGGGTAGTTTTGGCAATTTTGGAGAATTTGATGCGCATCTGGAAGCAACCGGTCTCGATAGAACACCTCACCGCCATTCACGTGGACACCGCAGTGGCCGCGCTGGGCATTGAGTTTCTGGAGGTGGGTGATGATTTCATCAAGGCGCGCGTGCCGGTGGACAAGCGCACCAAGCAGCCCTACGGCCTGCTGCACGGCGGGGTGAGTGTGGTGCTGGCCGAGACGCTGGGCTCCTGCGCGGCGGCGGCGGCCGCGCCGGCGGGCTACCGGTGCGTCGGACTGGACATCAACGCCAACCACCTGAAGGGCGCCACCAGCGGCTGGGTCACCGGCATCACCCGCCCGGTGCACATTGGCCGCACCACCCAGGTCTGGCAGATTGACCTGAGCAATGCAGCGGGGGAGTTGACCTGTGTGTCGCGTATCACCATGGCGGTGCTTGCGCCGCGGTAAGGGCCACAGACATCGCGCCTGACCAACCTCCAGCGTTTTTGACGTTCGTGAAATCGGTGCACCGCCGATGAAAGCAATGCAGGAAAGCCAAAATTCAACCACCGGTAGCGCTGATTCAACACGAGGTTGAACAGGCGTATGCACTGCTCGAAAACCGCGCAGGCGAAAAAAAGCCCGCTTGAGGCGGGCTTTTTTTAAGAGACAGCGACCAATTACTTGGCTGGCATCTTCTTGGCTGGCTTTTTGCTTTTCTTTGGCTTGGCGGTTGCGTTGTTCATAATGTGCTTTCGGGTGGGTTTAATAAACTCAAACGGCGCTTTGGTCTGGCAAAGTTGTCATTCCTCGTCGTCGTACTGCCGCAGATTTCTGCCGCCGCGAGAGTATAACGGCGCAGCTTTCTGGCGGGTTGACAGCATTGACAAAAAACAACAACCCGCCCGGTTTGACTGAAAACAATGACACCAGCGCCCCTTCAAGACCCCCAAACCGCCCCGCCCGCCCGCCCGCAAGGGCTCCCGGCTTCGCCGCCCCAGCCCAGGCCGGCCTACCGCCACCGCGACTTTTTGCGGTTTTTGATGTGCGCCCCATTTTACTGGATGCTGCTGTTTTTGGTGGTGGAGGCGCTGCTGGCGGCCAGCACCACGGCGCTGATCATCCAGGCCGGGCAGGACATGGCGAACGAGGATTTTTTGATTTCTGACTTTGCATGGATCGTGGCGGCACAGTCCGCGGCTTACGTGATCGGTGCCACGAGCTGGGTTTTTGCCGAACGTGCCGGGTTTGGCGCGTTCGGGCGGTACATGCTGCGGTTTGCGCGCGACAACCGCCACCAGCCCTCGCTTTTGACCGACAAAACCCAGCGCGACCAAGTGGAGCCGTTCCTGACCAACGAGGTATTTCACATCTTCTTTGAGCTGATCTATGAGCTGGAAGCCGACCTGAAACTGTTTTTTGGGCTGATTTTCAACTCCATCGTGCTCGGGTTCGCAATCGACGCCGGCCTGCCTGCGGTGTACGGCGGCGTTTTTGTGCTGCTGCTGGCGCTGCAATGGTTTGTGCGCACGCCGGTGGCGGCTGCCTACCTGGCCCAGCAGCGCACCACCAACCGCATGATTGGCCACACCTACACCGCGTGGGACAACATCACCACCGGCAACCGCTACAACTACCGGCTGTGGCACGCGGGCTTCAAGGCGCGCCTGCGCGACGCCCTGGGCGCGCAGATTCGCGCCATCATGGCGCGCGAGGGCATTGCGGCGGTGAGCGGCATCTTCGCCCTGCTGGTGGTGTTCACTTACCTGGCCTGGGTGGCCGGACGCAGCGTGGCCGACACCGGGCTGCTGATTGCGCTGGCCGCCACGCTGCCGCGCCAGATCGATTTGTCTTACAACGTGCACGGCCTGGCTTCGGGCTGGAACGACCTGCTGGCAGTGTGGACGCGCATGGGCGGAGCCTGCGCGGCCATGCGGCCCGCGCCCGATGCGCAGTTTGAGGCGCGCATCCGGTTTGAGGGCATCGCGCTGTCGCAAGCGGGCATTGCGGTGGCCTGCGCCAATGTAGACCAGGCAATGGCTCTGGTGCAGGCCCAGCCCACCGGGCGGCTGCTGGTGCGTGGCGGCAATGGCGCCGGCAAATCAACCCTGCTGGTGGCGCTGAAAGGGCGGTTGGGGTCGCACGCGTTTTACTGGCCCACCAGTGACAAGCTGGCCTTTGTCTTCATGGCAGGGCAAGACAGCGGCGACGATCAAGATGGCGACGGCGAGGCCGACAGCAGTCTGTCCTGGAGCGCGATTGACAGCACGATCGACCCCAACGCCCCGGCCGCTTCACCCCCAGCGCCACACGCCTCACCGCAATACGTTTCGCCGCCACCCAACCACCGCGAAGCAGACAAAAAAAGCACCTCGCCCGGTTTTTCTTCGGGCGAAAAGCAGCTCAAGTCATTGCAGGAAATTGCCGCGCGCACCAGCGCCCGCGTGTACCTGCTGGACGAGTGGGACGCCAACCTGGACGCCAAAAACCGCGCCGCAGCCGAGGCGCTGGTGGCCAGCCTGGCAGCGCGCGCCGTGGTGGTGGAGATTTCGCACCGGGACCGGGTTTGATGCCTCGTACCCCAAGCGAATGACGAATGATTGAAGTTTTGCGCGGGGTATTGCAAAATGAACCCGGCCAAGAAAAGCCTATCGTGATTTTTCGGGCCATCGACAAGGAAACGGCATGACGATTTTCAAGAATTCAACCGCCTGGCGCGCCGCGCCGCTGGCGCTGTCCGTGTTCGCGCTGTCGGCTTGCGGTGGCAACGACGATCCGGTGCCGATACCACCCGTGGCCCTGAAAACCTGCGTGCAGTCCACCAGCACGGGCAGCGTGGTGGTGGGGTCTGGGCTGCCCGGCGACCCGGCCCTACCGGAGCCTTCATCTGGCTACAAAACCGGCAAAAAAGCTTTGACTGCCAACAGCTTCATGGTCGTCACCGCGAATCCATTGGCCACGCAGGCCGGTTGCGATGTGCTGGCGGCTGGCGGCACGGCTGTGGACGCAGCAGTGGCCGTGCAGGCCGTATTGGGGCTGGTGGAGCCACAGTCGTCCGGCCTGGGCGGCGGCGCCTTCATGCTGCATTACAAGGCCAGCAACAAAACCCTGCAAACCTACGATGGGCGAGAGACCGCCCCCGCCGCCGCGACCGAAGACTACTTGCGCTACGTCAGCAGCACCGACAAATCCAGCCCGCTGCCCAACTTGGGCAACCTGTTTTTGAACACCAAGGCCAGTGGCCGCTCCATTGGCACGCCCGGTGCTGTGCGAATGCTGGAACTGGCGCACCAGGACAACGGCAGCCAGCCGTGGGCGGGTCTGTTCCAGCCGGCCATCAAACTGGCCACCAACGGTTTTGCCATCAGCGGGCGCATGGCCGCCGCCATTGACGGGGCCAAGACGGATTTCCTGCGCGACCCGGAAGCCGCAGCGTATTTTTTGAATGCGGATTTCACGCCCAAGGCGCTGGGCACGACGATCAAAAACCCGGCCTACGCGGCCACGCTGGCCACACTGGCGCAAGGCGGTGCCAATGCGTTCTACACCGGCCCCATTGCCCAGTCCATCGTAGACAAAATCAAGGTCACCACGGGCGGCGTGACCACCACCGTGGCCATCACACCGGGGCTGACCGAGATGAGCGACCTGGCCAACTACAAGGCGATTCGCCGCACGCCGGTGTGCGGCAATTACCGCGCCACCGTGGTGTGCGGCATGGGGCCACCGTCGTCTGGCGGCATTGCCGTGGCGCAAACTCTGGGCATTCTTGACAACTTTGACCTGGCCGCCAACGGCCCCACCGGCATCAACAGCGAGGGTGGCAAGCCGTCCATCATGGGCGTGCATCTGGTCAGCGAAGCCGAGCGTCTGGCCTATGCCGACCGCAACAAGTACGTGGCCGACACCGACTTTGTGGCCCTGCCCGCCAGCGGCGTTGATGCCATGCTGAACAAGGACTACCTCAAAGGCCGTGCCGCGCTGATTTCCACCACCAAAAGCATCGGCACAGCGGTGGCCGGCGTGTTCCCCAATGCTGTTGCCCTGGGCAGCAGCGCCAGCGAAGGCAAGGGCACAACCCACATGTCCATCGTGGACAAATTTGGCAATGTGGTAGTGATGACGACGACGATCGAGTCGGGCATGGGCTCGTTCCACTTCACACGCGGGTTTTTGCTGAACAACCAGTTGACGGATTTTTCATTTGACCCGTCAGACGCGTCCGGTCCCATTGCCAACCGCATTGCGGCGCTCAAGCGCCCGCGCAGCTCGATGGCCCCGACGATCGTGTTCAACAAGGCTGCAGATGGCTCGCGCGGCGACTTCCTCATGGCCACCGGCTCGTCGGGCGGCGCTTCCATTATTCAATTCGTCGTCAAGACGGTGGTCAGTGCAGTGGACTGGAAGCTGGACGCACAGCAAGCCACCTCGATGGTGAACTTTGGCGCGAGCAACAGCCCCACCACCGGCGTGGGTGGCGAGCACCCGGCCATTGACATCAGCAACAGCGGCCTGAACGACCCGCTGCTGGTGGGCCTTCGCAGCCTTGGGCACACGGTGTCGTTTGCCGCCCAGTCCAGCGGCACTGGCACCATCATCAAGACGCTGCCTGCGGGCGCCGCCAGCCCGGTGCTGGTGGGGGGCGCCGACCCGCGCCGCGAAGGCATTGTGCTGGGGGATGCCTTCCCTTGACGGGACAGCTTGTACGGCGTCAGGCCAATGGCACAGGCTGGGTGATGAACGCGTCCAGCCCGGCCACCGGCCCGGGTCGGCCAAAAAAGTAGCCCTGGTAGGCGTAGCAGCCGTTTTGCCATAAAAAGTCCCGCTGCGCCTGGGTCTCCACGCCTTCGGCGATGACTGTCAACCCCAGGCTTTGGCCCAGCGCGACGATGGTTTTGGCAATGGCGGCGTCGTTGGGGTCGGTCAGCGCGTCGCGCACAAACGACTGGTCAATCTTGAGCTGGTCCAGCGGCAGGCGCTTGAGGTACGACAGGGACGAGTAGCCGGTGCCAAAGTCATCCAGCGAGAAGCCAACGCCCTCTGCCTTGAGCGCCGACATTTTTGCAATGATGTCGTCCACGTCATCCACCAGAAGGCTTTCGGTCAGCTCAAGCTTGAGCCGGTTGGCCGGCGCACCGCTGCTGCGCACGACGTCCAGCACCTCCTGCACAAACCTCGGCTGGTGGAATTGCCGGGCACTGACGTTGACCGACAGCGTCAAGTGCTGCGTCTCGCGCCTGACCGCCCAGGCTGCGAGTTGCGTACACGCGGTCTCCAGCACCCAGTGGCCCAGCGGCAGGATCAGGCCGGTGTCTTCGGCCAGCCGGATGAACTGCACCGGCGGCACCATACCCAACGTGGGATGCTGCCAGCGTGCCAGCACCTCGGCACCTGTGAGCTGCCCTTCTGCATTGACCTGCGCCTGGTAGTAAAGGACAAACTGCCGGTCCTGCAGGCCCTGACGCAAATCGGCCTCCAGCTCGGCGCGGGCTGCCACGGCAACCTGCATGGCGGGGTCAAAAAAGCTCAGCCGGTTGCGCCCGGTGGCCTTGGCCTGGTAAAGCGCCAGGTCCGCCCGCTTGAACAGGGTGTCAACGCTGTTCAGCCCGCTGTCCTGGCTGCTTTTCTGGCCGCCACTCTGTCCGCTATTTCCACTGCCTTCCAGCGCATCACTCTGGTCAACTTCTTCCCCGGCGCCAAACAGGGTAATGCCGATACTGGCACTGCTGTGGTGCAGCACACCACCCAGCTGGTAGGGCAGCTTCAGCGCATTCAGCACTTTGGCGCCGACTGAAGCTACCTGGTCGATGGCCTCGGTGGCCTCACCGCTAAGAGAGCGTTAACAAATAACATGATCAATTTTAACTTGATCGAATGCAATAGTTCCAGTCGCCACGGAAGTTGTCACGCTCAATTTTGATGGCATCGAAGTCTTCATCAGGAACGATGGTCCCTTTGGGATAGTCAG
>JANYJD010000085.1 GCA_025358555.1 Rhodoferax sp.
ACTGGCGGAGCGGACGGGACTCGAACCCGCGACCCCCGGCGTGACAGGCCGGTATTCTAACCAACTGAACTACCACTCCTGATAGCTGGTGATTTCTCACCCTCAACACCAATCAACCTGACCGGCCAACTGGCGACCCCACGGGGATTCGAACCCCGGTACCTACCGTGAAAGGGTAGTGTCCTAGGCCTCTAGACGATGGGGTCAAAACCTATGAACTTCCGACTCTAAACTTACAAAGAATTTTGGTGGAGGTAAGCAGGATCGAACTGCTGACCTCTTGCATGCCATGCAAGCGCTCTCCCAGCTGAGCTATACCCCCTCAAATTCCCAAAAATCTATCGCGATGTCCTGAGCCTCGAATTATAGCCTGAAAATCCGGGATGTTTTCAAGCGTCAGCTCGCGTTCACGCCGAGGGGCAGGCGCACCAACACTGTGTCCCGGTCAAACAGCGCCAGCACTGCGTCCAGCGATGGCGTCTGGGCGGTGCCCATCACCAGCACGCGCACCGGCACTGCCAGTTGCGGCATTTTGAGGCTGCAAGCTGCAAGCACTTCCTTGATGGCCAGCGCAATCGACGCTTTGTCCCACGCGCAAACCGCCAATTTTTCGTGCAGCATCTGCAAGGCGGGCTTGACCGCGTCAACCACATGCAAGCCGATGTCCTCTGGCGCGACAACAATATCGGCATAGATGGCACGGGCCCACCCCGCCAGCGCCACGGTGGTGTCACAGCGGTCCTTGAACAGCGCGCAAATGCCGGGCAGCCGACCATCGACCGCGATGCCCTGCTTTTGCAACTGCGCCGCCACCAGAGGGGCCAGCGCATCATCGGCCATCGCCTTCAAATGCTGGGCGTTGACCCAGCGCAGTTTGGCTTCGTCAAATTGCGCAGCGCTTCGCCCCAGGTGGTCCAGGTTGAACCATTGCAGAAACTGCGCGCGGCTGAAGATTTCGTCGTCACCATGGCTCAGCCCAGGCGCGCCAAGTAGTTCACCATCGCATCCGGCAGGAAGCCCTCCACCGCATACTGGGTGACCGGCTTGGCCCCGTTGCGCTTGCTCATCTTCTCGCCCTGCTCATTGAGCACGGTAGGCAAGTGCGCATACACCGGCACGGGCTTGCCCAGCGCATTGAAAATATTGATCTGGCGCGGCGTGTTGTTAACGTGGTCGTCACCCCGAATGACGTGGGTGATGGCCATGTCGATGTCGTCCACCACCACGCAGAAGTTGTAGGTGGGCGTGCCGACTTGGCCCAGCGGCGCAGGCCGGGCGATCACCAGATCGTCCAGCTCGTCATTGCTGATCTCGATGCGGCCTTTGACCTTGTCTTCCCACACCACCGAGCCGCCCTGCGGGTTCTTGAATCGAAGCACCGGGTGCACGCCCGCAGGCACAGCGGGCAGGGTCTTGCCCGGCTCAGGCCGCCAGGTGCCGTCGTAACGCGGCTTTTCTTTGGCCTGCGTCTGATGCTCACGCAGGGCGTCAAGCTCGGCGATGCTCATGTAGCAGGGGTAGACGTGGCCCGCAGCCAGCAACTGGGCCAGCACCTCTTTGTACCGGTCCATGCGCTGCATCTGGTAGAACGGGCCTTCGTCGTAGTCCAGCCCGAGCCAGGCCATGCCTTCAATGATCACATCCACTGCGGCCTGGGTGGAGCGGTCTTCGTCAGTGTCTTCAATGCGCAGGATGAAATCACCACCGGTTGACCTCGCAAAAGCCCATGGGTAAAGGGCCGAGCGGATATTGCCCAGGTGGATGAATCCGGTGGGGGATGGGGCAAAACGCGTCCGCGTTTTCGTGAGGGACTGGGTGCGGGTCTTCATGATTCTGCGTGCTTGCTGGACGTGTTCACTCAACGTGATTGGGCAACGCCAGCCGCGAGGTGTCTTCATCAAGCTCTTCGCCGCCCACGCGGTGCTCGTTAAGCCGGGCGATGTCGTCTGACGTGATGTCGCCCGTCACATACACACCATCAAAACACGAGGCATCAAAGCCCTTGATCCGCGTACTCAATTTGCCAATGGCCGACTTCATGCCGTCCACGTCCTGGTAGATCAGCGCATCGCAGCCGATGATGGCGCGAATTTGCTCTACCGTGCGGTTGTGCGCCACCAGTTCCTTGCTGGTTGGCATGTCGATGCCGTAGACGTTGGGGTAGCGTACCGGCGGCGCGGCGCTGGCCAGGTAAACCTTGCGGGCACCGGCATCACGCGCCATCTGCACAATTTCGTGGCTGGTGGTGCCGCGCACGATGGAGTCGTCCACCAGCAGCACGTTGCGGCCCTTGAACTCGCTGGCGATGGCGTTGAGCTTTTGCCGCACCGATTTTTTGCGCACCGATTGGCCGGGCATGATAAAGGTGCGCCCCACATAGCGGTTTTTCACAAAACCTTCGCGGTACGGCAGTCCCAGCAGCTGCGCCAGCTGGGCTGCACTCGGGCGGCTGGATTCCGGGATGGGAATGACGACGTCAATCTCATTGGGCGGCACGGTGGAGATCACACGCTTGGCCAGCGCCTCGCCCAGGTTCAGGCGCGCCTGGTAGACCGAGATGCCATCCATCACCGAATCTGGCCGCGCCAGGTACACAAACTCAAAGATACAGGGGTTAAGCACCGGTGCGTCAGCGCATTGCTGGGCGTGCACTGTGCCTTGCAAATCGATGAACACGGCCTCGCCGGGCTCAATGTTGCGCTCAAGCGTGTGCGACGTGCCTTCCAGCGCCACCGATTCGCTGGCCAGCACCACCGTGCCCGAACCATCGTTACTGCGCCCCATGCACAGCGGGCGGATGCCAAACGGATCCCGAAACGCCAGCACGCCATGCCCGGCGATCAGCGCAATCACCGCATACGAGCCCTTGACGCGGCGGTGCACGTTTTTGACCGCTGCAAAAATATCGGCAGCTTGCAATGGCAGGCCGCGCGTGGTGCGCTCTATTTCGTGCGCCAGTACGTTGAGCAGCACTTCGGAGTCGCTCTCGGTGTTGATGTGGCGGTGGTCGGTGATGAACAGCTCGCTTTTGAGCGCGTGCGCATTGGTCAAATTGCCGTTGTGCACCAGCACAATGCCAAACGGCGCATTCACGTAAAACGGCTGCGCCTCTTCTTCGCTGTAAGCATTGCCCGCCGTGGGGTAGCGCACCTGGCCCAGCCCGCAGTTGCCTGGCAGCGCACGCATGTTGCGGGTGCGAAAGACATCCTTCACGAGCCCCTTGGCCTTGTGCATGAAGAACTTGCGCTCCTGCTGCGTGACGATGCCCGCCGCGTCCTGGCCGCGGTGCTGCAACAGCAGCAGCGCGTCATAGATGAGCTGGTTGACAGGTGCGTTGGACACAACGCCTACGATTCCACACATTACGCAAACATCACGGTAAGTACTTTCCAAATTCCTGCGGCAGCACCGGCTTCAAACCCTTGAGCGCTGCACGCAAAACACCTGCGCCGATGGACTCGGTCCACCAGACACTTTTCTTCAGTGGCGTCATGGCGACCACCACCGTCAATGCCAGCAAAACCACCACGCCGCGCACGAGGCCAAAAACAGCACCGAGCATGCGGTCAGCCGGTGCCAGGCCCGCCGCCGAAATCAATTTCTTGACGAGCACTGCGACCAGCCCGCCCACAAAAACCGCTGCGACAAACACCAGCACAAAACCGGCGGCGTAACGCACGGCCTCGCCCGCACCTGACATTGGCAACATTTGCGCCACATCCGGCGCAAACCACTGTGCCAGGATGAAGGCTGCGGCCCACGTGACCAGTGACAGCACCTCAAAAATCAAGCCACGCCATGCGCCCAGCAGAAGCGACGCGAGCAGCACTGCCCCAAAAACCCAGTCCAGCACCGCCATGGTTTGGGTGCGGCTTACAACACCAGTATGGCGGCGGGCAAGTCCAGCGCCTTGATCTTGCTGGCCACCTTGTCAGCATCGTTCTTGTCGCTAAACGGCCCCACGCGCACGCGGGTGCGCTGGCCGTCTCTGGTCTCAACCACCTGGGTGTAGGTTTTCATGCCCGCGCGTTCCAGCTTGGTACGCGCCTCTTTGGCGCGCGCAGCATCGGCAAAGGCGCCGACCTGCACCACGAAACGACCTTCGGTGACAGGTGCCGGTTTCTGCGCCGCATTGCCTTCAAGCAACGCTTTCGCCTTGGCACCATCCGATGACTCGGCGGTTTCTTTTGAAACTGGCTTTGCTTCTTTTTTTGTAGCTTCTTGTGCAGGTTTGACGAGGGCTACAGCCTCTTTTTCTTCCAATTTTGGCAGAATTACAGCCTCTTTGGGCTCTGGAACCTTGGGTGAAGGTTCTGCAGCCTTGGGAGCAGTTTGCGGCACCTTGGGCGTAGCCGCTGGCACAGTCTGGGCCACAGTAGATTCGGGTGCAGGCGTGGGCGCAGGCGATGCCGCAATCGAAATCGGCCGGGTCTTGTTTTTATCCGGAATCTCAATCGGAATATCGACCGCGATGGGACGAGGCGCGGTGTCAAACAGCAGCGGGAAGCCAATCACCCCTGCCAGCACCAGCAAAGCAGCGCCAATGAGCCGGTGCCGGGCGCGCCTGCGCAGGGCTTCAACGCTCTCTGGCTGGGGTGGGGGAGCAAGCTGCTCGTCGCCGCCTTTTCGGAACTTGAATAAAGCCATGAATTGATGGGTCAGAAGCTTGTCAGGAACTTAAGTGTTTAGCCAGCAGCCGGGGGATGCCATGTTGCAGAACGCCACCGACGGTGTAGAAGGAGCCAAAGACGACGATTCTATCAGTGGGGTCTGCGGCATCGACAGCCGCTTGCAGGGCGAGCACAGGGGTTTTGAACAGGGCCGACGTGACGTCTTGACGGGTATTTTGGGCTTGCAACAGCGTCTGTAACAGCGCCTGCAGGCCAGCAGCTGAGGCTGCACGTGGCGTCGGCAAATCGGTGAAATACCATTTGTCAATCAACGGGTTGACGGTTGCCAGCATCGACGCCAAATCCTTGTCGGCCATGGCCCCAAACACGGCATGCGTGGTGGGGAAAAACCCCATCGCGTCCAGATTGGCCGCCAGCGCCGCCACCGAATGCGGGTTGTGCGCCACGTCCAGCACAAGGGTAGGCTGGCCAGGGATGATCTGGAAGCGCCCCGGTAGTTCGACGAACGCCAGCCCGTTGCGCACGGCCTGCGCCGTGACGGGCAGCTTGTCGCGCAAGGCCGTCAGCGCTGCCAGCACGCCGGCTGCGTTGACGAGCTGGTTCGCGCCGCGAAGCGCCGGGTAGGCCAAACCGCTGTACCGCCTGGCCCGCCCGGCCCAAGCCCACTGCTGTTTGTCGCCCGACACATTGAAATCAACCCCAAAGCGCCACAGGTCCGCACCCAGCTCACGAGCCCGGTCCAGCACGCTTTGCGGCGGCATCGGGTCGCTAACCACCACAGGCCGCCCGGCCCGCATGATGCCGGCCTTTTCAAAACCGATGGCCTCACGCGTGTTGCCCAGCAGCTCCATATGGTCCAGGTCAATGCTGGTGATGACTGCGCAGTCCGCGTCGATGATGTTGACGGCGTCCAGCCGACCGCCCAGGCCGACTTCCAAAATGGCGACGTCCAGGTTCGAGCGTGCCATCACCGCCAGAATGGCGAGCGTGGAGAATTCGAAATACGTGAGCGAGATTTCATCGTCATTCAGGGCTCTAGCCCTCGCCACGCTTGCAAAAGCAGCTACTAATTTAGAAGCATCAACAGTTTCACCCAGCAACCGCAAGCGCTCTTCAAAGCGCACCAGATGCGGCGAGGTGAAAACACCCGTGCGGTAGCCCGCCTGGCGCAGGATTGATTCAAGCATGGCGCAGGTTGAGCCCTTGCCATTGGTGCCAGCCACGGTGATCACCGGGCAGGTAAGCGCAAGCGCCATGCGATCGGCTACCGCCTTGACGCGCTCAAGCCCCATGTCAATCGCTTTGGGGTGCAGTTGCTCGCAGTAGGCGAGCCAGTCTTCAAGTGTTTTCATGGATGTTTGAAGTCTTCAAGCGTGTTTCTTGTGAGGTGCCCTGGGAATGCCAGCGTACAACGGTATCGGCCGCATCTCCGTGCGGGGGTCGCGCTCACCAAGGTCGCATTGTCACAGGAACTGCCCGCTTTGCTGGGGACTCATCGCTGCCGACCATCCTGCGCTAGAGGCCTACACTTTGCGGCAGAGTTGACCCCACACAAAACGCATTCCAATGATGATTGACGCCGACCTGCAAGCCGCTTTTGAGCACACCTTTCCTTTGTACGAGATGGCCCGCACGCGCTACCTGTCGGTGGAGATGCCGGCCAATCCAAACCGGGGCGTGAACCGCCTGGTGCACCGGCGCGCGCTGGCGGATGCAAAAAACCGCGCCGTCACCACGCCCAATAACGACACGCTTTATTCCAGTGCCTGGCTGGACCTGGCGGCGGGCCCGATTGAGCTCACTGTGCCGCCGATGGCTGGGCGCTACTGGTCATTTCACTTCATGGACGCCTACAGCGGTACCGCCGAGCTGATTGGCTCGCGCAACGCCGGCTCGGGCGATCTGAGGCTGTGGGTGGTTCACGCTGGCGACGCGCGGCCAGCGCCACCCGGCGTGCTCATCGTGCGCCTGCCCACGCGCGACGTCTGGCTGCTGGTGCGCATATTGGTGGACGATTCACAGGACGCGCTAGCAGTGCACAAGCTGCAAGACGCGATCACCTTGCGCGTGGCGGGCGACGCGGTGACTTCTGGTGGATCTTTCAGCGCCACGGCCAGCACCACGCAGAACGCGCCGGTAGTTGCTCAGCCGTCCAACCCAATCGCCCCCAAAGCCATCACAGGCTCACCCTTAGATGGCGGCAACTACCTGAACGTGGTCAACAGCATGCTGGCGCGCAACCCTGTGCCGGGCGCCGTCGAACTGCTGGCCCGCTGGCAGCCGCTGGGTGTCGTGCCCGGCGCAATGGCCACGCCGCAGGCCGGCGCCCTTTGGACGGCAGCGCTGCCAGACCTCAACGCGTCAATCAAGGGCGGCGTCAACAGCGGTGCCCGGCAGGTGCAGGGCTGGCAGTACCCAGACAGCGCCGTGGGCGTTTATGGCCGAAATGACAGGCTGCGCGCGGCTGTGGCACTGGGCGGCCTGGGTGCGCTGCCGACGCAGGAGGCGGTCTACCTGAGCGCCCTGGCCGATGCGCAGGGCCAGCCGCTGACAGGCCTTGCCAGCTACCGCGTCAAGATTGGTGCTGGCGGCATTGCCGCGCAGGCCTTCTGGTCGCTCTCCATGTACCAGCTTGAGCCCGATGGACGGCTGTTTTTTGTCGCCAACCCGGCCTTGCGCTACGCCGTGGGCGACCGCACGCCCGGGCTTGTGAAAGCACCCGACGGGGCAATGGAAATCGTGGTGCAGCACGGCGAACCGGCTGCTGCTGCAGACCGCGCCAACTGGCTGCCTGCGCCTGCCGGGGCGTTTCGGCTGATGCTGCGGGCCTACCTGCCCAGCAGCGCGCTGCGCGACGGCCAGGCCCCCCTGCCCCGCGTGGAGCGCGCACCATGACCCGCCCCGCCACACCCGTCAAGACCATTGCAGCGCCAGCGCCAGCGCTTGTCGTCTTCGGCATCCCCAATTGCGACATAGTCAAAAAAGCCCGTGCCTGGCTGACAGACCATGGCATCGATCACCAATTTCACGACTTCAAAAAACTCGGCGTGCCCGTGCCGCAACTACACCAGTGGATTGACGCTGTGGGATTTGAAAAACTGCTTAACCGTCGCGGCCCCACCTGGCGAAAACTGGAGGCAGCAACGCAAGCCAGCGTGGTTGATGAACCCAGCGCCATCAACGTGATGGTGGCCAATAGCAGCGTCATCAAACGGCCCGTCGTGCAGTGGCCGGGCGGCCGGTTCACCGTTGGGTTTGATGGGGAGGCCTGGCAAGGCCTGAAGTGAAGAAGAACTGAATGCTCCTTAATAAATAGCTACTTATGCAATCTACACGGGGGCTACAGGCACTTTTTATTGGTTTTTTCATGATTTTTCATGATTTTTCGGTCTTTTTCACCCATCGGCACGCGGGTTGGCCTGCATTCATCGCTCACAACCCAAGCGCAAACATCAGTCCTTGAATTCGTCATCAGTGTTGATGATGCTTACTCAACCGGCGCGGCCCCGTCTGGCGCAAGCTGGACGATGCCGTGCAGGCCAGTGTGGTTGCTGCGGCCAGTGCGGTGGCGGTGATAAAGCTCTACACGAGTGTGATCAAGCGGCCGGTGGTGCTGTGGCGCAGCGGGCAGATCACGGTAGGGTCTGATGCGGGGGCGTGAGACTGATTGGTCGATTGCCCAATCGCTGTACACACCAAGCCATAGCCGATACACTTGACTATCTGGATAGTCATAAGCCCCATCAAAATCACGAGCCCGCCATGCAAGTCAGCGTCGCGCAAATCAAGGCCAAATTTACCGCCATCGCCCAGCAGGCCGACGCCGGGGAAGAGGTCATCATCACGACCCGGGGCAAGCCGGCCTACCGGCTGCTGCCCATTGTCAACACGTCTGTGCGTGCGCCATTTCCCGACATTACGGCCCTCGCCAAAAAGTCCAAGCCGTATAAAGGCACAAAAAAGGCCAGTGGCAAAAGCCCTGAGACGGGCAGCTTCGTTGCCGACTGGCGCGCTGAGAACGAGCGCTTTTAGGCGTGGCTGCCAGGGTTTATGTCGACACCAGTGTGCTGGTGTCTGCTTTCAGCAATGAGCCCCGCCAGGCTGTTGCCATGGCCTTGCTTCAGGCCCCGAAATGGGAACAGGTTTGCGTGAGCGACTGGACTGTGGCCGAATTCGCCTGCGCCCTGCAGGCCAAGGTGATGCGGGGCGAAACACCGCCCGAGGTCGCCCACACCATTGGCCAGACCCTCAAAAATCTCATGACGAAAGGCGCGTTGCATCGCATCGCCGTGCTACGCAAAGACTATGCCGCTGTGCAGCGCACAGTCCCTAACCTACATTGCCTTGTGCGTGGTGCCGATGCCCTGCACCTGGCGGTGGCAGCGCGCAGCAAAGTCACCCACTTTGCAAGCCTGGACAAGACGCAGCGGATTGCGGCGGGGCAATGGCTGGTCGGTGTTGAGTGTGTGCCTCAGGCCCTCGCGGCACCCAGCCCCGCTTAAAATCCCCCCCATGACCACATCAAAACTAGACGGCGTGTCCGTCGCCACTCAAGCCAGCGTCTACTTCGACGGCAAATGCATCAGCCACGGCGTCACATTTGCCGACGGCAGCAAAAAATCGGTCGGCGTGATCCTGCCCGCCACCCTCACGTTCAACACCGGCGCACCTGAAATCATGGAATGCACGGGCGGGGCGTGCGAATACAAGCTGTCGGGCAGCGATACGTGGGTCAAGTCATCGCCGGGTGAAAAATTTAGCATCCCGGGCAATTCCAAATTCGAGATCCGAGTCACCGAGCCCTACCACTACATCTGCCATTTCGGCTAAAGGGAAAAGCCATGGCCACCATCCTCCAACACCTCCCCGTCAATCAAAAAGTCGGCATCGCTTTCTCTGGCGGGCTCGACACCAGCGCCGCGCTGCACTGGATGAAACTCAAGGGCGCGATCCCCTACGCTTACACCGCCAATCTGGGCCAGCCCGACGAGCCTGATTACGACGAAATCCCGCGCAAGGCGATCGAATATGGCGCCGAGAAAGCGCGCCTGATCGACTGCCGCAGCCAGCTCGCCACCGAGGGCATTGCCGCCCTGCAAGCCGGGGCGTTTCACATCAGCACCGCTGGCGTGACCTACTTCAACACCACGCCACTCGGCCGCGCTGTGACCGGCACCATGCTGGTGGCAGCGATGAAGGAAGACGATGTCAATATCTGGGGCGACGGCAGCACCTTCAAGGGCAATGACATTGAGCGCTTTTACCGCTACGGCCTGCTGACCAACCCCGATTTGAAAATCTACAAGCCCTGGCTGGACCAGCTTTTCATTGACGAGCTGGGGGGCCGCGCCGAGATGTCTGCGTTCATGACGAAAGCGGGCTTTGGCTACAAGATGAGCGCCGAGAAAGCTTACTCGACCGACAGCAACATGCTTGGGGCCACGCACGAGGCCAAAGACCTGGAGCACCTGAACAGCGGCATGAAAATCGTCAACCCGATCATGGGCGTGGCGTTCTGGAAAAACGACGTGCCGGTCAAGGCCGAGCAAGTCTCGGTGCGATTTGAAGAAGGCCAGCCCGTGGCGCTGAACGGCCAAACATTTCCAAGTCTGGTCGATTTGATAACGGAAGCCAACCGCATCGGCGGTCGCCACGGCCTGGGCATGAGCGACCAGATCGAGAACCGCATCATCGAAGCGAAAAGCCGCGGCATCTACGAAGCGCCAGGCTTAGCTTTGCTTTTCATAGCGTATGAGCGCCTGGTGACTGGCATTCACAATGAAGACACGATTGAGCAATACCGCGACAACGGCCGCAAGCTCGGCCGCCTGCTGTACCAGGGCCGCTGGTTTGATTCGCAAGCCATCATGTTGCGCGAGACCGCCCAGCGCTGGGTGGCGCGCGCCATCACCGGCACCGTGACCATGGAGCTGCGCCGTGGCAACGACTATTCGCTGCTCAACACCGAGTCCGCCAACCTGACCTACAAGCCAGAGCGGCTGACGATGGAAAAGGGCGAATTGACCTTCACCCCGCTGGACCGAATTGGCCAACTCACGATGCGCAACCTGGACATTGTGGATACGCGCGAGAAGCTTGAAATTTATGCCAAGGCAGGGCTGCTGTCACTAGGCACAGGCGCGGCGCTGGCGAGCCTGGGGCATGATGCTGCATCGCCCAAGAAATAGGTTGCTATATTTAGAATAGCTCATTATGCACACCGGACAAGGGCTAGAGGCTGATTAGAAGGAGGTTGCACGATGCCGATCCGGATTCAGACGATTCTTCTGGTTGCCCTTGTGGCCAGCGCGCCGCTGACAACGCCAGCCCAGGACGGATTCCGGGCTGGGGGCAAACCTGGACAGCAACCTGGACAGCAGGCTGGGCAACCAGCCGCACTGCCGCAAGCGCGCAGCGGCGCCAGCCTTGACCAGATGGTGCAGATAGAGCGGCAAGACTTGGGCGTGCCGCCGACCCCACAACTCCACGCGGGTGCCATGCACGGGCCGACGCCTGCGAGCATTCCTGGCGGGCAGGTGGTCACCACCAAGGGCCTGGCTGGGTTAATTCAAGGGCGCCAAGTTCCCTACATCCTGTTGGACGTGCTGGGCCAGCCCGAGATTTTGCCCAATGCCTTGCCGGCAGCGTGGCTGGCGCAGCCGGGAACCTTCAACGACGCCGTGCAGCAGCAGGCGGCGCAGATGCTGGCGCAGTGGACGCAGGGTCGCAAAGACGTGGCGCTGGTGTTTTATTGCCTCTCGCGCGAATGCTGGATGTCGTACAACGCGGCGCTGCGGGCCATCAACGCGGGTTACAGCAATGTGCTGTGGTACCGCGGCGGCATTGAGGCCTGGAAAATGGCCGGGCAGCCGACGCAGCAAGGCCAGTCGGGCCAGCCAGCGCCACCAGGCTTGGCGCAGCAGGCAGGAAATCTGCCGCCAGCCATGGCCCGCGGCGAGCCAGGCAAGGCAGGCAGCCTGCCCTCCAAATTTGTTGAGGTGAAGCCTGTCGCGCGCGACGCAGTGGGTGGTGCAAGTAGCATGGGCGGCGCGGGCGGCGCCAATACCGCACGGCCCACCGGCGAATTGCGCATCGGCCAGAGCCGCTTCTTTTCATTTGCCCTGCCCCCGGGCTGGCGCGTGGGCGAGGACGGACAGTACGCGCTGACGCTGCTGTCGCCCGACAGCAAAGCCATGACGCTAATGGTGGGCGTGGCCGGGTCGCCGGTGAACTATCCGCCCGCGCGGTTCGCCTATGAAAAGCTGTCTTCCATGCAGGTGCAGAACCTTCAATTAAGCGAGGCGCGGCAGGCCCGGCCGGCAGCGGGGTTTCGCCAGGCGGTCGAGTTTGACGTGAGCTATTCGCTGCGTGGCGTAGCGTATCGCGGTGTAGCCAAGGTGTCGGTGGCGCCAGCCTATGACACGGCCACGCTGGCGATGACAGCCGGGCTTGCCCCGGCCGAGCAGTGGGGCGGGTATGCGGCCTGGCTGCCCCAGGTAGCGGACCAGGTGTCGGCGCTCAACGGTGCGGCTTTCGGCGCGCGCGGCGTAATGCAGCAAAACCTGCAAACCTCGGTCGCTTATGGCGAGGCGGCTCGGCAGTACCGTGACTGGTCGCAGAAGAATTGGCAGCAGGTCACCGATGGGCGCAACGCCAGCCAGGACCGCAAGAATTTCGCCGTTCGCGAGAACCTGGGCGGCGTGCAGACCTTCTCCAGCCCCTACGGCACACCCAACGTCGAAATGCCGCTGGCGAACAAGTACTACTGGACCAACGCCCAAGGCCGCATGGTCGGCACCGACGACCCCAGCGCGAACCCCAATGTGGGTTCAACCGGCGATTGGCGCAAGATGGAGCGGGTAGCAAAATAAAATCATAGATATGCCTCTAGCCCTTGTATAATATGCATAGTTAGCTATTATTTATGAAGCATTTAATGACGTGAGAAGCAAACCCCCAGCAGCCTAGTCTCCGCCGCAGCCACCACCACAACTGCTGCCGCCGCCGTCAGAGCCGGTATCTGATCCACCCGAACTGATGGACGTGCTTTCACTGCCGCCAAACCCGCCCGCGTCGCCAGACGCTCCGCTGTCGCCGCTGCTGAAGTCACCGCCGCAGTAGCTGCTGGAACCGCTGGCGTCATTGATCGACTTGCAATTGGCCTCGTAGCGGTAGCCACCTTCAACGCCGAATTTTTTGTCCAGCGCAAACAGCAGTGGCAGCCGCGTGGGGTTGCGCGGGTCGATGCTTTCTTCCTTGCAGGTCCAATACCAGGTGCGGCGCAGGCCGTCGTTGCGCTTGCTGTCATTGCCCCTCATCACCTCGGCCGGCGTGTGGTGCAGCAGCTTGCCAAAAGCGCTTTCGCACCACAACTGGTAGGCCTGGGTGTGCAAGATGAACTCGTGCCAGGCGGTGTCAACCACTTTGGACGGCATGCCGACAAACTGCTTGCCGCTGCGCAAATGCGCCATGAAGAACTGGCGCAGGCCGCGCAGCACCAAGTCGGCATCGCCACGCTTTAACTGCGGATGCGCGGCCATCAGCTTGTCCACCAGAAACTTGGGCAATGCCGCGTCGCGCACAAACTGGCGGCGCAGGCTCTGCTCCCAGGCTGATAGCGCCTTGGCCAAAGTCAATGACAGAAATATGCTCACTATTGCCACCAAAATGCCGATGCCCTGGCGAAACATCGCAAAAATCAACACCGGCACCACCAGCCACAGCGCGCGGCGCGCCCACATCAGCGTTGAGACGCGCTGCCACAAACGCGGCTGGCGCAGGCGGATTTGCCGGATTGCAGTAGCCATGTCAATCTCCCACACAAGGGCATTCCATCAAACGACCACCGGTTCGGGCTCCAGCCGGATGCCAAAGCGCTCATAGACGCTGGTCTGGATGGCTTTGGCTAGCAGCATCACCTCACCACCCGTGGCCCCGCCAGACCCGCCAGCCGAGCCCTGCGCTCCTCCCCGGTTCACCAGCACCAGCGCCTGCTTCTCGTACACCCCCGCCTGCCCGACCGACTTGCCCTTCCAGCCGCACGCGTCAATCAGCCAGCCGGCCGCCAGCTTGACCGAGCCATCGTCCAGCCGGTAATGCACGATGCGCGGCTCACGGGCAATGATGTCGGCACACTGCTCGGCCGTGACGGTCGGGTTTTTGAAGAAGCTGCCCGCGTTGCCCGTCACCTGCGGGTCGGGCAGCTTGGCGCGGCGAACCTCGCACACCCAGTCAAAAATTTGTTGTGCCGTGGGTGAAGCAACCCTGGTTTGGGCCATCTTTTTGTCCAGATCGGCGTAGCCCAGTACCGGCTTCCAGGGTTTGGGCAGGCGCAACCGCACCCGGGTGATCAGCGCGCGGCCCGCAAGCCCTAGGGTGCCCGCATGCTTGAAGACCGAATCCCGGTAGCCAAAGCCGCATTGCGCGGCGTTGAGGGTAAAGCTCTCGCCCGTGACCAGATCCACCGCATCCAGCGACTCAAACCGGTCTTGCAATTCCACGCCATACGCACCGATGTTTTGCACCGGAGACCCGCCCACCGTGCCGGGAATGAGGGCCAGGTTCTCCAGGCCGGGATAGCCGTTTTGCAGCGTCCAGGCAACCAGACCGTGCCAGCTTTCCCCGGCACCGGCTTCCACAATGAAGGCTTTGGGTGTTTCTTCGAGCAGGCGGCGGCCCATCAATTCCACTTTGAGCACCAGCGGCTTCACATCGCCCGTCAGCACAATATTGCTGCCGCCGCCCAGCACGAACTTCGGCGCCGGCCCCAGCTCGGGGTGGGCGATCACCGCCTGCAAATCCTCAAGTTTGCCAAGCCGCACCAGGACCAGCGCCTTGGCGACGATATGAAAGGTGTTGTAGGGCTGGAGCGGGACGTTTTTCTCGACTAACATGAGAGGATTGTCGCACCCGAAAATACCGCCATGCCCTCTTTTGACACCGTCTGTGAAGCCAACCTTGTAGAGGTCAAAAACGCCGTGGAGAATACGGCCAAGGAGATCGGCACGCGATTCGATTTCAAGGGCACGGCTGCGGCCATTGAGCTGAAAGAAAAAGAAATCACCCTGATTGGCGACGCCGAATTCCAGCTCAGCCAGGTTGAAGACATACTGCGCAACCAGCTGACCAAGCGCAACGTCGATGTGCGGTTTCTGGACAAGGGCGATGTTCAGAAGATGGGCGGCGACAAGGTTAAGCAGGTGATCAAGGTGCGCAATGGCATTGAGACCGAGGTGTCCAAAAAAATCCAGCGCATGGTCAAGGACAGCAAGCTCAAGGTGCAGGCCGCCATCCAGGGCGACGCGGTGCGCGTTACGGGCGCCAAGCGGGACGATTTGCAGGCGGCCATGGCGCTGATCAAAAAAGACATTGCCGACATTCCCTTGAGCTTCAATAATTTCCGCGATTGACGCTGATGGGGCTCCAGCAGACGTGGATTGAGGCAATGCGCCGCCAGCGTGCGGGGCGTCAAATGCAAGCGTGCGGTGCCCTGGGGCCTGTGGCCGTCGCCATCGCTCTGGCGGTTGTGGCAGGCCCGGCTGCAGGCCAGTCGGTGACGTTGGCCGGCATGCTGGGCGGCAAAGCGCTCGTCATTGTGGACGGCAGCCCGCCTAAAACCCTGGGTGTAGGCGACACCCACCGGGGCGTCAAGCTTGTTGCCACACTGGGCGACAGCGCCACCTTTGACATAGCCGGGAAAAAGCTCAGCCTGCGCGTGGGGGATTCGCCTGCCAGCGTAGGCGGTGGCGGCCCCGGCGCTGGCGCGCCTTCAGGCGACAAAATTGTGATGACGGCCGGCAGCGGTGGGCATTTTGTGACCCAGGGCCTGATCAATGGCCGCACCGTTCAACTGGTGGTTGACACCGGTGCGACGGCGGTGAGCTTGGGCGTTCAGGACGCCGAACGCATTGGGCTCAAGTACAAAGGCGGCGAGCCCGTGCGCATGGCCACTGCCAACGGGACCACCATGGGCTGGCGCATCAAGCTGGATTCGATGCGCGTGGGCGACGTGGATGTCTACAACATTGACGCCGTGGTGACGCCCGGCTCCATGCCGTTTGTGCTGCTGGGCAACAGCTTTTTAACCCGCTTCCAGATGACGCGCACCAGCGACCAGATGGTGCTGCTGAAGCGGTATTGAAATGGCCAAGTGTAATAATGCGTGGGTGCTCCCAATGACTGACTTTTGCCCCATCGCCCCGCTGCCGTGACCGTCCAGAGCGAAAACGAATACGAAGACCTGCTGGGCCTGTGGTCTGATCTGGAGGCCGGCCTGGGCATCATTCTGGGCAGCCCGAACAGCATCCAGGAATTTGAACAGCGCGTCTGGCAGTATGACCGCTGGATGAAAACGCTGTTGCAGCGCGACACCGACGTCGGCCTGTACCTGCTGTTCCAGCTGGCCAGCAATTCCCCAGTGGGTTACAGCGCTTCGCACGCTTTGGTCAGCGCTGTTTTATGCCACCTGATCGCGGTTGAACTGAATCTGGAAGTCAAGGAGCGCGACAGCCTGGTTCACGCTGCGCTCACCATGAACATCGCCATGACCGCCTTGCAGGACCAGCTGGCCGGCCAGGTTGAGAAACCCTCGGCCAAGCAGATGGAAGCCATCCAGAGCCACTCGGTCAATGGCGGCTTGATGCTGCTGAATCTGCATGTGACGGACCGGCTGTGGCTGGACATAGTGTCCATGCACCATGACGAACGCACCGACAAGGGCCAGTTGCGCTTGATGCCCCCGGCAAACCGGCTGGCGCGCATCCTGCGCATGGTGGACCGCTATGCGGCCATGATCAGCCCGCGCAAGTCACGGGCGGGCCGCAGCGCGACCGATTCGGTGCGCTCGATCATCACCAATTCAAACGAGCAAAACGATGAAGTGGGCCATGCGCTGGTTCGCGCCGTGGGCCTGTGCCCGCCAGGCACCTACGTCAGGCTGGACAACGGCGAAGTGGCTGTGGTGATGCGCCGCTCCGCCAAACCCAACCTGCCGCACGTCGCCATTGTGATCAACGACGTGGGCACCCTGGTGTCCCAGCCGCGCTTGCACCGCACGGCCGACAACAGCCCAAAAATCCAGGCCGCGCTGGCCGCCTCTGCGGTGCGCGTGCGGCTCAACCACCACCTCATCCTGCAGCTGGCCTCTTACGCGGGGCGGTAACGCCCAGGCTCAGCCCTTGGCCTTTCCCTTTGAAGGAGCCTTGGGTTTGCCCAGCCGCGATTCCGTGCCCTTGATCAAGCGCGTGATGTTGGCTGCATGGCGCCAGATCAACAGCAGCGACATGAGGGATATCGCCAGCAAAACGCTTTTGTCCAGGTACCAGGCCAGCCCATTGCCGAACACGTAGTACACAGGCGCAAAAACAGCGGCGACCAGGGACGCCAGCGACGAATACCGGAAGAAGTACGCAATGAGCAGCCACGACGCGGCAGTGGCCAGCCCCAGGATGCCGCTAAAGCCCAACAGCACCCCAAGCGCGGTGGCCACGCCCTTGCCACCCTGAAACCTGAAAAACACCGGAAAGAGATGGCCCAAAAACGCTGCCAGGCCCACCATCGCCATCGTGCCCTCTTCCAGCCCATAAGGTTTGCCAAAATATTTCACCAGCACCACCGGCAGCCAGCCTTTGAGGGCATCGAGCAACAGAGTGATGATGGCCGCTGCCTTGCTGCCGGACCGCAGCACGTTGGTGGCGCCCGGGTTTTTGCTGCCGTAGGTGCGCGGGTCGTTGAGGCCCATCACGCGGCTGACGATCACCGCAAATGACAGCGAGCCAATGAGGTAGCCGACAACGGTGCAGGCGATGGGGAAGAGATTTTGAAACACGGGTCGCGGCGGGGCAAAATAGGCGTCACATCACTATACCTGCTTGGAAATTGGGAGAACACTTTTGTCAGACGCATTCATCCTCACCCTGTCCTGCCCCGACCAGCCCGGCATCGTCCATGCGGTGACGGGGTTCCTGAAGGAGCGGGAGGCCAACATCACCGAAGCGGCCCAGTTCAACGACCAGAGCACCGGCCTGTTTTTCGCGCGCATGCGTTTTGACTGCACTGCGGGCACCCACATCATCGGGTTGCGCGAACAGTTCGGCGGGTTGGCGGCAACGCTCAACATGGCCTGGGGCCTGCATTCGGCGAACGACCGCGTGCCCACGGTGATCATGGTGAGCAAGCTCGGGCATTGCCTGAACGATCTGCTGTTCCGCTACCGCTCGCACCTGCTGCCGCTGGACATTCGCGCCATTGTGTCGAACCACCGGGATTACTACCAGCTTGCAGCTTCGTACAACATCCCGTTCCACCATGTGCCGGTGACGCCCGGCAACAAGCCGCAAGCCGAGGCGCGGCTGCTTGAAATTGTGAATGAGGAAAAGGCCGAACTGGTGGTGCTGGCGCGCTACATGCAGGTGCTGTCGGACGATCTGTGCCGCGCGCTGGCAGGCAGGGCCATCAACATTCACCATTCGTTTTTGCCGAGCTTCAAGGGTGCCAAACCCTACCAGCAGGCTTTTGACCGCGGGGTGAAAACCATCGGCGCCACCGCGCATTACGTCACGGCCGAGTTGGATGAAGGCCCCATCATCGAGCAAGGCACGGCGCGCGCAGACCACGCCATGGACGTGGCCCAACTCACGGCCATGGGCCGTGATGTGGAAAGCTCGGTGCTGGCGCGCGCCGTGGTGTGGCATGCCGAGCGGCGGGTTCTGGTCAACGGGCACAAAACCGTGATTTTCAAGTAACCACTATCTATTTCATTGCTAACTATGCATGCAGTACGAGGGCTACAGTCACTTTTTACCGATTTTTCTCACGAAATTGTCTGGTAATACAGGTTTTGCGGGTGTTTGGCCTGTGCAAAGAAAAACCAGCGTTCGGCCAGCAGGCCGGGCGCCTGCACAATCACCGCCAGCACCCACGGCAGGACCGACTGGCTGGCCACGCCCCACAGCAACAGCAGCGCGGGCAGCGCAAACGCCAGCACCTGAAAACCCGTTTTGACATTTTTCAGCGTCGCCTGCTTCGCACCATGAAAAAATTCCCGCGTGTTGAAGGCACCCGCCGACATGCCCATGGATTTTTGAACCAGTTGTGCTGACTTGATGCCCGTGGCTGACTGCAGGGTGGATTTGTGTTTGATGCCGGCATTGCGGCAGAGCGCCGCAAACCGCAGTGCCCAAGCCGCCAGGGTGGCCGCCATCGCCCAAGGGCCTGCGGCCTGCAGCAGCGGCGCTTCCCCGAGCAATGCAGCCAAAGCGCATCCCAGCACCAGGCCCGACGACAAACCGATGAGCGCGAAATTCACCACCGTGAGCGGATGCGCCCACTCTTCAATGAAGCGCAGGCAGGCGTAGATCATGGCGGTGCAATACCACAGCGCGACTGCACCTAACAGCAGCAGCACCGGCAAGGCTTTGGCCCATGGCGCGCTTGCGCCCATCCGCAAGGCCAGCCACCAGATGGCAACCAGCACAATGAATGCGGGCAGCACAATGACCTCGCGAGACATCCACGATGTGCGCCACATAAGCACCGCACGCCAGGCCTGCATCTTGCGGCCCAGGTGCAAAAACGAGGCGGCCAGACCCGCCACCAGCAGCACCTCTGCCAGGCCCAGCGCCATCAGCAGAAAGCCCGGTGCCATTGCAACCCCGCTCAACACAGCCAGGGCCACCAGCACAATCAGGCCCTGTGCCGTGCCCGCAAGCGTGGTGAAGAACAGGATGGAGAAGGCCGGATGCATGGCGTGTCAGTTTCCTTTTGGTGCTGCGTTGGGAACATTGCTGGACAGCGTCATTGACGGCGTAATTTGCCTCGGCAAATACTGGTTGGCCGGCTGCGTTTCCCATTCAGGCATGAGCGAATAGCCACCGCGTTCGCGGATCGCGATGGAGACTTCGGAGTTGGGGTCTTTCACATCCCCAAACAAGCGCGCGCCCGTGGGGCAGGCCTTCACGCAGGCGGGTTTGCGGTCTTCTTTGGGCAGATGCTCGTCGTAAATGCGGTCTACGCACAGCGTGCATTTGGTCATGACCTGGCGCTCTTCATCCAGCTCGCGCGCGCCGTAGGGGCAGGCCCAGGCGCAGTATTTGCAGCCGATGCATTTGTCGTAATCGACCAGCACAATGCCGTCTTCCTTGCGCTTGTAGCTGGCACCTGTGGGGCACACCGGCACACACGGCGGGTCTTCGCAATGCAGGCAACTTTTGGGGAAATGAATGGTGTTGGTTTGGGGATAAGTGTCCGCCTCATAGGTCTGGACCCGGTTGAAGAACGTGCCAGTCGGGCTGGCGCCGTAAGGCCGCTCGTCAACCATGGGGCCTGCGCTGCCTGATGTGTTCCATTGTTTGCAGGACGTGACGCAGGCATGGCAGCCTACGCAGACGTTCAAGTCAATCACCAAAGCCAGTTGCTTGGCCAGCGTTTCGCCGGGCTGGGCGCGAACGGTGTTGCTCCCGCCCCTGCCCTCACCCCCGCCACCACTCCCGCCACCACTCCCTCGCTCTGCCAGAGGCAGAGGGAGCAACGCGCCGGCCATCAAATCTTTGAGCCACTGAATCTTCATTTTTTGCGCCCCGCAAAGTAGGTCAGCACAGAAACTGCTTTGCCTAAAACGCCGGGTGCCGCGGGCACGCTGGCGACCTGCGGAGACGTTTCCTGGGGCTCTTCAGGTTCAGCTGCGTAGATGCGCACCCGCACGTCGTACCAGCCAGCCTGGCCGGTGATGGGGTCGGAGTTGCTGATGGTTTTGCCGCCTGGATTTGGGCCACGCTGAACCGGAAACGGCAACTCCTCGGTAATCAAGTGATTCAGCAGAAAGCCTTTGCGCGCCTCATCCGCGCCCGGCGCCAGTTGCCAGGCGCCATCGGCCTTGCCAATCGCGTTCCAGGTCCACACCGTGCCCGGCTCCACCGCTTCGCTGTAGCGGATCATGCAGCGCACCTTGCCCCACTGGCTTTCAACCCAGGCCCACCCACCATCGGCAATGCCTGCGGCGCTGGCCGTGAGCGGGTTCACATGCAAATAGTTGTGGCTGTGGATTTGCCGCAGCCAGGCGTTTTGCGAATCCCAGGAGTGGTACATCGCCATCGGCCGCTGCGTGATGGCATTGAGCGGGTACGCTTTCAAATCTGTAGCATCTTCCTCCAGCGGCGGGTACCAGAACGGCAGCGGGTCAAAGTAAGTGTTGATGCGTTCGCGCAGTTCGTCGGGCGGTTGGCGGCCGGCAGTCTTGCCCTGCGCGGCCAGTCGAAAACTCTGCAGGGTGTCTGAATACAGGGCCAATTGCACCGGGTCGTTCTTCTGGCGCCAGCCCTTGTCTTTGGCAAAGTCCAGGTATTCGCGGTTCCAGTTGCGCATGTAGTGCATGGTCTCGGGCAGGTGGTACTGGAACACGCAATTGTTCTGCGCATAGGCCTCCCACTGCTTGGGGTTAGGCTCGCCTCGCAGGTGCTGGTCGCCGTTTTTGCCACGCCATCCCATCAGAAACCCGATGCCGGGTTGCGCCTGGAAGTTCACCACAAAATCCGGGTAGCCGCTGAACTTGCGCTCGCCCTCGGGCGTTGTGAAAGCGGGAAACTTCAAGCGTGACGCCAGCTCAATCAGCACCTCCTGAAACGGCTTGCACTGGCCCAGCGGCGGCAGCACCGGCACGCGCACCGAATCGACCGGGCCATCAAATTCAGAAATGGGGCGGTCCAGCATGCTCATCACGTCATGGCGCTCCAGGTACGTGGTGTCGGGTAACACCAGGTCGGCAAACGCCACAGTCTCACTCTGAAACGCATCGCACACGACCAAAAAGGGAATCATGTGCTCGCCCTTCTCATCCTTCCTGTTCAACATCTCACGCACCGCCATGGTGTTCATCGAACTGTTCCACGCCATGTTGGACATGAAAATCATCAGGGTGTCGATGCGGTAAGGATCGCCCCGCACAGCATTGGTGATGACGTTGTGCATCAGGCCGTGGGCTGACAGCGGGTGTTCCCACGAGAAAGCATGGTCAATGCGAATGGGGGAGCCACCGGGGTTGATCGCCAGTTCCTCAGGACTTGCCGGAAAACCCAGTGGCGCGGCATTCAGCGGCGTGTTGGGCTGGATCATCTCCGGCGAGTTGAAGGCCCGGTAGTTGGGGACGATGTGGCGCGGGTAAGGCGCTTTATGCCGAAAGCCACCCGGTGCGTCGATGGTGCCCAGCACGCTCATCAGCACGGCCAGTGCACGCACGGTTTGAAAGCCGTTCGAGTGCGCTGCCAGGCCACGCATGGCATGAAACGCCACCGGGCGCGCCTGCGTGGTGGGGTAGACCTTGCCCCAAGCATCGGTCCATGGGATAGGCAGCTCAAACGCCTGCTTCAAGGCGGTGTCACCCATCTCAAGCGCCAGTTTGCGGATGCGCCCGGACGCAATGCCGGTAATGGCGCTGGCCCACTCGGGCGTGCAGCTTGCCACGCGCTCACGCAGCAGCTGAAACGAGGGGGCTACGCGGGTGCCGTCCGCCAGGGTGTAATGCCCTTCCAGCGCCGGGTCGCAACCGTCGGCGATGCCCTCGGGGTACGCATTCTTCACGCTGCCGCTGGCTTTGTCCCAGACCAGCTTGTTGTGCGGGTTGCGGCCATCACCGGGCGGGCCTTTTGCCGGGTCGGCATCGAACGCAAACAGGCCCTGGCGGTCAGAGTCGTCCAGCACAACCAGCTGCGGTGCGTTGGTGAAGCGTTTGAGAAACGCGTGGTCTATCAAGTTGCTGGTGATCAGCTCATGCAGCAACGCCATCAGCAGCGCACCATCGGTGCCGGGCTTGATGGGAATCCACTCATCCGCAATGGCAGAGTAACCGGTGCGCACCGGGTTGATGGAAATGAAGCGGCCACCGTCGCGTTTGAATTTGCTGATGGCAATCTTCATCGGGTTGCTGTGGTGGTCTTCCGCCGTGCCCAGCATCACAAACAGGCGGGCACGGTCCAGGTCGGGGCCGCCAAATTCCCAAAAACTGCCACCAATGGTGTAGATCATGCCGGCCGCCATGTTGACCGAGCAAAACCCGCCATGTGCGGCGTAATTGGGCGTGCCGAACTGGCGCGCGAACAGGCCGGTGAGGGCCTGCATCTGGTCGCGGCCAGTGAAGAGCGCAAACTTTTTCGGATCGGTCGCGCGGATTTTGCCCAGGCGCTCGGTCAGGATCTCGAATGCCTTGTCCCACGAGATCGGCTCAAACTCGCCCGCGCCGCGCTCGGAGCCCGCCTTGCGCAGCAAAGGCTGCGTAAGCCGCGCCGGGGATATCTGCTTCATGATGCCGGCCGCGCCCTTGGCGCAGATCACGCCCTTGTTCAGCGGGTGGTTGGGATTGCCGTCGATGTAGCGCACTTCAGGGCCGTTGTCGCCCTCGCGCAAATGCACGCGGATGCCGCAGCGGCAGGCGCACATGTAGCACGTGGTGCACTTGATTTCGGTCTCGCCGGTGGGCGTCGGCGATGCCAGCGGATCGTGGATCGGTTCATCTGACAGAAACTTGAACATGCGTTTGCGTCACTCCGTGGGGCGAATGCGGCATGGTACCGGCAGAAAAATCTGACGCAAGGTCATATAGATGATCTGACTATGCAGGTGATCATGTGCAGGTGATCATGTGCAGGCGATCAAACAGACCCCGTCAACGCACACTGCACAGGTTTGGCAGCGAGCAGGCTGGCACACACTTTCGGATCCATGCCCACCAGGTAGCCGCGCCGCCCGCCGTTGATCAAAATTTTTGGCAGCGCCAGAATGCTTTCCTCGATAAAAACCGGCATTGCCCTGCGTGTGGCAAATGGCGAGGTACCGCCCACCAGATAGCCACTGTGCCGGTTAGCTACTTCGGGCTTGCAGGGTTCCACCGATTTGGCCCCGATCTGCCGCGCCAGGTTCTTGGTGGATACAGTGCGGTTGCCGTGCATCAACACGACCAGCGGTTTGTCGTCCTGGTCCTGCATGATGAGCGTTTTCACCACCATCAACGGATCAACCCCCAGCACCTCGGCACTTCGAAGCGCCCCGCCGTGTTCAAGGTACTCATACGGGTGCTCGCTAAACGGCACCTTGCTCGCTTTGAGCAATTGGGTGGCCGGAGTTTCGGAGGTGTGGTCTTTTTTGGCCATGGCCCTCATTTTCCACCTGGTTTGATTGGGGTGCAGGTCTCGTGCAACCTTCGTCAGCCTTGCGGTGTCCGCCGGGCGAGCGGTACAGACTTGCTGACCCTGCTGCGTGGGCCCTGGGGGCTGCCTTGCGGTGCTCGGGCTGATCGGGGTCTGGCTAAACTCGGCTTCGCCTCAAACAACGCCAGCCCTGATCCGATCACCCCTGCGCTCCTCAGCCACGCAGAAGGGATCGGCAAGTCTGTACCGCTCGCCCGGCTTGCGGGTTGGCAGGGAGGAATTATGTAGACTTCACTATGGCTACACGCACTCAAATTGAAGAACTCGATATGGTTTCTGCCATCTGGATTCTCGCTTCCAATGATGAAAATCCGCTTATGACGTACAGGGGCCTGGCTCATCGTCTCGGCCTCCCAAAAGACTGCGATATGAAAGCAACCGTCGCCAGCCGACCTGAGCTTTTTCGACCTGGAGCAACTGAGTCTCGTATCAATGCGTGGAAGACCGATATGCGCAGCGGAAAGCGTCTTCCTGGGTGGATCAAAACACTAAGCAGCGACGAAGATAGGAACGCCGCCATTGATGCAATCACGCCAAACGAGACATTCAGAAGTCAGTTTCGGACACATTCAAATGCTGAACGGTCACCCATAGAAATCATTAAATGGGGCCTTGAGCACGTTGACAGACTGCGCAAGGCGTGGACCGAAGAAAAAGATGCTTCAGTAAAAAGATGGCAAATGTGGCTGGTATTTTGGGTAACGCTTCTTGGCGTAGTTTCTCAATTTGCAATTGCATTTGCTAAGTACAAAGACTGGATATGAACTCGAATCCAGTTGTCCCCGCTGCGCGGGAGGATGCAGACTTGGCGATCCCTTCTGTGTGGCTGAGGAGCGCAGAGATGATCGGATCAGGGCTGGCGTTGTTTGAGGCGAAGCCGAGTTTAGCCAGACCCCGATCAGCCCGAGCACCGCAAGGAAGCCCGCAGGGCTCACGCAGCAGGGTCGGCAAGTCTGCATCCTCCCGCGCAGCTCCCCCGCGACTCCTTACTACGCGGGCATCAACCGGACAGACCCCACCAAAGCGCAAACAAAAATCAAAGCGCCGGGTCCCGAATCTCCCAACGAACTTTGTCAATTGCAGCCAGCAGTTCAGGCGGCAACGTCGTGCCCCACGCGTCCAGGCACTCATCCAGCTGCGCCACCGACGTTACGCCAATGATGGTGCTGGCCACGCGCCAGTTGGTGTAGCAAAAGGCCAGCGCCATGCGGGTGGGCGTGAGGCCATGCTCGCGCGCCAGCGCGCTGTAGCGTCGGGCCGCGGCCAGCGATTCCGGGCGGCCCCAGCGCTGTTGCCGCATGCGCTCGAACAGCGTCATGCGGCCGCGGTTGGCCGGGTCGTCAAAGCCGAGCGCGTCGTACTTGCCGCTCAGCAGGCCAAAGCCGAGCGGCGAATAGGCCAGCAGGCTGGTGCCGGTGTGGTGCAGGGTTTCGTCCAGGCCGTTGTCGACGCAGCGGTTGATCAGGCAGTACGGGTTTTGCACCGTGACCACCCGCGGCAGGCCGTGTTGCTCGGCCACGCGCACGAACTCGGTCACGCCCCAGGGCGTTTCATTGGACAGGCCGATCGCGCGCAC
>JANYJD010000086.1 GCA_025358555.1 Rhodoferax sp.
CCGAGTGTCGGTGGCATCGGGCTCGGGCTGCTGCAGGGCGAGCGCGATGCGCGCGGCCAGGTCCGGCGCGACGACGGCCTGAAACTGCCCAAGCAGCCCTGCCGTGGCCCGGTTGTCGCTGTCGAGAAAACCGGGAACCGCAGGCAGCGCACTGGTCAGCATGCGCAGGTTGGCGATCAGGCCATCCAGCATGGTGCGGGCATAAGGATCGGCCACGCACGGCGCGACGACGTTCTCTAAGACGCGGCAGGTGCCAAGCAGCTGCTCTTCGACGCTTGGCCTCATTCGGGTTTCTCCATCATCTGAAACATCGGACGGTACAGCCATGAAGGCGTCTGGAACACGCGGTCGTAACGGCCGGCGACGAACTCGCTCACAGCGGTCAGCTGGATGACAGCCAACTTCCAGCAGGAAAAGACGTTCCACCAGCGCAGCGCTGCTTCGTCAACCCGGCGCCCGGTGAGCTTGCGGTAGGCGGCGACGATCTGCGCGCGTTCCCATGCGGCGGCAATCTGGTGCTCGCGCTTGCGCACGGGGTTGGTCACCCAGCCGAGATCCTCCAGCGGGTCGCCCAGATGCGCGGTTTCCCAGTCGAGCTTGGCGCTGATGTGCTCGCCCGCGATGAGCGCGTTGCCTGGCTTGAAGTCGCCATGCACAAGGACAATCTCTTGGGCCTGCGGTGCGCTCGCGCGCATCCAGCCGAGCACGTAGTCGAGTTCGCAATGCGGTTCCAGCTGCACCCTGCGGTATTCTGACTCCCAATGCGCTAGTTCGATCTGCGAAGGCGCGCCGGTCGGCCCATCGAGCACCGCGCCCAGGCCGACGCCCCGCCAGTCGACCGCATGGATGCGCGCCATGAGGTCAACGAATGCACGGGCCAGGTTCAAGCGTGCGTCCAGCGGACGATCTCCGTTGAGCACCAGGTAGTCGCAGGTGCCTGGCATCCGGTCCATGACCAGCGAGGGCGCGCCAAGCCAGCGGCCGTCTTCGTCCATCCAGTGTGCTTTAGGTGCCGGCACGTCCGTCGCTTCCAGGCCCTTGAGCACCGCAAACTCGCGCTTGCGGTCGGTGCAAAGCAGCGTTCCGGCGGCATCGCGCATCAGCATGAGGCGGCGCGACTGCGTGCCCGTTGCGTCAACCCAGGTCGCATCGAGCGACCAGTTTTCGCGCGACAGGCCGCCTGCTGCGCGCTCCACGCCTGTGAAACTGAAGTCGCGCGCTGAGGGAATCGCATCAATGATCAAGGCCTCAAGGCCAGCGACGACCCGCCCGGCCGGGGTTGGCGCAAAAACAGCATTTCGAGTCACCCCGGCTTGAGGTTGCTTTTCCATTAGTCGCTTTCTTTTCGGTCGCAGACTCAAATATCGATCATTCGAAACTGTAAATCTATTTTCGAAAACTATACCAGAGTTTTACTGATTGGTAGGTTTTTATTCTCACCAGTTTAGTTTGCTTTTTTTGGCCAGAGCGGAGCCATCACCGCCAGGCTTGGCGGGTAAACCGGTACCGGTGTGCCATTGCGCCATTGCAAGATGACTGTTTCCGCGCCAACCCGGCGGCCTTTCTCGTCAAATTTCAAGCGCCCGCCGGGGTAATACTTGGCAGCGCCCTCCGTGGTGTCCATCTTGCGCATCGCCTCGGCCACTTTGCGCCGGTCTGCCGAACCGGCCGCTTCCATCGCTTCTTTGAATATCCACATGTCGCCATAGGTGGACATGCTGTCCTGCGTCATCCACGGCTCGTTCATGCGTTTGCTGTAGGAGGCCGCCAGCGCCTCGTGGCCCTTGCCGCCCCAGTTGGCAATCACCACCATCACGCCTTCCAGCGACTCCTTGCTCATGACCTTCAGCAGCTCGGGTGCACCCATGTGGCCGCCGTTGGTCACGACAGGAACGAGGCCATTGCCGATGCGCATCTCACTCATCTTGTCCAGCAGCAGCTTGGTGTCGGGCACATTGGTGGACAGAAGAAAGGCCAGATCTGGCCGCGTGTTGCGCAGCTTTTGCACGCTCGAGGTTGCATCCGACATGGGCGGCGTAAAAACTTCGTCAATCGTCAGTTTGAGTTTTTCCTTGTCGAAACCGCCTTCGCGCATGGCCTTGGTAAAACTCACGGGCGATGCGGTGTTGTCCATCACAATGCCCACGGTCTGCGGTGGTTTGCCACTGGCTTGCGTGGCCAGCTTGACCAGGATCGGCAAGGCCGCAGCCGCTTGCGCGTTGGCGCTGGGCGAGGTCTGGAACACATATTTGAAGCCCCGCTCGTTGATCTGGTCAGAGTAGGAGAGGGTGAGAAACGGCAGCTCAGCGCGCTCGGTCATCTCGGTGATGGCCAGGGTGAATGAGCTGACAAAAGCGCCGCTGGCCCCGGTCAAGTCAGGCTCGGCAGACAGCAGGCGTTGTGCCGCGTTTTTGGCTTTCTCAACACTGTCGCCAGCGTCAGCCGTGATCAGCTTGATCTTGGCACCGCCCAGGGCCTTGATGCCGCCCGCCGCGTTGATGTCGTCCACCGCCATTTGGGCGCCCTTCACGTGCAGTTCGCCATTGCGGGCCCAGGGGCCAGACAACGGCACGACGACTGCGAGCTTGATTTCTTTGGCGGGCGTTTGCGCCCAGGTGACTGAAGTGGGCAGCGCGCAGGCCGCCAGGGCTGCGATGGCGGATGCGACGATGTTGCGGCGAGCCGGTTGCTGTGCATATTGACGTGTTTTCATGGTGTCTCCAGTTCAAAATAAATTGGCTATGAACAAAGGCGGTCACAGCCGACGTTGTGGCCCATAACGATAATTAAGGGCCGGATGGCAGGACTGATTTACATGCCCAAATACGCCTGCTTGATGCGTGGATTGCTGACAAGAATTTCCTGAGAGCCCTCCAGCGCAATGCGGCCCGATTCCAGCACGTAGCCATAGCTGCACGAATGCAGCGCTTCGGCTACGCGCTGTTCCACCAGCAGCACCGTCATTGCGTTGTCCCGGTGCACCTGCTCGATGCGCTCGAAGATGGCATCTGCCACGGCGGGCGCCAAACCCATGGAGGGTTCATCCAGCATCAGCAGTTTGGGCTTGGAGGCGAGCCCGCGCGCAATCGCCACCATTTGCTGCTCGCCCCCCGACAGGGTCCCCGCCAGTTGCGTGGGCCGTTCTGCAAGACGGGGAAACAGCGTGTAGATTTGATCCAGGGTGGCCTTGAAGGCCTGCCGTGCATGCAGCGTCTGCGCGCCCATTTCCAGATTCTCCAGAACCGTCATGCTGCGAAAGACCTGGCGCCCTTCGGGCACATGCGCGATGCCTAACTGGGCGCGGGCTGCGGGAGCCACTTTACCCAGATCGTTTCCGTCAAACTCCAGTTGGCCAGACATGATGGGCACGGTCCCGGAGATGGCCTTGAACAAGGTGGATTTTCCAGCCCCGTTGGCACCCACAATGGCCACAAACGCGCCGGCCTTGACCTCCAGGCTGACACCCGCCAGTGCCCGGATATCCCCATACGACACGCTGAGTTGGCTAATGCGCAGCATGTGCCACCCACTTCTTGCCCAAATAGGCCTCAATCACTGAGGGATCGCTGGTCACTGCAGCGGGTTCTCCAATTTGCAGCACCTTGCCATGGTCCAGCACCAGCAGCCGGTCAGCCAACCTCACCATGGCATGCATGGTGTGCTCAATGATCACGATGGTAGTGCCCGCGTCCCGTATACCCATGAGGACCTGCACAACGTGCTCAATTTCACCCCCGCCCAGGCCGGCCAGCACCTCGTCCAACAACAGCAGTTGTGGCTTTGATGCCAGTGCGCGGGCCACCTCCATCAAGCGCAATTGGACTGCAGGCAGGCTGCCCGCTTTGGCATCCGCCAGCGCACCGAGTCCGACCTGCTGCAACGCGTCAAACGCCCGTTGATACGCAAGTGCGTCATTCGGCACCGACGAGAACGCTCCGATGACCACGTTTTGCAGAACACTTAAGCGGGCGAAAGGCCGCACCACCTGAAAAGTCCTTCCGATGCCCAGGCGGCAAATCTCGAATGGTTTGCGGCCACGCAGATCTGCGCCTTGTATCGAAACCCGGCCGTTTGATGGCGGGGTAAAGCCATTGAGCAAATTGAACAGGGTCGTTTTGCCGGCGCCATTCGGGCCAATGATGCCGAGAATTTCGCCTCGCTCGACGTTGAAACTGACGTCTTGCACGGCCTGCAAGCCGCCAAAGCTTTTTGACAGGCCCTGCACCTGAAGCAGCACATCAACGCCGCCGGCCTGCACCTGTTTCAAGTCGGCTTTTGAGTTGGTCCGGCCCGGCGCGGCCGTCGCTGGCACAGAAGGCAAGGAATCTGAAATTCCGGGTTGCAAATTTGCAGTTTTGCCTGGCCCCAATTTCTTCCACCATTGGGTCAGCCACGGCAGAATCCCCTCGGGTGTCAGCAGCACAATCAGGATGATGGCTGCACCGTAAATCACGCCCTGGATGCCCGGCAGCCTGGCGCCGAGCGTGGCATTGAGCACCTCGCCCAGCGGCAGCAGAATCAGCGCCCCAAGCACCGGCCCGGCCACCAGGCCAACGCCGCCGAACATGGTAAAAATAAGCGCCTGTGCCGATACCAGCATGCCAAAAACCGAGTGCGGCGTGACGATCACCAACACCACCGCGTACAGCCCGCCTGCGACACCTGCAATGGCGCCCGACAGCACCAGCGCCAGCAGTTTCCATTGAAATGGGTTGATACCCGCTGCTTCGGCGGCCAGCTCGTTCTGCTTGATGGCCAGCAGCGACAGCCCAAAGCGCGAACGTGCAATCCATAAATTGACCAGCAGCGAAGCAACCAGCAGCACCACAGCAATCAGCACATAAACCCGCTGATCGGCAAACTGCATGTAAAGCGCAGCCCCCTCGCGCTTGAGCGGCAGCGCCACCTCTTGCAAACCCAACCACTCAAACACATACAGCAGCGCCAGCGGATACGCCAGCATCGCCAGGCTGAAATAGACGCCGCGCAAACGGAAGGTTGGAATGCCGACAAGGGCGCCCGCCAGCCCACCCACGCCGGCGGCGGCGACGATGCCAACCCACGGCGACAGCCCGAACTTGGCAAACGCAACGGCCACAGTGTAGGCACCCAGCCCAAAAAACGCCGCATGGCCGAACGACAGCAATCCTGAATAGCCACTGAAGACGTTCCAGGAAACACCCACGGTGGCCCAGATTGGCACCAGCGTCATGATCAGCAAGATGTAGGGATTGCCGATCAGGGCCGCCAGGCCCAGGTAGAGCGCGGCCAAACCCAGCGTCAGCCACAACGGCAGGCCCGCTTTTGCACTGATGTTGGCTTCAGGCACGGTCAACGCTCTTTCCAAACAGCCCTTGCGGGCGCAGCAACATCACCAACAGGAAAACCACAAAAATGGCCGAGTTTTGCAACTGCACTGGCAGCACCAGGGTGGACATTTGCTGCACCAGGCCAATGATCAGCCCGCCCCAGAAAGCGCCCTTGATGCTGCCCATGCCGCCCAGCACCACACCTGCATACATGATGACAACGAATTCCACCCCCACGTAGGGCTGAAACGGGTAGTACGAGGCGATCAGTCCACCCGCAATGCCGGTGACTGCGGCACCCAAGGCAAAGGCGAAGCGATGGGCGCGAGTGACGTCAATGCCCATGTAGGTGGCGGCTTCGGCGTTGTCCGCAGCTGCGCGCAGTATCTTGCCGGACCGGGTGCGCGTGATGAACAGCGCGACAATGGCGACCACGACCGCCGTGACCACAAAAGCCAGCGTCCGCGCCTTGTTGAGAAACAGCAGCCCGTCGTCACCCACCAACGGCCCAATGGTCCAGGCGGACGAAGACAGCGCCGTGCGGATGGTCTGCGGGGAAGAGCCAAACAGGACGAGGCCGCCATTGGCCAACACCAGGGACAACCCCAAGGTCAAGGTCAATTGCGGGTAGTGGCCATCGCCCTCGGTGCCTGTCACGCGGGACCCTGTCACCCTTGCCAGCAGCGCAGGGTGCAGCAGCGATGCAAACAAGTACAACGCGCCACCGGCAGCCAGGGCGCTGGCCGCCAGCCCACCCCAATCCCCAAGCACCCGCCCAAACCCAAACGTGTCAAAAAACAGGAGCGCTGCGTACATGCCGATCATCATGAACTCACCCTGGGCGAAGTTGATCACCCGCATCACACTGAAGATCAACCCAAGGCCAACGCACAGCAAACCATAAATGCCACCGACCAGCAGGCTCGTGAGCAGCGCCTGCAAGACGCTCTCCAGCAAAATCATGTTGCTGCTCATGGCCAGTTCCAATGCGCCGGCTGCAGGCCCGCCACGGGGGAGCGGAATGTGGCCAGCGAATCACCAGCCAGACAGCCCATGTACGCCGTGCGCAGATCGGGCCCGCCGAATGCCAGGCTGGTGACGTTTTGCAGTCTTTGGCCACGAGCCGCAGAGAGCTGGGGCCGGTTCAGCGTGCCGGCGACAAATGCCGCTTCCAACTGTTGTGCGGTGACAGGATCCGCATCGTCAATGATTGTTTGCCGCCGCCCGTCAGGCGCAATGCGATAAACACGGTTGCTGCCGACGCAAACCACCCAGGCACCGCCCTCTGCGTCAAGCGCCAGGCCGTCCGGGAAGTCGCCCTTGCCAAAGGTTGCCACGGTTTCTTTGGCCGTCAATTCACCGGCGACGCCGATACGAAACCGGGACAGTCGCCGTCCAAAGGTTTCATTCACATACATGAACTGGCCATCAGCGCTGACCCGGCATTCGTTGGTGTAGTGCAAGCCGTCGGCCACGATCCGGGTGCCGGATGCATCCTGCAGGATGATATAGCCGGTGGCAGTGTTCAGCGGATACGCGTCGCTGCCGTCGGTAGCGCTTATGCACGCCCAGACACGGCCCTGTGCGTCATTGACGACAAAATTCACGCGATGAACGGAGTGTCCATCCACCTTGGTCAACCAGGGCGATTGGGTGCCATCGGGTGCGATGCGCCAGACTCCGCCTTGTTCACCCAGGTTCGCCACCAGAAACCCACCGTCATTTTGCATGGCGATGCCATTGGGCAGCAGGCTGGTGCCTCCCGCAATGCTCTGGCCTCCGATGAGGCGATGCGTGCCGTCCGGCTGCAGCGCCAGCACGCTACCGCGCCGGTCTGACACGAATATGCATCCCGAAGAATGCGTCAGCACGCACTCGGGCCGCTGCAGGCCGGAAAACACCGACCCAAGTCCTTCGCCTGGCTCGACCAGTGCGTTGGCATGCAGCGAATCAGCCAGCCGCTCCCAGGCCGCAGGATCGGCTCTGTGCGGCGCGGTCATTCCAGCACAAGCTTGAGGTTGTTGATGACTTCACGCCAGCGCCCCACATCGCGCTTCATCAGCTCGCCGGTCTTGGGGCTGTCAAGGAAGGCGGGCTCCAACCCGCGCTCACGCAATTTGGATTGCAGATCAGGGTCGGTCATCACGCGGGCCAGGTCGTCGCTGAGTTTTTTGACGATGGCGGGCGGTGTTTTGGCCGGGGCCAGGAAACCGTACCAGATGTCCACATCAAAACCCGGCAGGCCGCTTTCGGACACCGTGGGCACATCGGGGAGTTGGGGGAAGCGGGCGGCAGTTGTCACTGCAAGGGCGCGCAGCCGCCCCTGCTTGACCATGCCATCGAATGCCGACATCGCTCCAAACGACGCTTGCACTTCGTCGGCCACCAGCGCCGTGACCGAAGGTGCAGAGCCCTTGTAGGGCACATGCGTCATTTCAATCCCCGAGCGCATGGCGAACAGCTCCCCGGCCAGGTGTGGCGCGGTGCCGGTGCCCGCCGAGCCGTAATTCACCTTGCCCTTGTTGGCTTTGGCATAGGCCACGAATTCGGCAAAGTTTTTGACCGGCATTTTGTCGTTGACCACCACCACCATGGGGGATGTGGCGTACCGCCCGATGGGTGCAAAGTCCCGCAGCAAATCCCAACCAAGATTTCGGTAGACGGACGTGTTGATGGTGTAGGAGTTGACCAGCAGCAGGATGGTGTAGCCGTCCGGCGCGGCCTTGGCCACCACGTCAGCGCCTATGTTGCCCGCCGCACCCGGCCGGTTGTCCACGACCACGGGCTGGCCCCACAGCTCGGACAGTTTTTGCCCCACCAGGCGCGCAGAAATGTCCGAGCCGCCCGGCGCAAAGCCCACGACGACCCGCACTGGCCGGTCTGGAAACGCGTGCGCCGCAGCGGCAAAAGCCACGGAGCCTGCCAACAGGAGTCTTCCCAGTCGATTGATCATGTGGACACCGTTGCAGGATCAAGGTTTTTCATTGAATTTCCAGTGAGTAATGAATATATACTACTCGGGATAATTAAATTCTACCATGTAAGGAGCACTTTGGTGATGAAACTTCCCCTTTCTGGCATCCGAATTCTCAGCTTGGCAGAGCAGTACCCCGGGCCTTACGCCACGATGCTGCTGGCAGACCTTGGGGCCGACGTGGTCATGGTTGAGCGGCCGGGCAGCGGCGATCCGTCGCGGCGCTTTGCCGGGCTGTTTGCGTCGTTCAACCGCAACAAGCGCTCGGTTGTGCTGGACCTTAAATCCGCCAAGGGCAAAGACGATTTTTTGCTGCTGGTTGACACCGCAGACGTGGTGATGGAGGGCTTTCGCCCCGGCGTGATGGCGCGCCTGAAAATCGGTGCTGACGACCTGCGCGCGCGCAAGCCCGGTTTGATTTTCGTATCGATCTCCTCATTCGGCCAAAACGGCCCGCAGGCTGGCGTGGCAGGGCACGACTTGAGCATTCAGGCCGCCGCCGGCATGATCGACGTGCCGGTGGGGCAGGAGGCCGGACTGGCCTTGCCAGCGCTGCCGCTGGCGGACATTTCATCGGCCATGTTTGCGGCGCTGGGGGTTGTCACCGCACTTTTTGCTCGGACCCAATCGGGCCAGGGAACGACGGTTGACGTTTCAATGCTCGACTCACTGGTGAGCTGGATGACGCCTTTTCTTGTACCGCCGATGAACAATTTGCCCACGCGCACTTTGCCTCCGCAAGACCCAGGCTACGGCCTGTTCGCCACCGCAGATGGACGCCAGATTACGCTTAGCATCGCGGGTGAAGACCCGATGTGGAAGGCGCTGTGCAACCTGGTGGGCCTGCAGCAGTTTGCCGACTTGACCGAGCTGGATCGCAGTGCGCGCGCCCAAGAGATCGGGCCGCTCCTGCGGGCCGCCGTTGCCATGTGGCGGTACGACGATTTGTACCTGAAATTGGAGGCGCTTGGCATTGCGTTCGGGCCCGTGCGCCGACTGCACCAAGTGTTGGATGATCCCCAAATGGCCGCCCGTGCCATGGCGGTGAGCGTTGCGGGCCCTCATGGGCAAAACGGCATGCAGACATTTGTGCGGCAGCCACTGATGCTGGACGCAGAGGGCGGACGAATCGACCACCAGGCACCCGCCTTGGGCCAGCACAATGCAGAGTTGCTGGGGCCGCTAGCGGCCCGATGCGGCTGAGGCTTGGGCTTACTTGACCCCTTTGAGCTGCACTTTCGCGCCTCTGCCAAAAGGGTTGGGTTTGCTGCCACTGGCGCCAGGCTTGGCCTGAACCATCGCCAAAACCAGGCGGGCAATGTGCTCGGCTGTCTCCAGACGCGTCAGGCGGCCGCTGGGGCGGTACCACACGTAAGACCAGCTGACGATGCCGCCGATGGCAAGTGAGGCCATCTGCACATCATCGACTTTGAATTCTCCCGTCGCAACCCCTTCATTGATCAGGGCGCACACCTTGCGGTCAAACTCCCGGCGCATATTGTCAATGGCGTCGCTGTCTGCCTTTGCCAGATGTTTCTGCTCGCGCGTGTAGATGGCGATGTGGCCCTGGTTTTCCAGCACGGCCAGCATGAAGTCGCGCGCCAGGGCCTGCATCTTTTCTGTGGCCGTGTCTTCAGACGCAGCGACCCGGTTCATCACATCCAGCGAGGCGCGGATGCCGTAGGCGCAAATTTCGGCGAGCAGGTCGCCCTTGGATTTGAAGTGCGAATAAATGAACGGTTTGGTCACGTTCATTTTTTCAGCCACTGCCTCCAACGTGGTGTTGCCCAGGCCGTTGTTGTGGAACAGATCCACGGCGGTGGCAATGATGCGCTCGCGCTTGAGCCGGGTCACGGCGTCCCGGATGTCTTCCACCGGGTTCCCATCCAGGCTGGCATTGGCCGACGCAGCAGCGCGCAGCGCATGGGGCGCGGGTTTGGTCTTGGGTTTTGGCGCTGCTCCTGCCACTTTGACATGAGCTGGACTTTTGCGGATGGCGGAGTTTTTCATACCGGTGAGTATAACTTCAGACTTTAGGCCAGAACACCAGGTCTGCACCACCCTCCCGTGCCTCAAAAGCACCTTGCACCGCCAGGCCAATCGCCATCGCGGGATTGGCGGGGCTGGCACGCCAGCGTCCCAGCGCCCGCACGCCCTCGTCCAGATCAACGGTAACCAGCGTGTAAGGCAATTCTGGCGCAAAGGCCGGGTGAAACGCATGGTGCGCCACGGTCCAGCTGTGGATGGTGCCGGTGGCTTTTGAGGGTAGCCATGTCACTGCATCGGAGTAGCAGGCATCGCACAGCAGGCGCGGGTAATGGCGCACCTTGCCGCAAGCGCTGCAGCTTTGCAGCACCAATTCGCCTTGCGCTGCCGCATCCCAGTAGGGGCGGGCGAGTTCACTGGCCTGGGGTGACGGTTTGGGTGGCAGTGTGGGTGTCGGTGTGGTCATGGTCATCCCCTTCGCATAATGGCCAGGGCGCCATCGCCCATGTCGCCGTAACCTGTGACTACACCAAGTTCTGCATCTTTAACCTGGGCGCGCCCGGCATCGCCGCGCAATTGGCGCACCAGCTCGACAATGTGGTTCAGGCCCCACACGTGCGCTTGCGACAGCAGACCACCGTGGGTGTTGGTGGGCAGCGCGCCGCCCAGCTTCAGTCGGCCGCCCTGCACAAAAGGACCGCCTTCGCCCTTGGCGCAAAAGCCCATGTCTTCCAGCTGGCGGATCACCGCGTAGGTGAAACAGTCGTAAATTTCGGCCACCTGGATGTCGGCCGGCGTCACGCCTGCCATCTGAAATGCACGAGGTGCTGCTTTTCCAATGCCCAGGCTGGTCATGTCGGGGCGCTGGGTGATGGCGCCAGGTGAATCGGGGTGACCCGTCGCCACGCCCGAGATGTAGACCTTGCGATGGCGCAAATCGCCTGCGCGCTCGGCGGCGCTGATCACTACCGCCGCGCCGCCATCGCTTTCCAGGCTGCAATCCAGCAGACGGAACGGGTCGGCAATGATGCGTGAGTTGCGGTGGTCTTCCAGCGTGATGGGTTTCTTCATCACCGCGTTGTCGTTGAGCAGTGCATGTTCGCGGCAGGCGACTGCAACCTCGCCAAACTGCTCTACCGTGGTGCCGTAGAGCTCCATGTGGCGGCGCGCCATCGGCGCATACAACTGCGCCGGTGCGATGTTGCCCATGGCGTACTCAAATTCGGTGACGAAGTGGAACTGCGGCATTTGATGAATGCGCGCGCCCGCCTTGGCGGCTGAGGCGCTGACATTGCGCCCGAAGGTGATCAAAACATGGTTGCAAACACCACCGGCAATTGCGGCTGCGGCACACTGCAGCGCCATGGCCGGGCTGGCGCCGCCATGCGGAATCAAAGCCGAGAAGCGCAGGTCTGGCAGGCCGAAGTTGTCGATGAAGTCATCCGCCGTGCCGCTGACCAGTCCGATGGGGATGATGCCGTCAATGTCCTTGGGCGTCAGTCCAGCATCGGAAATGGCTTTGAGAGATGACTCAATTTGCAGCTCAAATGCGGTCTTGGGCGAGCCCCGCATGTAAACCGTCTCGCCGATGCCGGTGACGCAGGCCTTGTCGCGCAATGTCATGTTGTGTGTCTCCCCGGGTCTGTGAAATTATGCGGGCCCGGCAGTGCTTGCCAAGTCCAATGCGCGCTGGACAGCCATGCGCTTGAGTTCGTTTCGCTGCAGCTTGCCGGTGACGGTGAGCGGCAGGCTGGTGCAGGCTTCGATGTGGTCCGGCATTTTGTATTTGGAAGACTCAGTGGCGCAGTGCGCCAACAGCGCCTTGACATCCATGGCACCCGCAGCCGCAGGAACCACATAGGCAAAAATGCGTTCGCCGCGCGCCGCATCCGGCACGCCCACCACCGCCGCATCCTTGACCGAAGGGTGCCGCCGCAGCACGGCTTCTACTTCGGCCGGGGACACGTTGATGCCCGCCCGCTTGATCATCTCGCTGACGCGGCCCACAAAAACAAAGTCACCGTCGGCGTTGAGCAGGCCCATGTCACCGGTGCGGTAGAAGCCGTCGTCGGTAAATGCCTTGCTGTTTTGCGCCGCACTGGCACCGCTGTAGCCCAGCGTGGTGTAGCCGCGCACTTCGGCCAGGCCCGGCGTGCCGGGCGGGACGATGGTGCCGGTGGCTTCATCCACAAATCGCAATTCCTGCCCCGGCAGCGGCGGGCCCTGGCAATAAGCGCGGCGCTGCAAAGGCCAGTGGTGCCAGGTCACCGCGCAATTGCCGCAGGTCTCGGTGGCACCATAAATGTTGCACAGCTCCGCGATGCCCAGCTTTTCTACCGCAAACAGAAACTCTTCCGGGCTGCCAATGGTGACGCCCGTGCGCAGGCTGGCCAGCTTCTGGGGTTCGAAGCTTGGGTGATGCGCCATGGCGGCAGACATGGCAGGCAGCGTGTAAATGGCGGTGCATTGCTCGCGCGCAATGGCCTGCAGCGCCAGCGCGGCGTCAAACTTTTCCATCAGCACCAGGGTGGCGCCATGCGAGAACGTCGCGGGCAGGGCGTTGGCGCTGCCAAAGGCCCAGAATAGCGGGGATGACAGCAATACGCGGTCATTTTGTGTCAGTCCTTGGCGCTCGCCAATGTTGAAAGCGTTTTCGATCACCGCACAGTGGCGCAGCGGCACGGCTTTGGGCGCGCTGGTGGAACCCGAGGTGTAAAGCACCAGCGCATCGTCGCCCGCGCTGGCGGCTTGACCTGGCGGCAGAGGTTCAAACCTGGCGGCGGTTTCAATGATGTCTTCATAGCGGGCCAAGCTGGCATGGCGAGGTCCCAACAGCCAGATTCGATCCGCTGTTGGCACCCCCGGCATGCCCTGCAAAGCTGCAAGGCTGGCTGCGAAATCATGGTCGCCAAAACGGGGCGATACCACCAGCACAGACAGCTTCGCATCCGGCAGCAAAAAAGCCAGCTCAGAGCGGGTTGACCAGGTGCTTAGCGGCACAGCGGTTGCACCCACTGCGCCTGCACCCAGGCACACGTCCAGCCACTCCACGCAATTGCCCAGCAGCAGGCCGACGCGGTCGCCGTGCTTCACGCCAGCCGCCAGCAACGCACCGGCCACGTTGGCGGCACGGTCTGCCAGATCGCGGTAGCTGAAGCGCCCTTGGGCGCAGACCAGCGCCGTGGCGTCGGGCCGCACCTGCGCCTGCTCACGCACCAATTCAATGAGGGTCCGGGCATACGGAGCTTGCATCTGCATCACTCCATTTTTGCGCCGGAAATCTGCACCACCTCTTTCCATTTCACACGCTCCCGCTCGGCAAAGGCAACGGTTTCTTTGGGTGTAGTGGCGATGGTGCGCGCACCCGTGTCCAGAAAGCGCTGTTGCATGGCGGGCTCGGCTGCAATCGCCTTGATGGCCGCAGACAATTTGTCCACCACAGATGTTGGTGTGCCCTTGGGAACCACAAACGCGCCCCAGGACGTGATGATGAAATCCAGCACACCCGCCTCCGCCATAGTGGGCACCTCAGCCATGGTGGGCCAGCGCTCGGACGCGGTCACGGCCAGGGCCCTGACTTTGCCCGCTTTGATCAACGGGGTGTAGCTGGCAATGTTGTCTATGGCAAAGTCTGTGTCCCCCGCCATCAGGGCGGGCATGGACTGCGCCGCACCCCGGTAAGGTATGTGCACCGCCTGGATGCCCGTGCGCGCGCGGAACAGCTCGCCCGACAGGTGGGGCGTGGTGCCAACGCCGGCAGAGCCGTAGCTCACGCCCTTGGGCTGTTTGCGCGCCCAGGCCAGAAACTCCTGCACCGTTTTTGCCGGGTGCTGCGGTGCCACTACGAAGACGTTGCAGTTCTGCCAGATCATCGACACATAATCGAAATCTTTGGCCGGGTCGTAGCCCAGGTTGGCAAACAGGAACTGGTTGATTGACAGCGTGCCGATGGTGGCCGATGCAATGGTGTAGCCATCTGGCGCCGCGCCGCGCACAGCCTGCATGCCAATGTTGCCCCCCGCGCCGGTGCGGTTGTCCACCACAAAATTTTGCCCCAATCGGGCTTGGAGCTTTTCTGCCAATGCGCGCGTGAGAATGTCAGAGGCGCCGCCTGCCGTGAACGGCACGATGATCTTCACAGGGGCTTCGGGCCAGTTGGTCGTTTGCGCGAAGGTGGCGGGGAAGCCCAACGCAGCGGCGGATGCAGCAGTGGCCCGGACCAGCAATCGTCTTGAAATCATGAGGTGGTCTCTTTTCTCTGTTTAGGCAACAAGGCGTTGCCAATGATCTGTCGCATCACTTCTGCGGTGCCGCCGCCCAGGCGGCACATGCGCGCGTCGGCAAAAGCACGGGCAATCGGGTATTCCCACATGTAGCCCCAGCCGCCAAAAAATTGCAGGCACTGGTCCATCACGCGGCCCTGCAGCTCGGTGGTGACCAGCTTGGCGGAGGCGGCGTCTGTGGCGTCAAATTTGCCTTGCAAATGCAGCTCAATGCAGCGGTCCACAAACACGCGTTGCGCCAGCACCTCAGCGTGCAACTCGGCCAGCTTGAAGCGCGTGTTCTGAAAATCCCCCAGCGTCTGGCCGAACATTTTCCGCTCGGTTACATAGTCAATTGTCCATTGCAGCGCGGCCTCGGAGCTTGAGACGCCACGGATCGCCTGCACTAGCCGCTCCTGCGACAGCTGCGTCATCAGCATGGCAAAGCCTGCGCCCTCATGGCCGAGCAGGTTGCCCACGGGCACCCGAAGGTCCGAGAAGAACAGCTCGGACGTGTCTTGCGCCTTGCAGCCTATCTTCTCCAGTTTGCGCCCGCGCGTGAAGCCTGGGCGGTTGGTCTCGACCAGAATCAGGCTGACGCCTTTGCCGCGCGCTTTGGGGTCGGTCTTGCAGGCCAGCAGCAGCAGGTCGGCGCTGTGGCCATTGGTGATGAAGACCTTCTGGCCGTTGATGACGTAATCGTCACCATCCCGGATGGCCTGGGTGCGCATGCCCTGCACGTCGCTGCCGCCGGAGGGCTCGCTCATGCCCAGGGCCACCACCACTTCGCCCGTGGCCATCTTGGGCAGCCATTTCTGTTTTTGCTCTTCGGTTCCAAAGTCAACCAGGTACGGCGCCACGATGTCGGAGTGCAAGTAGAAGGTGGGCCCGGTGGCGCCAGCGCGCGCCATCTCCTCGATCAAGATGGTGCTGTGCAGAAAGTCGCCGCCCATGCCGCCGTATTGATCCGGCACGTTGCAGCAAAGCAGGCCCAACTCAGCGGCCTTGTGCCACAGTGCGCGCGGCACCTGGCCGGCTTTTTCCCAATCGGCGTGATGCGGGGTGACGTGTTCGGAAATGAAGCGGCGCACCGAGTCGCGGAAGGCGTCATGGTCCGGGCTAAACAGAGTGCGTGGAATCATGGAGGGTTGACAGTCAATATCAAGCCTGCGGTCACGGTTGCGGCGCGCACACGCCGCTTGGCGCGAGGAGTTGCGCGATGGCATCGTCGGCGTAATCAAATTCACGCAGAATCTCGGCACTGTGCTCGCCCAGATTCGGCGGCGGCCGCGTGATCTGGGGTGGCGTTGCGCTCATGCTGATGGCGTTGCGCGGCATGCGCAAAGTCCCCTCAGTCGGGTGCTCCATCATTTCCCAGAACTTGACGCTTTGCAAGTGCGGGTCGGTCGTCAAGTCCTCCAGCGTGTTAACCACCGAGAACGGAATGTCCTGAGGGCTGAGCAAGGCCAGCCATTCGGCGTTGGTTTTGCGTGCGACCTGTCGCTCGATTTCATCCCACACATCTCTAAAATGCTTTTGCCGCGCGGCAAAGGTGGCAAAGCGCTCATCCTCCATGAAGTGCGACTCGCCTGCCAGTTCAAAAAAGCTGTTCCAGTGCGCGTCTGAATAAGGCAGCAGCGCCAGAAAACCGTCTTTGGTCTTGTACGGCCGACGCGCCGCTGTGGCCACTGGCAGGTAACCCATATCCCCCACGGGCGGCTCAAACACGTGGCCCCACTGGTGCTCCAGCATATTGAAGGCGGCCATGGTCTCAAACATCGCAACATCGACCTGCTGGCCTTCTCCCGTGCGCATGCGGTGCATCAGCGCCAGCACGATGGCGTAGGCCGCGTGCACGCCGCTGATCTTGTCGGCCACGATGGTGGGGATGAAGCGTGGCTGTCCGGCCACCACGGTTTGCAGCATGGCCAGGCCCGATGCCGCCTGGATGATGTCGTCATAGGCGGGCCGCCCGGCGTACAGGCCGTCATCGCCATAGCCGGTGAGGTGGCAGTACACCAGACCGGGGTTGGTGGCGGACAGCGTCTTGTAGTCCAGGCCCAGGCGGTTGGCAGCCGGGGTGCGCATGGAATGCAGCAGCACATCGGTCTTGGCCACCAGTTTCTGCAGGATGGCGCGACCCTCCGGGCGTTTGAGATCGACCACAATGCTGCGCTTGCTGCGGTTGCTGGTCAGGAAAAACGCCGCCATTTTTGGCGAGCGGCGCGGGCCGATGGAGCGCGTCAGGTCGCCCTCGGGTGGCTCCAGCTTGATCACGTCGGCACCCATGTCGCCCAAATATTGGCCCGCCACCGGGCCAAAAATCATGGAAGCGACCTCAAGGACGCGAATGCCGTCGAGGGGTAATTTTTTCATAGCACGGCGACGGGTGACAAAGGGCTGCCGGTAGCGCCAACGATGGGCAGCGCGCTGGCAACAAACAGAAATTCATGGCGGCCGGTGGCTACCAGCGGGTCGAGCATCAGGCCTTCCAGCAGCGGCATGCCAAAGTCGCGGATCAGGCACTGGTGCACGGGGAACACCTTGCCTTCAGGAAACGGCAGCACTTCCACTGCAAAGTTGTCGGCGCCCACGATGGCCACGTCGCGCTCCACCAGCCACATCGCGGCCTCAACGTTGATGCCGGGCTCCACGTCAAAAGACGGCTTTTTGACATTCTTTTGCGATTCAAGCCAGCCGGTGCGCAGCAGCACCGCGTCTCCTCGCCCTACCTGCAGGGCAGCGGCCAGGGCTGCGGCTTGCATGTCGGCGGCGGTGATGGATTCACCGGGTTCCAGCACACGGCCTTTGAGCCGCACAAAGTCCAGCAAAACGCCACGCGTAAAAATCGGCGGCATTTTTTCAACGCCCAGGCGCGCCGCGCCCGTTGTGCTGCGGATGGTGTCGCCCAAGTAGCCGTTGTAAAGCTTGTCGTCGTACCAGGCGTGGCACAGCGCATCCACATGCGTGCCAATGTGCAATGGCATCACAACAGTGTCTTCAGCAAACTGAAAACCGCCGGGGCGCTTGCTGCCCGCCACGGCGTAGTCGCCGCCATCGCGGCCCATGAAATGCTGCAGACCACAGCGGTGCGCAGGCACCGGTGTTTTGCTGGAGAGCAACTGCGCCAGGCGCAACACCTCGCCCGTTTGCACCAAGGTGCTGGCGCGCTTGACTTCATCCGGGCCGATGAAATTGAGCGCGCCGCGTTCGTCATCTGCACCCCAGCGGCTCCAGGCGTTTGGCTTGCTTTCAACCATGTTGATTTATCCCGCTCATGATCTCGTTCATTTTCTATACCCCAGGCGCGCCGACAGGCGTCGTGCTGCATCGCGCAGCTTGGCCACTGCCGGGTCGTGTTCGGTGAAGGTCGCACTCTCGCCCATCATCGTCAGTGCCAGCACAATCGCGCCCGCAGCGTCAAACACTGGGGCGCTGACGGCATTCACGCCACGCTCGTTGACGTCTTGGATGATGGCGTCGTAAATCGATGCAAGGCAATGCTCACGCACCAGCCCCAGGTGTTCTTCCACCGCTTCCCGCGTCTTGAATGGCGCGCCTTCAAGGTGCTGGACGGCGGCAATTTCAGCGTCAAGGTAGCGCGCGGTCAGTTGTGGTTCCGAGAAAGCGGCAAACACCTTGCCGGTGGACGAACCCAGCAGCGGCAACACCATGCCGCAACGCAGGCGCACGTCCAGCGCCTTGCGCGCCTCGATCCACCAGATCAGCGTCGGCCCCAGGTTGCCCCACACCCCCAGGCCCACGGTCTTGTCGGTTTCGCGGTTCAGGTCTTCCAGGATCGGTCGCGCCAGGTGCACAGCGTTTAGCGTGGCGACGTGCCCTGAGCCCGACGCAATGTCAGCGCCGCTGTCATACGGATGCACCACCATGTACTTGCCAGCGCCAAACGCGAGGGGCTTGCGGGCGCTGCCCACAATGCGCTCAACCCGGCCAAGGAACAGCAGATGGTCGCCGCCGGGGTAGGTCGCCTCGGTGCGGCATTCAAGGTGCGCGGCACAGCCGTCGATCATTGGCACGCCGCCAATGCCAGGCGTGGTGGCCACGCCGTCAAAGCGGTCTGGCCCAGACTTGGCAAAGCGGTTGGACACATCGACCTGTTCTTCCGACAGGATGTTCACAACAAAGCGCTTGGCCGTGCTGTACACGGGATAAGCGCGCGCATTGGTGCGCAGGCTCCACACGATCAGCGGCGGGTCCAGCGACACCGAGTTGAATGAATTGGCCGTCATGCCAATCGGCTTGCCATCCTCGTCCAGCACCGTGATCACGGTCACGCCTGTGACGAAAGAGCCCAGGCAGCGACGCAACTCGGTCGGGTCTATGGCAGACGCGGCTGGTGATTCGGCAACGGCAGTTTGCGTGATGGCGTTCATGCTGGGTGTTCTTGACAGGTTCGGGTTGAATGCAGTTCGCGATGCATCAGGCCATCAAGTTCTGGCGAAAAGTTTCACCCTCGTACTCAGTGCGGTACACGCCCCGTTTTTGCAAAATCGGCACCACCTGGTCCACAAAATCGTCCACGCTGTCGGGGTTGGTGGTGGGGCTCAGATTGAAGCCGTAGCAGCCGGTTTCACGCCACATGCGCTCAATCTCGGCGGCCACATGCTCGGGGGTGCCGACCACCTGCGGAATAGCCACCGACAAGGCCCACTGCGCTGCGGCCTGGCGCAACGTAACCGTGCCGCCGTCGGCACCACTCAAAGTGGCCGCCATCAGCCCGCGCGAGGCTTGCGTTTCCATTTCTTTCATGGGCCGGTCCGGGTCAAACTGGCTCAGGTCCACGCCGAATACACCAGACAGCCGCGCCAGGATCGCCTCTAGCGGAATGCGCTCCTTGAGTTCATCCATGCGCGCCCGGGCTTGCGCGTCGGTGCTGCGCACAATCGGTTGCAGGCCGTACAGCACCTTGGGCGCCTCAGACTTGCCATGCTCTTTGGCCGCAGTGCGAAGTTGTTCCATGCTCTTGATCATGCCTGGCACGTGGCCCTGGATGGCAAAAATGATTTCGGCATGGTCCATCGCAAACTTCATTCCGCGCCCGCTGGAACCCGCCTGGAACAGCACCGGCAGGCCATACTCAGATGGCAGCACGGGGGCCACGGCCTTGCAGCTCAAATATTTGCCTTTGAAATCGACCTGCCTGATCTTGGCGGGGTCTGCAAACTGCCCGGTGGCGGCGTTTTTTAAAATGGCATCACGTGGCACGCTGTTCCACAATTCATGGCAGATGGCCATGAACTCATCGGCCTGGTCGTAACGCTCGTCATGCGGCATCTGCGCGCCCATGCCGTTGGCCATGTGCTCGGCCATGCTGAAGCCCGAGACAATGTTCCAGCCCACACGGCCGCGGCTCAAATAATTGAGCGTGGAGAGCCTGCGCGTGGCCAGATACGGGGTGGTGCCGGTGGTGGACAGCGTGACGCCAATGCCCAGGTGTTTGGTGGCAGCCGCCATGATGGCCACCAGCGGCATCGGGTCGTGGTTGGGCCACGACGCGCCGTATTGCACCGATGGCACCACGCTGCTTTTGTAAACCGCGTGCGTGGCCGGGCTGTCGGCAAAAAACACGCCGTCAAAACAGCCGCGCTCCAGCGTGCGGGCCAGGCCTTGCCAGTAGGCAAAGTCCTGCAGGCCATCAAGCTGCTCGTCCCTGGGGTCGGCCCAGCCGAGCAGGGTGTGGGTGCAGGCCGTGTGGATCAGCATCTGCATCAGGTGTATCTTGTTCGCCATGGGGTCTGTCTCTCGGGTCTCTTATTGAATTTTGGAATCGTTGCCTCGAGCTATCTAGCGGATTAGAGAACGCACGTAGTCCTCGCCCAGTCCTACTTCTTTGCAATGTTTTGTATAGCGGTCCAGACGCAAAAACACATCGTCATAGTCGGTCGGGTTGCCCGCGTCATCCACATACACCAGCGGGCCGTTGACCCAGAACACGGCCGTCATGTGGCCCACATCGGGGTGGATGTACAGCGTGTGGATGTGCCCGGCCGGCTCGTAGGCGAAGCTGCCCGCGCGGGCCACCCAATCGTGCTCGCGGTAGCCCCAGGCGCCGTCCAACGTCCAGGCGGTCACAGGAGACGCATGGCGGTGCCGCTGGATGGTGCCTTTGCCTTCGGCCTTCAGGATGCTGACCCACCCGCCATTGGCCACGTCAAACAGCAGCGGACGCACCTTGCCCATCTTGCCCAGCGCGTACCATTTGTTGTCGTCCGCCATCACGTCAGGCTGGTACATCTCGGGCAGGGTGTAGGGGGAATTGGGGATGTTGATCATGTTGACTCTTCACTTGGAACAGGCCCAGGAAAGCGTTAATATTCTTTATGGTATTTAATATATACTCACGAGTATACTAGGGTTTGCCCGCGCCTGCCAATGGTGGTGGTGGCGGGCGAAAGAAACTGGCAAAACACTCGCGAACGAATGCCCCATGTACCAACTGATCAGCGCCACCCCCAGCCCCTACGCCCGCTAGGTGCGCATTGCCCTTGCCGAGAAGGGCATCCCCTTCGAGCTGCTGACCGAAGTGCCGTGGGACAGCACCACCCGCACGCCGCGCTACAACCCGCTGGAGAAGCTGCCCATCCTGCTGCTGGGCGATGGCACCAGCGTCTATGAATCCAGCTACATCCCGCAATACCTGGAGCTCAAGCACCCGCAGGTGCCATTGGTGCCGAAAGACATTGACGGCCACCTGGCCGCGCGCAAGCTGGAGGTGCTGTGCGACGGCGTGTGTGATGCCGTTGTGCTGTCGCTGTTTGAGAAAATGCGCGCAGGCGGCGGCAGCCCT
>JANYJD010000008.1 GCA_025358555.1 Rhodoferax sp.
GTCGCCCGCGCCCGACGCGTGGAGCCGTCCCGACATTCCGTTGCACGCGCTGGCCATGCACAAGAACCCGCGCCCAGGCGTCACTCCAGAAGAAGAAGGCAAACGCGGCCCGGTCAAATTCATTGATGAACTCAAGGCCAAGGGCAACCTGGTCGCTTACGTGGGTGACGTGGTGGGCACTGGCTCGTCACGCAAGTCTGCTACCAATTCGGTACTGTGGTTCACCGGGCAGGACATTCCGTTTGTGCCTAACAAGCGCTTTGGCGGCGTCTGCCTCGGCGCCAAAATTGCGCCAATTTTCTACAACACCATGGAAGACTCGGGCGCACTGCCAATTGAGCTGGACGTGAGCCAGATGGCCATGGGCGACGTGATCGAGCTGCGCCCGTATGACGGCAAGGCGCTCAAAGACGGCAAGGTCATCGCTGAGTTCAAGCTCAAAAGCGAAGTGCTGTTTGATGAAGTGCGGGCCGGCGGCCGCATTCCGCTGATCGTTGGCCGGGGCCTCACGGCCAAGGCGCGCTTTGCGCTGGGCTTGCCCGCATCCACCCAGTTTCGCCTGCCGCAAGACCCGGCAGACAATGGCCGCGGCTTCACGCTGGCACAAAAAATGGTCGGCCGCGCCGTGGGTCTGCCGGTCGTCAAAGGCGTGCAGCAGGGCGTGCGACCCGGCACCTACTGCGAACCCAAAATGACCTCGGTCGGCTCGCAAGATACCACCGGCCCCATGACCCGCGACGAGCTTAAAGACCTGGCCTGCCTGGGTTTCAGCGCCGATCTGGTGATGCAATCCTTCTGCCACACCGCCGCCTACCCCAAGCCGGTGGACGTGAAGATGCACCACGAACTGCCCGATTTCATGAGCACCCGTGGCGGTGTGCCGCTGCGCCCCGGCGACGGCATCATCCATAGCTGGTTGAACCGCATGCTGCTGCCCGATACCGTCGGCACGGGTGGCGACAGCCACACCCGCTTTCCCATCGGCATAAGCTTTCCGGCAGGTTCCGGTCTGGTCGCATTTGGTGCCGCCACAGGCGTGATGCCGTTGGACATGCCTGAGTCGGTTTTGGTGCGCTTTAAAGGAAAGCTGCAGCCCGGTGTGACCTTGCGCGATTTGGTGAACGCCATTCCGCTGTACGCCATCAAGGCAGGGTTGTTAACGGTTGCCAAGCAGGGCAAGATCAACATCTTCTCGGGTCGCATTTTGGAAATCGAAGGCCTGCCAGATTTGAAGGTCGAGCAGGCGTTCGAGTTGAGCGACGCCTCAGCCGAGCGCAGCGCCGGTGGCTGCACCGTGCACCTGAACAAGGAGCCGATCATTGAGTACATCAACAGCAACATCACCATGCTCAAGTGGATGATCGCCACCGGCTACTCTGACGTGCGCACCATCACCCGCCGCATCAAGGCCATGGAAGCCTGGCTGGCCGACCCGCAGTTGCTGGCTGGTGATGCCGATGCCGAATACGCCGCCGTCATCGACATTGACCTGGCCGACATCCATGAGCCCATCGTCGCCTGCCCCAATGACCCCGATGACGTGAAAACCCTGTCTGAAGTGGCTGGTGCCAAGATCGACGAAGTTTTCATTGGCAGTTGCATGACCAACATCGGCCACTTTCGCGCTGCCAGCAAGCTGCTCGAAGGCAAGCGCGACATCCCCGTCAAACTCTGGATGGCCCCGCCGACCAAGATGGACGCCAAGCAGCTCACTGAAGAAGGCCACTACGGCGTGCTCGGCAGCGCCGGTGCGCGCATGGAAATGCCCGGCTGCAGCCTGTGCATGGGCAACCAGGCGCAGGTGAAAGAGGGCGCGACGGTGTTTAGCACGTCTACCCGCAACTTCCCGAATCGTCTGGGAAAAAACTCCAACGTGTACTTGGGTTCAGCCGAGCTGGCCGCCATTTGCTCCAAGTTGGGCCGCATTCCCACCCGGGCCGAGTACATGGCCGACATGGGCGTGTTGACGGCTGCCAGCGACAAGATATACCAGTACCTGAATTTTGACCAGGTGAAGGACTACACCGATGCGGCGCAGACTGTGACCGACGAAGTCAAGGCTGCAGTGCCGGCTTGATGTCGGTTTTGCCAGGGTCAAAGTAAAACGGCCTTCGGGCCGTTTTTGTTTTGAAAACTGAATATGCTACATTAATAGTAGCTAACTATGCACGCTACACGGGGGTTACAGGCATATTTTACCTATTTTTTTGCGCGAAAATGGCTATTCTCATGGAGTTGCCTTCTTGGGCAAATGAGTTCAAATGGTGTGCCAAGTATGGCGCGCGAAATGCTTTGGGCCAGCGCCCTTGTGTGACACTTGGGGCTTGCCAGTTTATCCGCGTCCATCGTCCGTATCCATTTGGAGTAATTAGCCTTGTATTTAAAATCAATAGCGTTTGCAGGCCTACTGACGCTGGCTGCAGCCATTTCGCCTCAGACTCAAGCCCAAACCCAGGCCCAGGCCTTCCCTACCAAGCCCGTGCGCATCGTCGTGCCGCAAACCCCCGGTGGCGCCTCGGACGCGCTGGCGCGCATCGTTGGCCAGAAACTGTCGGAGAAATGGGGGCAGGCGGTGGTGATTGAAAACCGTGCTGGTGCGGGCGGCAACATTGGCATGGACTTGGTGGCCAAATCGCCGGCTGACGGCTACACGCTGCTGATGTCTTATGTGGGCTCGCACGCCATCAACGTCAGCATCTACAAAAAACTGCCGTTTGACCCGGAGGCGGATTTCACCGCCGTGGCCACGCTGGCCAATGTGCCGTTTGTCGCCGCCGCCAATGCCGCGTTGCCGGTGGGCAACATGAAAGAGCTGGCCGCCTATGCAGCCAAAAATCCGGTGTCGTATGGCTCGGCCGGCAACGGCTCGGTCAACCACTTGCTGGGGGAAATGTTCAGCAGCACCAGCCAGAGCAAGATGCTGCACGTGCCGTACAAGGGTGCAGCGCCCGCGCTGACAGATCTGATTGCCGGGCAGACGCAACTGGTGTTTACCAGCCTGCCGTCAGTGGCGCAGCACATCCGGGCTGGCACGGTCAAGGGGTTGGCGGTGACGGGGTCGAAGCGGGCGCAGGCATTCAAGGACATTCCGACGATTGCCGAGTCCGGCTACCCGGGTTTTGTGATTAACCCCTGGTTTGGCCTGTTTGCGCCCAAGGGCACGCCGCCTGCCATCGTGCGCCAGGTCAATGCCGACATCAATAAAATTCTTGAAGACAAGGACGTGATGGACAAATTTGCCACCTTGGGAGCCGAGCCTTTTGAGACCACGCCGCAGGAGTTCACCGCGATGTTGCATGCGGACATTGCCAAATGGGCCGCCGTGGTCAAGACTTCTGGCGCCACGGCCGATTGAGGATTTTGCATGACTGACGCCACCGTGAATCAACCCAGGGCCCCGCTCAATTTGCGCGGCACGCGCTTCAAGCCGCTGACGTGGGAGACCCTTACGCCAGCGCAACTGGCCATGGTGGACAGCGTGATGTCGGGCAAGCGCGGCTCCATGCAGGGGCCCTACAACGTGCTGCTGCGCAGCCCCGAGCTGGGCAACCTGGCGCAGCATTTTGGAGCACACACGCGCTTCAACTCGTCGCTGCCGCCGCGGCTAAACGAACTGGCCATTCTGATGGTGGCGCGGTTTTGGCGCTGTGAATTTGTCTGGTGGGCGCACCGCCAAATCGCCATTGACAACGGCTTGCCCGCCGGGCTGGTCGCATTGGTTTTGGGCGGACGCACACCAGCCGACCTGCCAGTTGAGCTGGCGGTGCCAGAGGCTGCGGTGTTCGCGTTTTGCCACGAATTGATCGAGACCCGCCGCGTGGGTGACGCCACTTATGCCGCGCTGGTGGCGCAGTTTGGAGAGGCTGGCGTAGTGGATTTGATGGGCACCATGAGCTACTACACGCTGGTCAGCATGTCGCTCAATGTGGACCAGTACCGGTTGCCAGCAGGTGAGCACCCGAGTTTCGGCGACGCCGACAGGGACACCGCCAACTAACGCGGCCCTCTTGCCGCAAGGCCCGGCGGTTACACTTCTGCCTGTCATATTTCTGCCATGAAACGTTCATGGCACTGACCGTGACATCAGTCAACTTTGACATAAAAGCACCCAGGAGCGGCTCATGCTGTTTGGCAAATTAATGCCGCGCGAAGGCAATTTCTTCGAGATGTTCAACCAGCATGCGGACCGCATTGTGGAGGCAGCGCGGGCGTTCTCGCATCTGGTGGCCAACTACAGCGATGTGAACCTGCGCGAGCAGTACAACCGCGATGTGGACAATGCCGAGCGCGCGGCAGACCGTATCACCCACGACGTCAACAAGGCGCTGCACAAAACCTTCATCACGCCCATTGACCGCGAACAGATCCATTCGCTGATCAACACCATGGATGACGTGGCAGATTTGATCCAGGATTCGGCCGAGACCATGGCACTGTACGACGTGCGCCACATGACGGATGAGATCAAGCGGCTGACGGATTTGAGCGTGAAGTGCTGCGAGCGCGTGAAGGATGCGGTCTACATGCTGGAGAAAATCGCCGACCCCAAAGTGGCCGACGCGGCGCTCAAAACCTGCGAAGAAATTGACCGGCTGGAGTCTGACGCCGACCGCGTGATGCGCTCGGCGATGAGCAAGCTGTTCCGTGAAGAGCCTGATGTGCGCGAGGTGATCAAGCTCAAGGCAATTTACGAGCTGCTGGAAACCATCACCGACAAGTGCGAAGACGTGGCCAACCTGATCGAGGGCGTGGTCCTCGAAAACAGTTAATCACGGAGCCCGCGCGATGCAAGGTGTACAGACGGCCCTATGGGTTGTGCTTTTACTGGTGTTTCTGGCGCTGGCGTTTGACTTCATGAACGGTTTTCATGATGCCGCCAACTCCATTGCCACGGTGGTGTCCACGGGCGTACTCAAGCCGGGGCAGGCGGTGCTGTTTGCGGCCGCCTTCAATTTCATTGCTTATTTTGTGTTTGGCGTGAGCGTGGCCGCCACCATTGGCAAGGGCATTGTGCAGCCCGGCGTTGTGGACACGCACGTGGTGTTTGGCGCTTTGATCGGCGCCATCACCTGGAACTTCATCACCTGGTACTACGGCATCCCCAGCAGCTCTTCACACGCGCTGATTGGCGGGATTGTGGGGGCAGTGGTGGCCAAAGCGGGCACCGGCTCGCTCATCACCTCGGGCATCATGAAGACGATTATTTTCATCTTTGTGTCCCCGTTGCTGGGCTTCCTGCTGGGCTCCCTGATGATGCTGCTGGTGGCCTGGGGCTTCAGGCGCGCCACGCCGTCCAAGGTGGACCGCTGGTTTCGCCGCCTGCAACTCGTCTCTGCCGGGGCCTATAGCCTGGGCCACGGCGGCAATGATGCGCAAAAAACCATCGGCCTGATCTGGCTGATGCTGATCGCCACGGGATACGCTGCGGCTGACAGCAAGCTGCCGCCCGCATGGGCCATCATCAGTTGCTACCTGGCCATTTCAGCAGGCACCCTGTTTGGCGGATGGCGCATTGTGAAAACTATGGGCCAGCGCATCACCAAACTCAAACCGGTGGGCGGCTTTTGTGCTGAAACCGGCGGTGCCATTACCCTGTTCATGGCCACGGCGTTGGGCATCCCGGTGTCCACTACGCACACCATCACCGGCGCCATTGTGGGCGTGGGATCTGCAAGGCGGGCCAGCGCCGTGCGCTGGGGCGTGGCCGGCAACATTGTGTGGGCCTGGATATTCACCATTCCAGCCAGCGCGTTTGTCGCCACAGTAGCCTACTGGCTGAGCTTGCAAATTTTCTGATGCTATTATATAAATAGCTAACTATGCAATATAGACAAGGGCTACAGGCATAAATTACGTGTAAACATGGTTTTTTGAGGGGTCATCTGCCGCCATTTTCCGGCGATTCACTGCGAAATCTTGCGCGCCTCTTCAATCTGGTGTTCAAAGTAGCCCTGAAAGCTGTAAACAATGCTGAACATCAACGCCGTGCTGCCCACGGCCATTGACAAAACCATGGCGCCGACAGTAAGCCAGTTGGTGGTGCCAGACGAAGCATCAGTTTTGGCCTCGCGGTTGAATTTGAGATTCCATTTTTCTGGCGTCATCAGGCCATAAACAATGGCCGTGAGCGCACAGCCTGCGATGGTGAAACCGAGCAGCGGCAGCAGCACCCAGCTCCAGGCGTCGTCCACACCAAACTGCTGCACCCGCGACACGCCGTAAAGCCCGAGCGCGGTGGGGATCGGCAACGCCCAGCCCAGCAGGTCACCCAGGCCTTTGAGGTAAAAGCGATGCAGGCCCAGCGGCCCGCCGACGAAGCTCAACCAGGTGGCAACGGTTTTGTTTTTCATGGTGGACCCTATTGTGGGTCCAATTGCGTGGGCGACTGTGGCGGCAAGGTATTGCCAAACCCAAGCGCTTTCTCCATCAGCACCACGTCCAGCCATTGGTCAAACTTCCAGCCGCAGGATTTGAGGACGCCCACATCGGTGAAGCCCACCGAGCGATGCAGGCTGATCGAGCCCGCATTGTTGGAGTCGCCAATTACTGCAATCAGTTTGCGTATTCCCATTTTTTCTGCCTGGGCGGCCAGCTCTGCCAGCAACGCGCGGCCAAGGCCCTTGCCTTGCAGCCCTGGCACGATGTAGACCGAGTCTTCGGCAGAAAACCGGTAGGCCGGGCGCAGCTTGAACCAGGTGCAGTACGCGTAGCCCAGAACCTGGTTGCTGCCATTGATATGGCCTTCAGCCACGATGTAAGGCAAGCCTTTGGCCAGCACATCGGCTCGGCGCGCGGTCATCTCGGCAAGCGTCGGCGCTTCGGTCTCGAAGGAGCCCGTGCCACTGAGCACATGGTGTGCGTAAATCGCCGTGATTTGTGGCAAATCGCTGTCGTGGCTGGCCCGAACAATGATCATAACAATTGAAAACGCTATAATGGAAGGCTTTTCAAGGTGCCGCTGGCCGGGTGGTCATGTTGCGTGTCTCAAGCCTTGAATCGGAAAACATATCGGTTAAGGAATTCTACGGTGGTGCCAATGTATCTACTCGGGTTGCACCGCCCTGGACTTCCGCGTTAATTCAGTTTTAGGTTGGGAATCATCATGGTTGTTATTCGTCTCGCCCGCGGCGGTGCAAAAGCACGTCCGTTTTTCAATATTGTGGTGGCCGACAAGCGCACCCGCCGCGATGGCCGTTTCATCGAGCGCATCGGTTTTTACAACCCGATTGCCACCGCCACAGAAGAAAGTATCCGCATTGCGCAGGACCGCCTGACGTACTGGCGTGGTGTGGGCGCACAGGCGTCGCCCACTGTGGAACGCCTGGTTGCGCAAGCTGCTGCAAAAACGGTAGCAGCGTAAAGGCCCCACGCTTGCCACTTCGTGTGCTGCGCTGCCCCCCGAGGGGGTTGCCTTGCTAGGGGCGGCCCGTCGCGGCGGCAGTTGGGGTTAAATTGATTGCGATGCTGAACCAACTCGAAGCCGCTGAATTGCCAGCGGACGCCGTCGAAGTTGGGCGCATTGCAGATGCCTGGGGCATCAAAGGCTGGTTCAAGGTCCTGTCCCACAGCGCCGATCCGCAGGCGCTTTTTTCTTCCAAACGCTGGTTCATTTTGCCGTCGGAAAAAGGTGCCAAAACCTTTTCTGGCGTGCTCAAGCTTGCCATCAAGGAAGCCAAAACCCATTCAGACACCGTCGTCGCCACGGCACAGGATATCGACGACCGTACCGCTGCGGAAGCACTTAGAGGCGCGCGCATTTTTGTCTCCCGCGCCAGCTTTCCTACCGCCGACAAAGACGAGTATTACTGGGTTGACCTCATTGGCCTGGACGTGGTGAACCGCGAAGGCGTTGCCCTGGGCCAGGTCAGGGAATTGCTCTCCACCGGTGCACAGACCGTGCTGGTCATGGAGTTTGAGCAAGACGGCAAAACGCAGGAGCGAATGATCCCGTTCGTCGCGGTGTATGTGGACGATGTCGATGTGCAGCAGCGTCTGATCAAGGTTGACTGGCAGCCTGATTACTGAGCCTGTCTGGCAAACTGCGGCCATGCGCTTTGATGTCATCTCCCTGTTCCCCGAACTGTTTGCCCCGCTGCTGACCAGCGGCATCACGCGCCGGGCCTTTGAGTCGGGCCAGATGGAAGTCAAGCTTGCCAACCCGCGCGACCACGCACAGGGCAACTACCGCCGGGTCGATGACCGCGCCTACGGTGGCGGCCCCGGCATGGTGATGATGGCCGAGCCACTGGCGCAGTGCCTGGCGGGCATCAAGGCAGCACGTCCAGACGCCGCGCCCGTGGTGCTTTTTTCGCCGATTGGCAAGCCGCTGAACCACGCGTCAGTGGAGCGCTGGGCGGCAAGCCATGGCGCCGTCCTGATCTGTGGCCGCTATGAAGGCATTGACCAGCGCTTTATCGATGCCCAGGTAGACGAGCAGATCAGCCTGGGTGACTTCATCCTGTCGGGCGGCGAGATTGCCGCCATGGCCTTGCTGGACGCGGTGGCGCGTCTGCAGCCTGGCGTGCTGGGAGACGAAGCCAGCCACCAGCAGGACAGTTTCAATCCAAGCCTGGACGGCCTGCTGGACTGCCCGCATTACACCCGGCCCGAAACCTGGGCCGGGCAAGCGGTGCCAGATGTGCTGCTGAGCGGCCACCACAGCCAGATTGAGCGCTGGCGGCGCGACCAGCGGCTCACATTGACGGCGCGGCATCGACCTGACCTGATCGTGCAGGCGCGCGATGCAGGATGCCTGAGCGCCCAAGATGAAGCCGCACTGTCGCACTGTCAGCCCTAGCTGGCGTATTGCTATAATAGAAAGCTAACCGATCCTCTGTCCGGCCGCTTCACGGCACCGCCTTTTGAAGCCCTTAGTGCCATCCCGGCACTGGCGCGCGCATGATCACACTGGAAAATCATGAATCTGATCCAAACTCTCGAGCAGGAAGAAATTGCCCGGCTCGGCAAAACAATCCCTGAATTTTCACCCGGCGACACCGTCGTGGTGAGCGTCAACGTGGTCGAGGGTACGCGCAAGCGGATCCAGGCTTATGAAGGCGTGGTGATTGCCAAGCGCAATCGCGGCCTCAACAGCGGCTTTATCGTGCGCAAGATCTCCAGCGGTGAGGGCGTCGAACGCACGTTCCAGACCTACAGCCCGCTGATCGCCGGCATTGAAGTCAAGCGCCGTGGCGACGTGCGCCGGGCCAAGCTGTACTACCTGCGCGACCGCAGCGGCAAGTCGGCGCGGATTAAAGAAAAACTGCCAGCCAAGAAGACGGCTGTCGCTGCATAGAACATCTGCCTTTAAAGCAATCTGCCTTGACCAAGGCCGCCGCAGCGTCTGCTTGCGGCGGCTTTTTGCTTTGTGCTCCCAGTTCGCCATGCCAACCAAACCCGTCACGCCGCTGTCAAAGCTGCCAAACTTCGATGCACGCAAAATCGCCGTGCTGGGTGTGGATGCGCACCTGCCCGCCGTCATGGCCGAGCGGCTGCAACCGGACGCCCTGCGCCAGCGCTTCATCGCGCCGCCGCTCTGGCAACCCGAGATTTATGCCGAGCACCGGTTTACCGACCGCGCGCCCATGCACGCTGCCGTGCTGGTGGCCGTTGTAATGCGCGAGCAACCCATGGTGCTGCTGACGCAGCGCACGGCGCACCTGTCCACCCACTCGGGGCAAATTGCCTTCCCAGGCGGCAAGACTGATGCGCATGATGCCGACGCCGCTGCCACCGCCCTGCGCGAGGCTCAAGAAGAAGTGGGGCTGGACCCGCGATTTGTGCAGGTGCTTGGCAATTTGCCCACTTACACCACGGGCACCGCGTTCATCATCACGCCGGTAGTCGCCCTGGTTCAGCCGGATTTCACGGTGACCCCGAACGCCCATGAAGTGGCCGACGTGTTTGAAGTGCCGCTGCAATTCTTGATGAACCCCGCCAACCACCAACGCCACGCGCTGGAGTGGGAAGGGCTGCGGCGGGAATGGTTTTCCATCCCTTACAACGAATACATCCGCGCCAACTCTGACGCCGCAAATCAGGCGCAAGGGTGTCAACATGCCGCAGCCACGCAACGCTTTATCTGGGGTGCAACAGCGGGCATGCTGCGCAATTTCTACCGCTTTCTGTCGGCCTGACGCGATGCTGGCAAAAGCGTAAACAAGACTGCATCACGCATCGCTTGGGCCGCGCCACGCAATGGGCGCCGCAGCGGCCCGCTATCATTGCCGCATGAGCTTCTCAGCCATTCTTCTTGCCTTGCTGCTGGAGCAGGTGCGGCCGCTCACGCGCGGCAACCCGGTGCATGCGGGCTTGCGGGCCTGGGTGCGCTGGAGCAGCCGCAGTTTCGATGCGGGCCGGCCCCACCATGGGTGGCTGGCCTGGGGCTTTGCAGTGCTTGGCCCGACCGTGCTGGCGCTGGCAATCCACTGGCTGCTGGCTGCCACCCTGGGCTGGCTGGCCGCTGTGCTGTGGAGCGTGGCTGTGCTGTACGCCACGCTGGGTTTCAGGCAGTTCAGCCATCATTTCACCGACATCCGCGACGCCCTGGAGGCCGGAGACGAGGCTCAGGCGCGCCAGTTGCTGGCCCAGTGGCAGCAGATCGACGCCAGCGAGCTGCCCCGCAGCGAGATCATCCGCCAGGTGATTGAGCATTCGGTGCTGGCGGCGCACCGCCACGTGTTTGGCGTGCTGGGCTGGTTTGCAGTACTGGCGGCCTTCGGCCTGGGGCCTGCCGGCGCCGTGCTGTACCGCCTCAGTGAATTCGTGGCCCGCTACTGGCAGCACCAAAGCGAGGCGCACCACCAGCCCGTGAGTGCAGCCTTGCAAAACGTCGCTGCTGGCGCGTGGAACGCAATTGACTGGTTGCCCTCGCGTGTCACCGCGCTTGGCTTTGCGGTGGTGGGCAGCTTTGAAGAAGCCATCGATGCCTGGCGAACCTATTCACAGCGCGCAGGCCGCATCAATGATGGCGTGATCCTGGCGGCTACCTCGGGTGCAGTGAACCTGCGTCTGGGCGGTGCGCCTATGCGGTCAACCCTGCGGCCCACCGATGACCCGCTGGCTGGCGGCACATCCCTGCCTGGCCAGGAGCCAGAGCTGGCGCACCTGCGCAGCATTGTGGGCCTGGTCTGGCGCTCAGTCGTCATGTGGATGCTGCTGCTGGCGCTGCTGACGCTGGCGCGCCTGCTGGGGTAACCGATCAATCCAGCTTGGCTCCGGATTCTTTCACCACCTTGGCCCACTTCAGGGTTTCCGCCTGAATCAGGTTTGCCAGGGACTCCGGGCTGCCCGCGGCAACGTCCAGGCCAAGCGCGGTGAGCTTTTCACGCACGTCGGGCAGGTTCATCACGCGGGCGGTTTCGGCATTGATGCGGGCCAGCACTTCCTTGGGCAGCCCGGCCGGGGCCAGCAGCGCAAACCACGACGTGGCCTCAAAACCGGGCAAGCCGGATTCTGCAATGGTCGGGATATTGGGTGCAGCGGCAGAGCGCGCGGCGCTGGTCACTGCAATGGCGCGCACGTCGCCGGACTTGACCAGCGGCAGCGCCGACGGCATGTTGTCAAAAATCATCGTGATGCGGCCCCCCAGCAGGTCCGGCACGGCCTGCGCGCGGCCTTTGTAGGGGATGTGCTGCATCTTCACCCCGGCCAGCGTGTTGAACAGCTCGCCCGACAGGTGGATGGACGTGCCACTGCCCGACGAGCCAAATGTGAGCGGCGTCTTGGCCGCCAGGGCGATCAGTTCTTTCACGGTCTTGGCCGACACGTCCTTGTTCACCACCAGCAAATTTGGCGTGGCCGCCAAAAAGCTCACGGGCGTGAAATCCTTGATGTTGTTGTAGGGCATGTTGGCATACAGCGCTGGGTTGATGGCGTGCGTGCCGACAGTCGCAATCAGCAGCGTGGTGCCATCACCTGCGCTTTTGGCCACAAAGTCCGCACCAATGTTGCCGCCCGCGCCGGGCTTGTTGTCCACCGTGAAGGTTTGCCCCAGGGTTTGGCCCCACTTGTCGGCGAGAACGCGGGCCAACGTGTCGGGCGCGCCACCGGGCGGAAAGGTCACCACGATCTTGACGGGCTTGGTCGGCCATGCGCTGGCCGGTGGGGTTTGGGCGTGGCCCAGTGTCGAAAGCAGGAGCGCGCTGCACGTCACCGCCAGGGGGATGACAAAATGCCGTAATACGGGTGAAATCTGCAATCGGGGTGACAGGTGCAAGGGGTTCAACGGGCTGGTTGGCTGGCTTGGCATGAAGTGTCTCCGGTAGCGTGGGTTGGATGCGAAAAGCGCTAGCTTAAACCGTAATGCTGCCAAGCCAGTCCAAGGCCCGGCGAGATAGGCCGCGTGCCAAGCCGCTGCGGGTCTACCTTTTTTCAGCCGCGAGCTTTCGTAGCTGGGCCAGTGTCCCCGACCAGACCTCAAAAAAACCCTCACTCTGGCGCGTCTGCAGCCAAGTGTCCCAGCGGGTGTCTGCCAAAGCCGGGTCGCTGGTTGCCAACGAGTCCTGTTCCACGCCGACACTCAAACTGCCGCCGCCCTGGCCTTGCGGCCTTGTTTGCGCTGCCTTGTTTGCGCTTTGGCACGGGACTGCCTGATGGTGTCCTGCACGCGTTGCAGTTCCGCCTGGGTTTGTGGCGGCATGCTGTAGATCAGCCACCGGCGGCCCCTTGGCGAGGCCTCCAGGCCAAGGGTGGGGGCCGAGGCGACCGTCAACTGCAAAGGCAGCTTTTGTCGATCGCTTCAAACTCGCCCGCCGTACGCGGCTCAACCTTGATGATGAGTAAAGGCACAGCGCCCGCTGGCGGCACCAGACGCGCATCGACCTGCAACGCGACCCGGAATTCGGCCGGATTGGCTTCCAGCAACTGCTGGGACAGTTGCATCAGGCGCGGCAGTGACCGCAAGGGCACGCCGCCACAAGCCGCCATCAGAATGCACAGGCCAAGGTAAACAGAAATCGCTTCATGAGGGTTGACAACATGTCGTTGCTCAAGCCGGGCAAGGTCAAAGGCGTGCGCTTTGACACGCTGGAGAAAATCTGCGTCTACCTGAATTGCCAGCCCGGTGATCTGTTGGTGCATGAATCTGGCGAGGAAAGTGGGTGAAAGGTGCCTCTAACCTGAAGTTCCTCCCTTTTTGCAGCCACTGATCAAGCAAAACTGTCCGCTGTAGCTGGGCAAGACCGTCTGAGGGCGGTCTTTTTTTGACTGTTACTTGTAGTCACTAAATATATGTGTTTATGTTCCTATTTTGTCTATAA
>JANYJD010000134.1 GCA_025358555.1 Rhodoferax sp.
CGGTGACGTGTGAATTGACGCTGGCGATAACGTTATTTTTGAACCAGTGGCAGACCCGCCTTTTGCCACTCGTCAATGCCACCCTTCAAAAAGCGGGCGTTGATGCCGTGTGCCCGCAGGCGCAGGGCGGTGGAGCGGCCCACCTCATGGCCGTAAACGCAATAAACGACGACTTCCTGCTCTGGTGCCAGCTCGGTGGCCCATTGCGTCACCGTGGCCGGATCGCGCCATTGCGCTCCTGGCAGAACTTGCTTGGCCTGCTCAAATACGCCCGCACGGCGCACGTCGAACAACGCAGCACCGGCAAACTTTTCCGACAGGTCCGTCTGCGTTACAGAAAACTCGTCTCCTACGCCATGCACCGCGTTCTGGTAGCGCGCATACACCGCTGCCCAGTTGATGTTGGCCATGAAGGCATCCACCCACGCACCAGCATTGGCCCCAAAGTCCATGTGGTAGGCGTGCTCGTACATGTCCAGTGCCAGGATGGGCACGCCACCCGCGACCGAATGGGTGTGGTCTGCGGCCCAACCGTTGACCAGGGCACCATCACGTGGCGAGAAGGTCAGAGCCACCCAGCCCGAGCCACCGCCCAGTGCTTTGCCCATGGCGACGAACTCCTCGCGCCATCGCGCCACGCTGCCAAAACTCGCGGTGAGAGCCAGCGCCATGGCGGGCACCATGGGTTCAGTGGAGCCGCCCATGCAGGCGAAGTGCAACTCGTGCAGCAGCATGGAGTTGGTGGCGATCAGTTCCTCGCGCTTTAAGCCGTTGAGTTCAAAGCCCGGTGCCGTGGCGAAGCTTTTCTTGCCCAATTCCGCGCGGATTGCGTTGAGCCGCTTGACCGCGCCGCAGTAGTTGTTTTGGTGGTGGCTGCGCACCAGTTTTTCTGACAGGCCATTCAAGGTGGATGGGTCAAACGGCAGGGGTTGGATAGCGATGTTCATGGTGTTTTTCTCTTTCAAAAAAATAGCCTCTGCGAACCGACTGCTCCATCGCAGCCATGTTCCATAGGAGGCGGGTTGAGACATGGTCGTCTTTAAAAATGACAACCTGAAACTGAAACTTAAAGCGCTGAAACCTAAAACAATGACTTGTAGCCGAGCCCGATCGCCGCACAGGCCGCCAACAGCGGGATCACGCCGACCTTGAAGCGGAACAGCGCTATCGCCGCTCCCACGGTGATAGCGGCAGACACATAGTCAAACGGCCCTCTGAAGCCGGTGGGCCACAGCACGTGGTAGGCAAAGAACAGCGCCAGGTTCAATATCACGCCGACCACGGCAGCGGTGATGGCCGTGAGCGGTGCGGTGAATTTCAGGTTGCCGTGCGTGGTCTCGATCAACGGGCCACCGGCCAGAATGAAGACGAACGATGGCAGGAACGTGAAGTAGGTCACCACCGTGGCGGCCATTGCACCACCCAGGAACAGCGCATCAGGTCCAAAGATCTGCTTGACCCAGCCGCCGACGAATCCCACAAAAGCCACCACCATAATCAGCGGGCCGGGCGTGGTCTCGCCCAGAGCCAGGCCGTCGATCATCTGGGTGCCCGTGAGCCACTGAAATTGTTCCACCGCGCCTTGGTAGACGTAAGGCAGCACGGCATACGCGCCGCCAAACGTGAGCAGCGCCGCCTTGGTGAAGAACCATGCCATCTGCGTGAGTACGCCGTTCATGCCGAGCATTGCAATCAGCATTGCAAACGCCACGCCCCACAGCGCCAAACCAACCGCGAATATTTTGATGAGGCCCGCGCGGCTGAACAGCGCGTGCGCGGGCGTGGGCGTGTCGTCATCAATCAGCGCGGGGCCGTAGCTTGCCTTGGCCGCGCCGTGGCCACCGCCTGTGATGAAGACATTGGGGTAGATGCGGCCACCAACGTAACCGATCAAGGCTGCTGCAATCACGATCAGGGGGAACGGCAAATCAAGCGCAAAAATCGCGACGAAGGCTGCTGCCGCGATGCCCCACAGCCAGTTGTTTTGGAGCGCGCGGCTGCCAATGCGCCACGCCGCATGCAGCACCAGCGCGGTGACGGCAGGCTTTAGCCCGTAAAAGATGCCAGCCACCACCGGCAGCGAGCCAAAGGCAATGTAGACCCACGACAGCGCTATCAAAATGAATAGCGATGGCAGCACAAACAGGCTGCCTGCCACAATGCCACCCCAGGTGCGGTGCATCAGCCAGCCGATGTAGATGGCGAGCTGTTGCGCCTCTGGCCCTGGCAGCAGCATGCAGTAGTTCAGCGCATGCAGAAAGCGTTTTTCGCTGATCCAGCGCTTTTGCTCCACCAGCTCGGCGTGCATGATGGCAATCTGCCCGGCCGGGCCACCAAAGCTGATGAAGCCGAGCTTGAGCCAGAAGCGGAACGCTTCGTAAAAGCTGACCGGGGCGGGTCGTGTGGGCAAGTCTTCAGTCATGGTGCGGGCCAGATTTGATCCAAACTTGAATTAGGGTTTCGACTGCTCTCTCTCCCGCCGGGAGAGGGTGGCGGTGAGGGATGCGCTGGCGGCATTGGCATAGAGCGCGTCAAACACGGCTCCGGTGGCTTTGATCAGTGCGTCGTCATCGGCGTGCACCTCTCGCAGGCCGCCCAATACGGCCTCAAGTCCGGCAGCCTGTGCAACCGGGATGCCGCCTGCGTCCAGGTAATGCACCACCTGGGCGATGGCGGCCAGGTGGGGGTCGCCGTCCAGCCCAAAGCTGGCCATGAGCACTTCAAACGTGACGCGTTCATTTCCGTGGCTGCCCACGTGCGTGAAGCGTGCGCCGTCGAAGTCGAACCCCAACACAGTGCGCGGGGCCTTGCCAGGGTCTTGCAGCCAGACAAAGCGGGCTTGCCTGTCAATGAAACGCGCGATCAGCCAGCCACTGGCCATGCGGTCCACCCAAGGGCGCGCCCGCGTGGCCCAGCGCTTGCCCTGAAACTTGGCGGTGTCCAGCCGGGCAATTTTTCCTGGTGCGGGTTGCGGCTCGCCTTTGGAGAAGCGGGCATCGAACGCCTGGCGCAGCAGGGCCAGCAGGACGTCATTTTTTGAAGCTGCGTCGCCTGGGTAATAGTCAATCCGTTTGATGGCCTGCAACGCCTCTGAGATGATTCGCAGGCGCTTGCGGGCATCGGCTTCCGGCAGGGTTTGGAGGATTGAGAAGGCCAGCTTGACTGACTCGTTCCACGTTGCATAAGCCTCGCTGCGGTCAAACTGCACCAGCACCTCCAGCCGCTGCGCCTCGTCGGTGGGAGACAGCGACATCACCGACGCACTGCCCCCGTTTTCGCGCACCTCCACGGCCAGTGCCTCCAGCGCGGCCGCTTCGCCCGCCGGCAGTACGTAAGCGCCATCGCGCAGCGCAGCGCAGCCCAGCGCCTTAAGGGCGCGCCAAATGCGCAGGCGAACCGCGTTGGGTTGGGTGGGCAGGGTGACTAAGAGCAGAGACCACATATGAAATATTTACTACATTTAATGAAATATAGTTTACATCGCTATTTTTGAATTGCAAATGTTTTTTTTCATCCAGACGCGATTCATCCGCCTGCTTCGCCCCCTTGGTGCCCGCTGCATGCACCAAAAGGAGATTGATCACTTTGAAAGCCAGATCCAAGTCACGCGCCATGTCCGGATGCTGCTTGAAAGCGATGTTGCGCGCAGAGTCATTCCAAGCTGCCCCAGCCGTCGCCAAAGATACAATAATTTTTTCACCTGACAGAGACTTCAATGCAACTTACCGTCAAGCCATCCGTTCGCCCCAACAGCCCCAATTTCTCCTCCGGCCCCTGCGCCAAGCGCCCCGGCTACGACGTCAGCAAGTTGACGCTGGACACGCTGGGCCGCTCGCACCGCTCGGCGCTGGGCAAAAAGGCGCTGGGTCTGGCGTGCAGCGAGACCGCACGCATCCTTGGTCTGCCTGAGGGCTACCGCGTCGCGGTGGTGCCGGGATCGGACACCGGCGCGATTGAAATGGCGATGTGGTCCCTGCTGGGCGCGCGGGGTGTGGATGTGCTGGAGTGGGAGTCTTTCAGCGCAGGCTGGGTGACTGACATCGTCAAGCAGCTCAAGCTTCCCAATGTGAATGTGCGCACGGCCGCCTACGGCGACATCACCGACTTTGCCCCTGTCAACTTTGACAACGATGTGGTGTTTGTATGGAATGGCACCACGTCGGGCGTGAAGGTGCCCAACGGCGACTGGATTCCCACTGACCGCAAGGGCTTGACGATCTGCGACGCCACATCGGCCGTGTTCGCCATGGACATGCCCTGGGACAAACTGGACGTCATCACCTATTCCTGGCAGAAAGTTTTAGGCGGCGAGGGCGGCCATGGCATGCTGATTTTGTCGCCCCGCGCTGTTGAGCGCATCGAGGCCTACAGCCCGCCCTGGCCCATGCCCAAGGTGTTTCGCATGAAGTCGGGCGGCAAGCTGATTGACGGCTTGTTCAAGGGCGAAACCATCAACACGCCGTCGATGCTGTGCGTGGCGGACTATCTGGACGCACTGAAGTGGGCCGAGAGCCTGGGGGGCGTCAAGGGCACCATCGCGCGGTCTAAGGCCAACCTCAAGGTCATTGAAGATTTTGTTGCGGCCAATGACTGGATTTCGTTTCTGGCGAAATCTAAAGCCACCCGCTCCAACACCAGCGTGTGCCTAACGCTGAAGGCCACCGAGGAGCAGGTCAAGAAGATGGCCAAGCTGCTTGAGGCCGAAGGCGTGGCTTACGACATTGGCGCGTACAAGGATGCGCCAGCCGGGCTGCGCATCTGGTGCGGCGCGACGGTGGAGCAGGATGACCTGAAAGCGCTGATGCCATGGCTGACGTGGGCTCACCGCCAGGTTACCTCTAATTGATAAAATAGCGGTCAAATAGGCCTATAGCCCTCGTCCAGTATGCATAGTTAGCTAGTGATAATATAGCATGTACAAAATCAGAACTTACAACCAGATATCGGTCAAGGGCCTGGATCGCTTTGCGCGCCAGTCCTACGAGGTGGGCAGCGATATTGGCCACCCCGACGCTTTTTTGCTGCGCAGCCAGAAGCTGCAAGGTGTGGAAGTGCCCAAGTCGCTAATAGCCGCAGCGCGGGCCGGAGCAGGAACCAACAACATCCCCGTTGCCGAATACAGCAAGCTTGGTGTGGTGGTGTTCAACACGCCGGGAGCGAACGCCAATGCCGTCAAAGAGCTGGTGATGGCGGGCATGCTGCTGGCCACGCGCGGCATTTTGCCGGGTATGGCGTATGTCAACTCGCTCACCCACATGACCGACGCGGCTGAAATGGCGGCTTTGCTGGAGAAAGAAAAGTCGCGCTTCGCCGGTGGCGAGATCAAGGGCAAAACGCTGGGCATTGTGGGCCTGGGTGCGATTGGTTCCCTGGTGGCCGACATGGCGCTGGCCATGGGCATGAAGGTGGTGGGGTTTGACCCCGCGCTGTCGATCGACGCCGCCTGGCGCCTAAGCAATGAAGTCACGCGCATGGAAAACCTGCAGGCTCTGCTGGCACGGTCGGACTACATCTCGCTGCACGTGCCGGCGATGGATGCCACGCGTCACTTGATCAACGACGATGCCCTGAAGCTGATGCGCCCTGGTGCTGTGCTGCTGAACTTTGCGCGTGAAACCATTGTGGAATCTGCAGCTGTTCTACGCGGACTCAATGCAGGCAAGCTGGGCCGCTACGTGTGTGATTTCCCCGAGCCCGTCATGCTCGGCCACGCCAAGGTGATTGCCATGCCGCATATTGGCGCCAGCACCGAAGAGTCGGAAGAAAACTGCGCGGTGATGGCGGCGGACGAGCTGATGGACTACCTGGAAAATGGCAACATCACGAATTCAGTCAACTTCCCCGCGGTGAGTATGGCGCGTACGCCGGGACTGACCCGCATCACGTTTGCCAATGACAACGTGTCTGGCGTGCTGGGCCAGGTACTGTCCGTGCTTGCCGATAAAAAAGTCAACGTGATCGACATGGTGAACAAGAGCCGGGGCGAGCTGGCGTTCAACATCGTTGACGTTGAAGGTTCGCCAGGCGATGACGTGGTGGCGGCCATCGCAGCGGTTGGCCATGTCATTCGTGTTCGGTTGATTGCGTAGCAGCGGGCGAACCAACGTGTAAACGTGTAAATGTGCCAGCGTGCAACGTGCCAACGTGCAAACGGGTATAGCGACGCTCTGGGTGCTGGCCGGGTGAGCTGACATGCGCGTTCTGATCGCTGGCGGCGGCATGGGTGGACTGGCGGCCGCGCGGGCTTGCGCAAGCTCGGGTCACAGCGTTCAGCTGCTGGAGCGGGCCAGTGAGTTTTCAGAA
>JANYJD010000191.1 GCA_025358555.1 Rhodoferax sp.
CAATTTGACGGTCGAACAAAACCTGTACCTGGGGCAAAAAAATGCCCGCAAGACCGGCCGCTGGTCGATGGACGACATGTACCAGTTGTTCCCCCGCCTCAAAGAGCGCCAGCTCACCGAGGCAGGCGTAATGTCGGGCGGCGAACAGCAAATGCTCACCTTGTGCCGCACCTTGATGGGCGACCCGGACCTCATCATCATTGACGAACCGACAGAAGGCCTGGCGCCCAAGATTGTCGAGCTGGTCGCCCAGTACCTGAAAGAACTCAAGCGCCGGGGAATTTCCGTTTTGTTGATCGAGCAAAAGCTCACGATTGCCATGGCCATTTCAGACCGCTGCCTGGTGATGGGCCACGGCAGCATTGTGTTCACCGGCACGCCCGCCGAGCTGCGGGCCAACGCGGATATTCGCAAAGAGTGGTTGGAGGTTTAAAGTACTCGCTTCGGGCTGTGGTGTTCATGGCCTGCCCATGTCGCTGTTGGGGCAAAATCCGCAGGGAGCCCTGGCTCACCCGCCATACAATTTAAAAAACGCACGACCGTTCTATTTTTCTTTTGAAGGACTGCCAACATGACTGCTGAGTACCAAGTTCACGGCGACGTCGCCGTCATTACCCTGAACAACCCACCCGTCAACGGCTTGGGTTTTGCCACCCGCGTGGGCATCACCGACGGATTGGGTAAGGCCAACGCCGATGCGGTTGTCAAATCGATCATCATCACCGGGGCAGGCAAGGCATTTTCCGGCGGGGCCGACATCAAGGAGTTTGGCTCACCCAAAGCCCTGCAAGAGCCCAATTTGCTGAGCGTCATCCTTGCGGTTGAAAATTCTGCGAAGCCGGTGGTTGCTGCGATGCATTCAGTTTGCATGGGCGGAGGGCTGGAGTTGGCCTTGGGTTGCCATTACCGCATCGCGGCACCGGGCTGTAGCGTCGCTCTGCCCGAAGTCAAGTTGGGCCTTATTCCCGGCGCAGGCGGTACACAGCGTTTGCCTCGCGTGTTGGGCGCGGAAGTGGCCATGAACATGATGGTCAGCGGCGAGCCCATCAAGAGCGACATGCTGGCCATGCTGCCGGGCCAAAAGCTGTTTGACAAAATGGCCAAATCGCCAGATACATTGACGGAAGAAGCGCTGGCGTTCGCCAAGTCGGTGGCCGATGCGCGGCCCCTGCCGCTGGTGCGCAACCTGCCGTGCAAACACCCACTGGGCGACGCTTACTTCCAGTTCGCGCGCAACATGGTCACGGGCATGTCGAAGAACTTTCCGGCTCCGGTCAAAAACGTCGATATCGTCGAAATCGCGACCCAAAAGAAATTTGACGAAGGCATGGCAGCCGAGCGGGAAATTTTTATCGCGCTCATGCAGACGCCCGAGAGCAAGGCACTGCGCCACATTTTTGTGGCCGACCGCGCCGCCTCAAAAATCCCCGATGTACCCGCTGACACGCCACAACGCGCTATCAACTCTGTAGCAATTATTGGTGCCGGCACCATGGGCGGCGGCATCTCGATGAACTTCCTGAACGCCGGTATACCCGTGAAAATGTTGGAGATGAAGCAGGAGGCGCTCGACCGTGGCATTGCCACCATCCGCAAAAATTACGAATCCCAGGTCACAAAAGGCAAGCTCAAGCAGGACAAGTACGAGCAGCGCATGAGCCAGCTCACCACCACGCTGAACTATGACGACCTCAAAGACGCCGACATGGTCATCGAGGCCGTATTTGAAGAAATGGGTGTGAAGGAAAAAGTGTTCAAGGAGCTCGACCGCGTGATGAAGCCCGGCGCCATTTTGGCCTCCAATACCTCCACCTTGGACGTTAACAAAATTGCGTCGTTCACCAAGCGCCCGCAAGATGTGGTGGGCATGCATTTCTTCAGCCCGGCCAATGTGATGAAGCTGCTGGAAGTGGTGCGCGGCGAGAAGACTGCCAAAGACGTGCTGGCCACCGTGATGGGTGTCGCCAAAAAGATCAAAAAAACGGCGGTCGTATCGGGCGTGTGCGATGGCTTCATCGGCAACCGCATGGTTGAGCAGTATGGACGCCAGGGCGGATTTCTTCTGGACGAAGGCTGCACCCCGGCGCAGGTAGACAAAGCCATCGAGAAATTCGGCTTTGCCATGGGGCCATTCCGTATGGGTGACCTGGCGGGCAACGACATTGGCTGGGCCATCCGCAAGCGCCGCGTGGTCGAAAAGCCCGACATGATTTACAGCAAGACGGCCGACCTGCTGTGCGAGATGGGCCGCTTTGGCCAGAAGACTGGCGCGGGCTGGTACGACTACGTGGCGGGCAAGCGCGATGCGATCCCTAACGCCGATGTTGTCAAGATGATTGAAGCGCATCGCAAAGCCAAAGGCATCACGCCGCGCAAAGTGTCGGATGAGGAGATCGTGCAGCGCCTGGTGTATTCGCTGGTCAACGAAGCCGCCCGCATTCTGGAAGAAGGCATTGCGTCCAAGGCCAGCGACATCGACATGGTGTACCTGATGGGCTATGGCTTTCCCATCTACCGTGGCGGCCCTATGAACTACGCCGACCAGGTCGGCCTGTTCAATGTGGTGCAGAGCATGAAGCGCTTCGCACTGAACCCGCTGGACGACGCCAAGTTCTGGGCGCCGGCACCGCTGCTGGCGAAGCTGGCTGCCGAGGGCAAGACCTTTAACTGACGAGTGAATTTGGGGTCAGATCCAAACTCATGACAAAAACTTAAACGGAGCGAGACGCGACGAACAAAATTGGGCTCTGCCCCCATATTCGCGGCCTTTCCGAAGCACTTTTAGGAGTATGCAATGACATCAGCAGTAATCGTATCCACCGCCCGCACCCCGCTTGCTAAAAGCTGGAAGGGCTCCTTCAACATGACCCACGGTGCCACTCTGGGTGGCCACGCGGTGGAGCACGCCGTGAAACGCGCAGGTATCGAAGGCGCAGAGGTTGACGACGTCATCATGGGCTGCGCCAACCCCGAGGGCGCAACCGGTGCCAATATTGCGCGCCAGATTGCCCTGCGTGCTGGGCTTCCCATTACCACGTCGGGCATGACGGTGAACCGCTTTTGCTCGTCTGGCCTGCAAACCATCGCCATGGCCGCACAACGCGTCATTGCGGGTGAAGGAGATATTTTTGTGGCTGGGGGTGTGGAGAGCATTTCCTGCGTGCAGCAGGAGATGAACACCCACATGCTGGCCGACCCGTGGCTTGCGAAAAACAAGCCCGAGATTTACTGGAACATGCTGCAAACCGCCGAGAACGTGGCCAAGCGCTACAACATCAGCAGGGAAGCGATGGACGAGTATGGTGCCGCCAGCCAGCAAAAAGCCACGGCAGCACTGGCGGCTGGTTTGTTTGACGCTGAAATTGCGCCAATTACTGTGACCGCTGGCGTGGCCGACAAGGTGATGGGTTTGACCACCAAAAAAATCACGGTGTCCAAAGACGAAGGCATCCGCGACGGCACCACCAAGGAAGGCATCAGCGGTTTGCGTTCGGCTTTGCCGGGGGGGTTGATCTCAGCCGGCAATGCCAGCCAGTTTTCAGACGGTGGCGGTGCCTGCGTGATCATGAATGAGACCTTGGCCGAGAAGAAAGGCCTGAAACCTCTGGGCCGCTTCCTCGGTTTCGCCGTGGCAGGCTGTGAGCCGGATGAGATGGGTATTGGCCCTGTATTTGCCATCCCCAAAGTGCTGGCACGCCTGGGCTTGAAGGTCAGCGACATCGATTTGTGGGAACTCAATGAAGCGTTTGCGGTACAGGTGATCTATTGCCGCGACAAGCTGGGCATTCCCGGTGACCGGCTGAACGTGAATGGGGGTGCCATCGCCGTAGGCCACCCCTACGGCGTCAGCGGCCAGCGCCTCACCGGTCACGCCCTGATTGAAGGCAAGCGCCGGGGTGCCAAACGGGTTGTTGTGACGATGTGCATTGGCGGCGGCATGGGTGCGGCCGGCGTGTTTGAAGTGCTGTAGCCTTGGGACTTTGGTGAATTCCTTTTCGATGGGCTGGGCGTGCAAAATCAATGCAGTTCAGCCTTTTTTTATTTGACTGTCCAGTTTCAACTCCTCGGAAGAATTGCCCATGAGCTTGCGCTGCACCGTTGACTTTCTGCTCTACGACTGGCTTGACGTCACGTCGCTGGCCCAGCGTGGCCGTTTCGCCGACCACTCGCGTGAAACCTTCGACGCTGTGTTTGACACCTGCGAGCGCATTGCGCGCGAAAAGTACGCGCCGTTCAACCGCCTGGTAGACACGCAGGAGCCGCATTTTGACGGCGAAAAAGTCATTCTGCCGCAGGCCACGCACGATGCCCAAAAAGCCTACGCTGCTTCGGGCATGCTCAGCGCTTCGCAGGATTATGAGATTGGCGGCATGCAGTTGCCTTACACGGTCGAAGCGGCGGCGAATGCGTTTTTTGCCTGTGCGTCGGTCAGCATTGGTTCAGGCCTGCTCTCGGTGGGCAACGCCAATCTGCTGATGAAACATGGCACCGAGCTGCAGAGGACCGTGTTTGCCCTCAATGAATTTTCAGGCCTGTGGTCGGGCACCATGTGCCTGAGTGAACCGCAGGCGGGCTCCAGCCTGTCGGACATCACCACGCGTGCTGTGGCGGATGGTGAAGGCTTTGAAGAGGAACCTTTAGGGCCACGCTACCGGCTCAAAGGCAACAAGATGTGGATCTCGGCCGGCGAGCATGAACTCACTGAGAACATCATCCACCTGGTGCTGGCCAAGATTCCGGGGCCGGACGGCAAACTGGTGGCGGGCACACGCGGCATTTCGCTGTTTGTCGTGCCCAAGAAAATGGTCAACGCGGCGGGCAAGCTGACGGGTGAGCGCAATGATGTGGCGCTGGCAGGCCTTAACCACAAGCTGGGCTGGCGTGGCACCACCAACACGCTGCTTAACTTTGGAGAGGGCAAGTTCCCGGTCTCCTCCACCGGCTCAGGCCCTGCGGCTCCGGGTGCCGTGGGGTATTTGGTTGGCAAGCCCGGCGAAGGCCTGCGCTGCATGTTCCACATGATGAACGAGGCGCGGATTGGCGTCGGCACGGCGGCCACGATGCTTGGCATGGCGGGCTACTACGCGTCACTGGACTACGCCAAAAACCGGCCCCAAGGGCGACCCGCCAGAGGAGGCGGCGCGGGCGAGGCGGTCAGCAAAGACTCGGCGCAGCCGCAGGTGGCCATCATTGAGCACGCCGACATCAAGCGTATGCTGCTAGCGCAAAAATCGTACTGCGAAGGCGCGCTGGCGCTGGAGCTGTACTGCGCCCGTCTGGTGGACGAGCAGCACACCGGCGCGCCGCAGGCCGCTGACGATGCCCGCCTTCTCCTCGAAGTGCTGACCCCCATTGCCAAAAGCTGGCCCAGCGAGTGGTGCCTCGAAGCCAACAGCCTAGCGATTCAAATTCTCGGCGGCTATGGCTACACGCGTGACTTTCCGGTCGAACAGTATTGGCGCGACAACCGGTTGAACATGATTCACGAAGGCACCCACGGCATCCAGGCGGCTGACCTGCTGGGCCGCAAGGTGCTGATGGAAAACGGGCGCGGGCTGACGCTGCTTGCTGCACGCATGAACGCAACGATCCAGCGTGCCAGGGACGTGACCGGGCTGGCAGCCCATGCCGACGATCTGGAACGCGCGCTGCACCAAGTTGCCAGCGCAACAAAAGCCGCCTGGTCCACAGGCAACCCCACTCATGCGCTGGCCAACGCGGTGCCCTACATGCAGGCTTTTGGCCACACCGTGCTGGCCTGGATCTGGCTGGATGTGGCGTTGGCGTCCGTTCAACCTAAAAGTATTACATTGATAGCAAACAATGAAGGTAGGACGGGGGCTATGCGCTATTTTTACCACTACGAGCTGCCAAAAATCGGAGCCTGGCTAAAAGTGGTGGAGACCCGTGACATGACCTGTGCAGACTTCCCCCAAGAGGCGTTTTGATGGTTGCCAAAATTGTGCTGACACGACTTCAGAAGCTGATCTGGGTCTATATTTATGGTGGTTTGCTGTCCATCGTGATCGCCACCTTTGTGCGACGCACCGATGAATCTACGGCGTGGTGGATGACCGCCATCGGTGGTGCCGTCGTGGTGCTTGGCGTGGTGCTGATTTATGTCCGCTCCCGGCTCAAGGAAACGCCATTAGCCTGAAGAATCGATTGCAGAAATTCGCTTGGCCTGCATGAACACCTGAATCCATCCGGCCTATCCCACTCATACGAACCCAAAAGGACGCAACATGACCCGAACCACTCAGCAACTGTTTGACTTGACTGGCAAAACCGCCCTGGTCACGGGCGGATCGCGAGGCCTCGGGCTGCAAATGGCCCACGCCCTGGGCGAAGCCGGTGCAAAAATCATGCTCAGCTCGCGCAAGGCCGAAGACCTTGAGCAGGCCACAGCGCAACTGCAGGCCGCCGGCATTGACGCCCGATGGATTGCCGCCGACTGCGGCAAGGAAGAAGACATCCGCCGCTTGGCCGACGAAACCCTGCAGCGCATGGGAGACGTCCATATTCTCGTCAACAACGCAGGTGCCAGTTGGGGTGCGCCCGCTGAAGACCACCCGGTTGCTGCCTGGGACAAGGTAATGAACCTCAACATCAGGGGCTACTTCATTCTGAGCCAGCACATCGCCAAGCACAGCATGATTCCGGCCAAGGCCGGGCGCAT
>JANYJD010000031.1 GCA_025358555.1 Rhodoferax sp.
AGGATGATGCCTTTGTCCACAATCACCACGCCAGTGCCCACGCCGTGCTGGATGTCTTCCTTGCCGTCTTTGCTTTTGACAAAGCCCATGACCCGCACGACAGACGGCAAAATCGCCTCATAAGCTTTGGCGGTGGGCGAGGGCAGGTCGGCGGTTTCAAGCGTTTTGAGCACCGCGCTGTCAATGATTTCCTGGGTGAGTTTGGGGCCGGTGGGGCGCAGCATCAGGCCGATGCTGACCAACAGCAGCACGGTCAGCAGGCCGATGGCGGACCAGAGCAGGCGGGGGTCGTTGGGCGACAGCTTGCGCAACGCCGCCAGGCGGGAAGGGCGTTTGGCCGACAGTGCGTCCGGCTGCGCAGACTGCGTGCCCGGCGCGCCTTGGGGCGGGCTGGAGCTGCTGTAGAGGGCTGATTTGCGCATGCGCTCACCACCTGTGAAGAATTTCGTTTGAAACGCCGACTGCTGACCAGCGGAACGGTATCACGGTTCGCCGGGTTTTGCTGCGGAAGTATGGTATTTTCCTGCAATGACTGCCTGGATAGACACCCATTGCCACCTGGATGCACCTGAATTTGGGGCGCAAGCCCACGCCATCCGTGCACAAGCAGCTATTAATGGTGTAGCGTATTGCGTTTTGCCAGCGGTGGAAGTAGCCAATTTTGACGCCGTGCGCAGCCTGGCGCACGCAGGCTGCGACAGCTATGCATTGGGCATCCACCCGCTGTTCGTCAAGACGGCGCAAGACGATGACCTGGCTCGGCTGGACGCGCAATTGCATCGGCACCGCGACGACCCACGCCTGGTGGCCGTGGGCGAAATTGGCCTGGATTTCTTTGTGCCCGAGCTGTGCGCCAGCCCCCTGCGCGAGCGCCAGGAACATTTTTACCGCGAGCAGTTGAAGCTGGCGCGTAAGCACGGCCTGCCGGTGATTTTGCACGTGCGCCGCTCGGCTGACCGGCTGCTGAAACACCTTCGCGACGTCGCACACGTGGGCCGACAACCGGGTCAATCCGGTGGCCATGCGTGGACCGGCATTGCCCACGCCTTCAACGGCAGCGACGTGCAGGCCCATGAGTTCATCAAGCTCGGCTTCAAGCTCGGCTTTGGCGGCGCGGTGACGTATGAACGCGCCGTGGCACTTCGCCATCTGGCAACCACGCTGCCGCTGGAAGCCATCGTGCTGGAAACCGATGCACCCGACATCCCCCCGCATTGGCTCTACAAAACCGCAGCGCAACGCGCAGCCGGTGAGCGGCAAGGGCGCAATGAGCCGGGGGAGTTGCCGCGCATTGGCGCTGTGGTGGCGGGCCTGCGCGACATCAGTGCCGATGCGCTGGCGCTGGCGACCACGCACAACGCGCAGGTGGCGCTGCCCCGGCTGGCGGCCTTGTTGGCATTGCCAGCCGAGCAAGCGGGCGCTGATGAAAATTGACCCGCAAATAAATGGTGTTGCCGCCCCGCGACTGCTTGGTTTGGCCCCGCTCGTATCCGACAACACCCGCCTGCTGATACTGGGCAGCTTCCCCGGTGTGGCGTCTCTGGTGGCGCAGCAGTACTATGGGCATCCGCAAAACCATTTCTGGCCTATTTTGACTGCTATTTTTGCCTCTAGCCCTCGTCCACATTGCATAAGTAGCTATACAAAACGTAGTAAATGGCTTTTAGAGCAAGGTGTAGGTGTTTGGGATGTTTATGCCTCCTGCGAACGCGCAGGCAGCCTGGATTCGGCCATCCGCAACGCCCAGGTCAATGACTTCGCCAGCCTGGCGCGCCGTTGCCCCAAGCTGGTGGCCATCGCCCACAACGGGGGCGAAAGCTACAAGCACGCCAAACACACGTCTGAACTCGGCTTGCCGGTTTACAAGCTGCCATCCACCAGCCCGGCCAACGCAAGCTGGAGTTTTGATCGCAAGCTGGCCGCCTGGCGCGAGGTGATGGCGGCGGCTGGGTTGGTGTGACATGGGCGCACTTGTGATAATCGCCGCATCTTGAAAAAACACCCACCCCTGCTACCCGAAGTCAATTTCTCTGACGAAGGCCCGATTCGCCACCTGCACCTGGGCAGCGAGTGGGTGCAGGGCTCCATGCTGATGGATGCGCCCACCGTGCTGGTGCATGAGTACATCCAGCGCATGATGGCCTGGCTGCTGTTTGCGGACCCAGCCACCGTGCCTAAACTCCAGGCCATGCAGTTGGGCCTAGGGGCGGCGTCGCTCACCAAGTTTTGCCACAAGGTGCTGCGCATGAAAACCTGCGCGGTGGAGCTCAACCCGCAGGTGGTGCTGGCCTGCCGCAGCCTGTTCAAACTGGTGCCTGACAATTCCCGCCTGCAGGTGATTTTGGGTGATGCCTCGGTTGAGATCCAGAACCCAAAATGGCATGGAACAGTGGACGCATTGCAGGTGGATCTCTACGACCATGACGCCGCTGCGCCCGTGCTGGACAGCGAAGCCTTTTATGCCGATTGCCGCCGTGTGCTGGCCGACAGCGGTTGCATGACGGTCAACCTGTTTGGCCGCGCCTCCAGCTACGCGCGCAGCGTGGACAAGATCGCTGAGGCCTTCGGGCGTGACGCCATCTGGGCCTTCAGGGCCACGCGCGCGGGGAACACGGTGGTGCTGGCGCAGCGCACGCCCTTGCAACCCAAACGCGGCGTGCTTGCCGCGAATGCCAAAATCATCCAGACTCAGTGGGGCCTGCCCGCGCCCCAATGGGTGCGCGCGATGAAACCTGCGTTTGCGTGAACAGCGTATGAATGCCCTATGAACAGTGCCCTGAAAACAAAATCACCCGGCTCCCATGGCCAAACCGGGGCTCATCTGTCGAGCCAGGCCCCTGCCGCGCCGCACGCAGGCCCGGTCGACTGGCGCCGCCTGGTGCAATGGCTCCAGGCCGACGGCATCATCTCTGACGAGGAAGCCCAGCGCACCACGGCCCGCTGCGCCCAGGCCGAGAGCGTGCAACACCCGCTGGTGCGCCTGGCCAGCGTGTCCATGCGCCGCGCCGCTGACAACAAGCCGCTGGATATCGAAGCGTTGGCCCAGTGGCTGGCAGGCCGCGCGGGCTTGGGCTATATGCGCATAGACCCGCTTAAGGTGGACGTCGGCAAAGTGGCTGACACCATGAGCGCCGCCTACGCCGAGCGCCACAAAATACTGCCCGTGCAGGTGACGCCCACCGAGCTGGTGGTGGCCACGGCCGAGCCCTTCATCACCGACTGGGTGGCCGAGGTGGAGCGCCAGGCCCGCAGGCGTGTGCGCCGCGTGGTCGCCAGTCCGCAGGAAATCCACAAGTTCACGGCAGAATTTTTTGCGCTGGCCAAGTCGGTGCGCTCGGCCATGAAATCTGGCGGCAACAGCGGCGGCGCCAGCTTTGAGCAACTGGTGGAGCTGGGCAAGACCAACAAGCAGCTCGACGCCAACGACCAGGGCGTGGTGCAGGTGGTGGACTGGCTGTGGCAATACGCCTTTGACCAGCGCGCCAGCGACATCCACCTGGAGCCCCGGCGCGAGCAGGGCGTAATCCGCTTTCGCATTGACGGCGTGCTGCACCCGGTGTACCAGATGCCCATGGGCGTGCTCAACGCCATGACGGCGCGCATCAAGCTATTGGGACGCATGGACGTGGTAGAAAAGCGCCGCCCGCAGGATGGCCGCATCAAGACCCGCAACCCGCGCGGCGATGAGATCGAGATGCGCATCTCCACCCTACCCACGGCGTTTGGCGAGAAGATGGTGATGCGGATTTTTGACCCCGACAACGCCGTGAAGGACCTGGACGCACTGGGTTTTTCGCCGCACGACGCGCAGCGCTGGGAAACCCTGGTCAAGCGGCCCCACGGCATCATTCTGGTGACCGGCCCCACCGGCTCGGGCAAAACCACCACGCTTTATGCCACCCTGAAGCGGGTCGCCACAGAAGAAGTGAACGTCAGCACCGTTGAGGACCCGATTGAGATGATCGAGCCGTCTTTCAACCAGACTCAGGTGCAGACGCAGCTTGACTTCGGTTTTACCGAAGGCCTGCGCGCCCTCATGCGGCAAGACCCGGACATCATCATGGTGGGCGAAATCCGCGACCTGCAAACGGCCGAGATGGCGGTCCAGGCCGCCCTCACCGGGCATTTAGTGTTCTCCACCCTGCATACCAATGACGCGCCCTCGGCAGTCACGCGCATGATGGAGCTGGGCATACCGTCTTACCTCATCAACGCCACGCTGCTGGGCGTGCTGGCGCAGCGCCTGGTGCGCACCCTGTGCAGAGAATGCAAGCTGCCCGACGACGCCACGCCGCGTGAAGCGCTGGGTGAGATCGTCAAGCCGTGGCAGATCAGCGGCGGCTACAAGCCCTTCAAGCCGGTCGGCTGCGTGGACTGCCGCATGACCGGCTTCATGGGCCGCATGGGGCTCTACGAGCTGTTGGTGGTCAGCGAAGCCTTCAAGGCCAAGGTCACCCACGAGCCGAACATTGACGCGCTCAAACGCCAAGCGGTGGCCGACGGCATGCGTCCGCTGCGCCTGGCCGGCGCCCTGCGCGTTGCAGAAGGGCAGACCGTGATTGAGGAAGTGCTGACCTCCACGCCGCCACTCTCCTGACGGGCTGCCGGTGATGCTTTGGCGACATAGGTGGAATCCACATCTAGGCAAACGCCAATTCCCATGCAGAATACAGGGACGAAATTCTTAGAAGGAGACCGGTATGCATTTGATTAAAAGTCAGAAGGACTTTTTTGCGGGGCTGTTGTTCATGGCGTTGGGCGTTGCCTTCGCCCTGGGTGCCGGAACCTACAACGTTGGTACGGGCGCGCGAATGGGGCCAGGTTATTTTCCATTGATGCTCGGCGTTGTGCTGGCTATTCTGGGCGCGATTGAGATCGTCAAGGCGCTGGTGATTGGCAAACCAGACGGCGACAAGATCGGCAAATGGATTTGGAAACCGGTCGGTTTCATCGTCGGCGCCAACCTTGCGTTTGGCGTTCTTCTGGGTGGATTGCCCAGCATCAAATTGCCCGCGATGGGTTTGATCATCGCCATTTACGCGTTAACCCTGATCAGCGCCAAGGCCGGATCAGAATTCAAGCTCAAGGAAGTGCTGATTCTGTCGACCATCCTTGCGATCGGCAGCTACCTCGTGTTCATCCTGATGCTCAAGCTGCAGATTCAGGTCTGGCCTACGTTCATTTCAGGTTGATGGAGTAAATCATGGAATTAATCTCAAACCTTTCGCTCGGTTTTGGCGTCGCCTTCACGCCTATCAACCTGCTGTACGCGCTGATTGGCTGCCTGCTGGGCACGCTGATTGGGGTGCTGCCCGGCATTGGCCCGGTGGCAACGATTGCCATGCTCTTGCCCGCAACCTATGCGCTGCCTCCGGTGTCGGCGTTGATCATGCTGGCCGGCATCTATTACGGGGCGCAGTACGGCGGCTCTACCACCGCCATTCTGGTGAACTTGCCGGGAGAATCGTCCTCGGTTGTCACCTGCATTGATGGGTACCAGATGGCCCGAAAGGGGCGAGCGGGGCCGGCACTGGCGGCGGCTGGTTTGGGTTCGTTTTTTGCAGGTTGCGTGGGCACGCTGATTTTGGCCGCCTTTGCGCCCCCGTTGACTGAGCTGGCCTTCAAGTTCGGCCCGGCCGAGTATTTCTCGCTGATGATTCTGGGCTTGATTGGCGCGGTGGTGTTGGCATCGGGCTCGCTGCTCAAAGCTATCGCCATGATTGTGCTGGGCCTGTTGATGGGCCTGGTGGGCACCGACGTCAACTCCGGCGTTGCGCGTTACAGCTTTGACATTCCCGAGCTGACAGACGGCATCGGCTTTGTCGCCATCGCCATGGGCGTTTTTGGTTATGGCGAGATCATCAGCAACCTGGCGCAGCCAGAGGATGACCGGGAGGTGTTCACTGCCAAGGTCGAAAACCTCTGGCCCACCAGGCAGGATTTCAAGGACATGACGCCTGCCGTACTGCGCGGAACTTTCCTGGGCTCTGCCCTGGGGATTTTGCCTGGCGGCGGCGCCTTGCTGGCGTCGTTTGCGTCCTATGCGCTTGAGAAAAAAATTAAAAGCAAACCGGGTGAAGTGCCGTTTGGCCAAGGCAATATCCGCGGCGTGGCAGGCCCTGAATCGGCCAATAACGCCGGTGCGCAAACGTCTTTCATTCCTCTGCTGACGCTGGGCATTCCGCCCAACGCGGTGATGGCGCTGATGGTGGGTGCCATGACCATCCACAACATCCAGCCCGGCCCCCAGGTGATGACCAGCAACCCGCAACTGTTCTGGGGCCTGATTGCTTCAATGTGGATCGGCAACCTGATGCTCATCATTTTGAACCTGCCATTGATCGGCATGTGGATCAAATTGCTGACCGTGCCTTACCGCTGGCTGTTCCCGGCCATTGTGCTGTTTTGCGCGATTGGCGTTTACAGCACCAACAACAGCACCTTTGACATCTGGCTGGTGGCGGCTTTTGGCTTCATTGGCTACATGTTCAACAAGCTGGGGATGGAACCTGCGCCCTTGCTGCTTGGCTTCATTCTGGGGCCGATGATGGAAGAAAACCTGCGCCGCGCCCTGCTGCTGTCGCGCGGCGACTGGAGCGTATTCGTTACCCGTGGCCTGTCCGCTGGTTTGCTGGCGGCTGCCGTGCTGATGCTGATCATCGTGCTGCTGCCCGCTGTGAAGAACAAGCGCGAAGAGGCCTTCGTCGAAGAGTAGCCAAGCAGCCAGCCTTGACAGCAAAGCGGCACCTTCGGGTGCCGTTTTTTATGGGTGGATGCCGTCGGTCGGATCGGAGCAGCTACCCTGCGGCACAATAACTGCCTGCAAGACCAGAACGGCCATAACATCCCAGCCCCATGCCATTGACCTACCGCCCCAACCAGCATCCGCAAAGGGCTGCGCTGCACAACGAAATCCACGCCCGCCCGCCCGAGGGGATGACTGTGCCGGTGGCGATCTCCCACGTGGTGATGCTGTGCGATGCTGACCAGCGCGCGGCCAGCCGGGAGCACGTGGCTGCCCTGCTGCGCGACCACCATTTGCCGCAGCCGGACGGCCTGACCACCCATCTGCGCATGGATGTAGGGCAGTTTCGCATCCGCTGGGAGCTTCACACTGAATTTGTCTCATGGACGTTCATGCGCGAGCTCGTTCCCAACCGGCTGGGAGAGGCTTCAAATGACCCCGCCCCCGCCATTGACGCCGTGCCGCAGGACTGGTTTACCGCGCTGCCCGGCCAGTGCCTCACCAGCCTGCATTTGTGGGTGTTGCCCGCCAATGCGTTGGTGACGGATTCACAGGTCAAACGCCTGCTGGATGAAGACACGCTGGTGGCCTCGACGGTGGCCGACGGATTTGGCGAGATTTATACCGACTTTGCCATCCACGCCGATGGCTTCTCGCGCATGCTGCTGTTTGCCGGTGGCATGACACAGCGCAGGCTCGGGCGGCTTGTGCAGCGCCTGCTTGAGATTGAAACCTACCGCATGGCTGCCCTGCTGGGCCTGCCCGCCGCCCGCGATGCCTATGCGGTGCTGGCGTCGGCCGAGCGTGAACTCGCGGAGTTGGCCCAGTCCATCCGCAGCGCGACACGCGAAGACGAGCCCCTACTGCTGGACCGGCTGACCAAGCTGGCGGGCGAGGTCGAGAGCCAGCACGCCGCCACGCATTCGCGGTTTTCTGCCAGCAGCGCGTATTTTGAGCTGGTCGACAAGCGCATCGACGACATTGCCGAGTCGCGCCTGGCGGGCATGCAGACCATCCGCGATTTCATGGACCGGCGCCTCACCCCCGCGCGCAGCACCTGCGAATGGGCCACCCGCAGGCAAGACGCGCTGTCGCAACGCGTCTCACGCATCAGCAACCTGCTGCGCACGCGGGTCGAGATTGAGCAGCAGCAAAGCAGCCAGGCGCTGCTGTCCACCATGAATGCCAGGCAAGATTTGCAGCTCAAGTTGCAGGCCACAGTCGAGGGCCTGTCGGTGGCGGCCATCACCTATTACATCGTGGGGCTGATCAGCTTTCTGGCCAAAGGCGCGCAAGCTATTGGCTGGCCCTTCACCCCTGAGACCACGGCGGCTGCCGCCATTCCGGTCGTGGCCATCGGCATCTGGTGGTCACTGCGCCGCCTGCACAACCGGGTGCTCAAAGCCTGACAGAATCAGCTTGATGCCCATCAGCGCCGGCCTCAAACTACCGGAAACTTCCCCCACTGCCAAAACCGCCATGAACTTCAACCACAACAACCCCTACCCGTCCACCCGAATTCCCCTGTTCGCCCGCAACGTCGTGTCCACTTCGCACCCGCTGGCGGCGCAGGCGGGCTTGGGCATGCTGTACAAAGGCGGCAACGCGGTGGATGCCGCCGTGGCAGCTGCCGCTGTGATGACGGTTTGCGAACCGGTGAGCAACGGGCTGGGCAGCGATGCCTTTTGCATTTTGTGGGACGGCAAAGAACTGCATGGGCTGAATGCCTCGGGCCGGGCGCAGCAGGCCTGGACGCCTGGCTACTTCTCACGCAAGTACGGGGTTGATGCAAAGACGCCGCCCAAACGCGGCTTTGATTCGGTGAGCGTTCCAGGAGCCGTGAGCGCCTGGGTGGCGCTGAGCGGACGCTTTGGCAAGCTGCCGTTCGCCGACCTGCTGGCGCCCGCCATCGACATTGCCGAGCGCGGCTACTGCGTGCCGCCCATCCTGCAGGGCAAGTGGGCTGCGCCGGTGGACGAGCTTAAATCGTTGCCCGGTTTTGCGCAGGCATTTTTACCGCGCGGGCGAGCGCCGCATGTCGGCGAATTATTTCAATTTAAGGCTGCAGCCCGCGCACTGCGTGCTATAGCCGCTACAAAAGGAGAAGCGTTTTACCGGGGTGAGATTGCGGCGGTGATTGAGAAGTTTTCCGCCCAGCACGGCGGCAGCTTGCTGGCCAGTGATTTTGCCGCCCATCAGCCAGAGTGGGTCAAGCCCATCGCCAAGAATTACCGGGGCCACACGCTGCACGAGATTCCGCCCAATGGCCAGGGCATTGCAGCGCTGATCGCCCTTGGCATTCTGGACCAGTTTGACATTGCGGGCATGCAGGCCGATGGGGTGGATTCACAGCATTTGCAGATTGAAGCGATGAAGCTGGCGTTTGCCGATGCCTACCGTTATGTGTCAGAGGGCTCCAGCATGCAGGTCACGGTGGCGCAGCTGCTCGATGACGCGTATCTTGCGTCGCGCGTAAAACTCATCAACCTGAAAAAAGCGCAGGATTTTGGCGCGGGCAACCCCGTGAAGGGCGGCACCATTTACCTCACTGCGGCGGACGAGTCGGGCATGATGGTCAGCTTCATCCAGAGCAACTACATGGGTTTTGGCTCGGGCTGTGTTGAGCCCAGCTTTGGCATCAGCCTGCAAAACCGCGGCCATGGCTTCAGCCTGGACCCAGCCAGCCCGAACGTGGTGGCGCCGGGCAAGCGGCCGTTTCACACCATCATTCCGGCGTTTTTGACCAAAGACGGCCAGCCGCAAATGAGCTTTGGCGTGATGGGCGGCAACATGCAGCCCCAGGGCCACCTGCAAACCTTGGTGCGCATGCTGGACTACCGGCAAAGCCCGCAGGCCGCCTGCGATGCGCCACGCTGGCGCTTCAATGCAGGCCTGGAGATCAATGTGGAAGCCAGCATGGCCAGCGCCACGGTTCAGGGTTTGCGCGAGCGCGGACACCACATTGAGGTCATCAACGACTCGTACCAGGATTTTGGGGCCGGGCAATTCATCTGGCGTGCGGGCGACCCCGGCAGTCACGGCTACATCGCCGCCAGCGACCCGCGCCGGGACGGGCAGGCCGTCGGGTTTTAAGCTGGATCGTGGATACTACGGGCTTGCCCGACCCGACCCCAGCCATGTCCACGGTACCATCGTCCAACCCCACCGTCATCGGCGAGGCGCCTGAGCACAAGTCTTCCAAAATGCTGGCGGTGATGTTCGCCGACATTGCAGGCAGCGCCATGCTGTATGACACCCTGGGCGATGCGCAGGCCAAGCGCATGGTCGATGAATGCATCGTGCTGATGCGTAACATTGCGGGCCGCTATGGCGGGCGGGTGATCAAGACCATCGGCGATGAGGTCATGTGTGTCCTGCCGGATGCCGACAGCGCCTGCATTGCGGCCACCGACATGCAGCTCAAGATATCGGTGTTGCCCGTGGTGTCGGGCATCCAGCGGGCGATCCGCGTTGGTTTTCACGTCGGCGTGGTGATCGAAGAAAACAACGATGTTTTCGGCGACACCGTCAACCTCGCCGCGCGCATGGCCAGACTTGCAAAAAGCATGCAGATCATGACCACGCGCAGCACGGTGGACCGGCTGTCGCCGCTGCTGGGGGCCGCCACCCGTTCCATCGCGGCGCTGTCGGTCAAAGGCAAGGGCGACGACGTTGAGGTGTGCGAAATCATGTGGCAGGCGTCCGATGAGCAGACCATGATGACGCAGTCGCTGCAGCCCGCGTTCAAGCCGGTGCAGCTTCGCCTGCTGCATGCGGGGCAGGAGTTTTTGCTGACGCAGGTCAACACCGGCATTGTCCTCGGGCGTGACGTGAGCTGCCAGATCGTGGTGGCCGACCGGATGGCATCGCGCCAGCACGCCCGCATCGAGCGCCGCCGCGACAAGTTTTTTTTGATTGACCAGAGCACCAACGGCACCTTTGTGGCGGTGGCTGGCGAGCCCGAAATCATCCTGCGCCGGGAAGAAGTCATGCTGCGCGGCGCAGGCCGCATTGCCTTTGGGCACAGCGTTGGCCGCTCTGGCGATGGTGAAGTGGTTGAGTTCTCGATCCGGGGCTGAGGCAGAAACGCAATCAGGTCGTCTTAAACCCTTTGAGCAGGCTTTTCCCCCGTGAGTCTGGCGCATTCAACAGGCCCGCAGGCGGCACGGATTCAAATTTGCCCCGCACCGCCAGCGCATTGCAGCTGCTCGCAAAACTCGCATTGACCTCGGACCCGCTGGACCCCGCCAGCGCAAAGCAGTCTTGTCCGAGCTTGGTGTTGAGCGGCCGGAAGATGGTGTCCTGGATGATGTCAGACGCGCTTCCTTCAGGCAACTGGAGCTGGAACTTGCCTGAATCGGCAACCAGCTGCACGTCCAGCACCTGGCGGATGCCGCGCAGCTCGCGCAGCAGCAGCTGTGCCGTCTGCCGGTCAGGCAGGCCGGTGATGTTGAGGTTGGTCTTGCGCGTGCCAAAGTTGAAGTGCTGCAAAAAGAAATTTTTGGAAAACTCATCGCCGACAGCCCTGCCAATGTCCGCCAGCGCCTGGTCTTCGGTGGCCCAACTTTGCCCTTTGGGCAGCACGGTATTGAGGTAGATTTCCTCGCCGCTGGCCTTGTCGATAGCCTTGATGGTCCATGACGTGAGCACCGTCTTGGTGATGGTCAAGCCCGAGGCCTGCAGCTTGGCCGACAGCGTTTTCACCTTGGCTTCTCCCTGGATTGAAAAGTCTGCCGCCTGGGCTTTGGGCCCGGTGGGCGCTTCGCCTTCAATCGACCAGACGCGAAAACCAAATGACTTGATCCGTTCCTTCAGCACGTTTTCGGCCAGCACCGAACGCGCCGCAGGATACGCCTGGGCGGTGTCGGCGTTGCCGATCACCATGGTGATCGACACTTTGGGGTCGCCGTTGTTGCGGATGAAATCAATGCGCTCTTCTTTTGAGAGCTGGTTGAGCGACTTTTGCACATCACGCACCTTCACCACGGCGCGGGTTTCGGTTTCAACCAGGCCGTCTTTGCCGGTGCTGGGCGCGCCCTCGGACAGCACGCTCTTGATGAAGCTGCCCGACTGCGACAGCAGTTTTTGCTCGATCATCGCGTAATTCTTGTTGATCGAGCCCTTGTCGATGTACAGCGCCAGGGCTTTCTCGACCAGCTGCCGCGTGGCGTCTGCCCTTGCCTCGCTTTTGGCAGCGCCGGCGTCGCCATTGAATTTTGGATCTTTCGGGTCCACCAGGCCCAGCGCGCTGATGATCAGGGTGCCGGGCTCCTGCGGGGACTCGGTGGCAGGTGCAGCGGCAGCCACAACAGGTGCGACGGCCACTGGCGGTGCTACGCTTGGAGGCGCTGGCAGCGCAGCCGACGCTGCAACGTTGGGAGAAGGCAATACGGCTGTAGCCGCCGTGGGTGAGGGTTGGTTCTGGGCCGAGGATGCAGCGCCATTGCGGTCATTGCCCGACATCAGGAATGCACCCGCCGCGCCCACCAGCAACACAGCCGCAACGCCGCCCACCAGCACCCCGCTTGAC
>JANYJD010000199.1 GCA_025358555.1 Rhodoferax sp.
CCTGCGTGGGGCCTTCAGCAACAAATTTGGCCAGCACATCACGCGACACCTGTACCGCCTGGTTGGCCTGGTCAGGGCGGGTTTGCAGGCCGATGGTGAAGGCACCAGCGTGCAGCGCGGGGGCGAAGTAGCTATAAACACTGTAGCTCAAGCCCCGCTTCTCGCGCACCTCAGCCGTCAGGCGCGACACAAACCCGCCGCCGCCCAAAACGTAGTTTCCCACCGTCAGCGCAAAAAAATCAGGGTCATCGCGCTTGAAGCCGGGCTGGCCGATCAGAACATGCGCCTGCGCTGATTCAAACGGCACGCGCTCGTCTTTGGGCTGGGTCAGCGCAGGAACCTCCGGCACGGCGGGGAATGCGGGGCAATTGCCAGAGGTTGCAGAGGCAGAAGGCAAGCGCGACAGCAACTGGCTCACCAGCAGGTCCGCCTGCGCGCGCGTCACCGCGCCCACAATCGTCACCACGGCGCGGCAGGGCCTGACCGCACGGGCATACAGCGCCTGCATGTCGGCAATGCTGATGTTGGCAAGCGACGCCTCGGTCACCTCATTGCCATACGGATGCCCGCTGTACACGCTGGCTGCGAACGCGCGGCCAGCCACGGTGGCCGGGCGGGTGTTGGCCTCTTTGATTGACGCGATCATGCGCTGGCGGTCTCGCTGCCACACGTCCGGCGGGAACGACGGCTCGCCCAACTGGCGCGCAGCCAGCGCTACTGCTTTTGGCAGCAGGTCCGGGTAACTCAACGAACGCAGCGAGAAGCTCATGCGGTCGCTGCTGGCGCTTGCGTTGAAGGAGGCACCCAGATCAGCCCAAGCCTCGCCCAAGGCGTTTTCGTCCAGCGCGGACTCCCCGCCCCGCGCCTCTATGCCCTGCGACGCGGTGGATGCGGTGACGCCGGCCAGGCCGAATTTGCCCGCGGGGTCGCGCCGGGCACCCGCGTCAAAATCCAGCTTCACATCCACCATGGCGATGGCCGGGCTTTCGACCAGGAAGACGCGTGCACCTGAGCTTTGGGTCCACTGCACCACAGGGATGCCTGCGACCGCATTTTTAGGAATGAATAGGGCTGTAGCCCACGTAAAAAGTGCATAAGCAGCTATTTTTTTTATAGTGATCATGTTTTGAGGGAAGTTGGGGCGGGTTCTGCTTTGCATGGGGGTGGTTGCTGGTTTCCGGATGGCGCGGAGATATCGGCTCAAGGGTTCAATGCCTGGACCCCGGTGGCGGCGTGCGTGGTTTGCGGGTTTTGTCCAGCGGCTGAGGCCGCAAAATCGCCACCGTCAATTGGTCATCGCCAAAGTATTTCTGAGCTACGGCCTTCACCTGCTCGGGCGTTACGGCGCGCAGCCTGGCAATCAGCCGCTCGCCTGCATCAAGGGGCTGGCCTTGCACCCAGTTGCTGCCGAGTTCACGCGCCTGGTTGAACACCGAATCCAGCTTGTAAACCTCGCTCGCCACCCACTGGGTTTTCACGCGGTTGAGCTCGGCCTCGCTCACACCGTCTTTCGCCACGCGGGCCACCTGCTCGCGCAGCGCCGCCTCCACCTGCTCGGGCGTCTTGCCCGCTGCGGGCACGCCGTCCAGCATGAAGAGCTGCGGGCCACGGCCCCACAGGCCGTTGTACGAGCCCGCGCTGTCGGCCACGCGGTTGTCGCCCTGGGTCAAGGCACGGTCAAGCCGCGCACCGCTGTAGCCGTCCAGCACGGCGGACAGCACCGTGAGGGCCAGTGCGTCGGCGTCAGTGTCAGCGTTGGGGTTTGCGCTGGTACCGGAACCGGCATTGACATTGGCTGCATCCGCTGCCCCGCCCAGTGACGACAGCCCAGGCACCTTGAACGCCAGGGCCACATAAGACTGCTCGGCCGGGGCTTTGAAATCAACGCGGCGCAGGCCGGTCTGCTGCGGTTCAAGCCGTGGCTTGCGCGCAGGCACGGCACGCGCGGGGATGGCGCCGTAATATTTCTCGGCCAGCCGCTTGGCCTGTGCCACGTCCACATCGCCCGCAATCACCACCGTCGCGTT
>JANYJD010000200.1 GCA_025358555.1 Rhodoferax sp.
CTACAAAAACATCTGCGCGAGTGAACCGGAGAACGTGTGCACGCTGCTTGCCGCCGTGCCCGCCACGCTGGCGTGTGGTCGGCCTACCCACCAAGCTGTCACCGGTGCCCACCACGCTGCCATGTGGCCGTCGCGCCCACCAGTCCGCCAGTCCGCCAGCCCGCCAGCCCGGCATCCAGGCTTTCGGCATTTCCAATGCCACGCCACGCTCGTAGCACGCGGCTGAGGAGCGCAGCGGGCAGCGGATCAGCAGCGCAGATATTTGAGCCCGCAGGGCGAGTTTCTGCGCTGACTAGAGCTTGAACGGCACCACCAGTTGCCGCTGCTCACCCAGGCCTTCTATACCCAGCGTCATCACGTCGCCCTTTTTGAGGAACTGGGGTGAGGGCTTCATGCCCAGGCCGACACCGGGGGGCGTGCCGGTGCAGATTACGTCGCCGGGCATCAGCGTAAAGAACTGGCTGACGTAGCTGACGATCTTGGCACAGCTGAAAATCATGGTCTTGGTGTTGCCCGTCTGCTTGCGCTCGCCGTTCACGTCCAGCCACATCGCCAGCTTTTGCGGGTTGGTGATTTCATCCGTTGTCACCAGCCAAGGGCCGATGGGGCCGAAGGTGTCGCAGCCTTTGCCCTTGTCCCAGGTGCCAGCGCGCTCGATCTGGAACTCCCGCTCGCTCACATCATTGCACAGGGCGTAACCTGCTACGTAGTTAAGAGCATCTTTTTGCGACACGTAGCGGGCACGCGTGCCGATAACGATGCCGATTTCGATTTCCCAGTCGCCCTTGACCGAGCCTTTGGGCAACATCACGTTGTCATTCGGGCCCTGGACGCAGCTATTGGCCTTCATGAAAATGATCGGCTCTTTGGGGACTGGCATGCCGGCTTCGGCTGCGTGGTCGCGGTAGTTCAAGCCGATGGCGACATACTTGCCGACATTGGCCACGGGGCAACCCATGCGCGGCGAACCTTTGACCAAGGGAAGCTTGTCGGTCTTGAGCTTGCGCAGCTTGGCCAACGTGGCGTCGCCCAAGTGGTCGCCGCTGAAGTCTTTGACGACGGCGCTCAGGTCGCGCAGCTTGCCTTCAGCGTCAATGAGGCCAGGCTTTTCTTTGCCGGGGTTTCCGTAACGGACGAGTTTCATGAAGTTGCCTTTCGGTTGGTGTTGGGGAGATGCTTCGGTGGCTTTGATGGGCTTCGATCAGCACTTGGAGTTTAGTGGATCACCTGCGCGTCAGTAGGTGGACCGCCCACCCGACAGATCAAACACCGCGCCGGTTGAGAAAGAGCAGTCTTGCGTGCACAGCCAGGTCACCATCGCCGCCACTTCTTCGGGGGTACCAAAGCGCCCCATTGGGATTTTGGACAGCATGAACGCAATGTGCTCGGCAGACATCTGGTCAAACATGGCGGTTTTGACAGCCGCTGGCGTGACGCAATTCACACGCACACCGGTATCGGCCAGCTCTTTGCCCAATGATTTTGTGAGCGCCATCACCGCCGCCTTGCTGGCGCTGTAGGCGCTGGCGTTGGGGTTGCCGTCTTTGCCGGCCACCGAGGCAATGTTGACAATGCGGCCGTAGTTGCGCGCGCGCATGTGCGGCACCACCTCGCGGCAGCAGTAAAACAGGCCGTTGAGGTTGATCTGCATAACTTCCAGCCAGTCTTGCGGCGGGTAGTCCCACACCTTCACGTTGGGACCGGTAATACCGGCGCTGTTGACCAGCGCGTCAATGGCCGGGTTGATGGCGACCGTTTGCGCCACCGCGCTGACCACGCTGGTATGGTCGGCCACGTTAACCACCACGGTGTTGACGCCCTTACCCAACCCGGACTTGGCGCGCTGTAAAGCCGCTTCGTCGCGGTCCCACAGCGTGACGCTGCCACCAGAGGCCAGCATGCGCTGCGCTATGGCGTGCCCCAGGCCCACGGCACCGCCGGTGATGACGGCATGCCGCCCGGCCATGTCCAACTGATTCATTTTGCTCTCCCCTTGTTGCGGTTATTCATATCGTCATGCCGCCGTCGATTGAGAACAACTGGCCGGTGGCGAAGGCTGATTCATCACTCGCCAAGAACACCACAATCGGCGCAATCTCATGCGCCTGCGCGATGCGGCCCATGGGCTGGCGCGCGACAAAGGCTTTGCGCGCTTCTTCAGGATCAGCATACGCGTTGATGCGGTCGCCCAGAGAGGGCGTGTCGACGGTGCCGGGCGCAATCGCGTTGCAGCGAATTCCTTGCCCCACAAAATCGGCCGCCACCGCCTTGGTCAATCCCACCACAGCCGCCTTGCTGGCGCCATAGACAAAGCGGTTGGGCAAGCCCTTGACGCTGCTGGCCACACTGGCCATGTTGATGATGCTGCCGCCGCCGTGACGCCCCGCGTCACCTGCAAATTTCTTGAGCATCTTGGGCAGCGCCGCCTGGATCATCCAGTACTGCGCACGCACATTAAGGTTGAAGGCGAATTCCCAATCTTCATCAGTCGCCTGCAATATCGTACCGGCGTGCACAAAGCCCGCGCAGTTGAACAGCACGTCAAACGCCGGGTGGCTGTTGATGAGCGCCTGAATGGCTGCCTTGTCCATCACATCCAGCTTTTGGGTGGTGACGCCCGCCACACCGGTATAGCTTTCCAAGAGTTTTGCGTTCACGTCGGTGGCCAGCACCTCCGCGCCCTCTGCGGCCATGGCCAGCACGCTGGCGTGCCCGATGCCCTGGCCTGCAGCGGTAACGAGGGCAGTTTTTCCTTTGAGTCGCATGGTAAGTTTCCTTTTACTTTGGTTTCGCTCGGTTCAGTTCAGTTGAGTTCAAAAAAAATCAGATCAGAGAAAATCAGGCCGGCTCAACGCAGTGTGACATCAGCGACTTGTCGCTTCGCAATCTCTGTCCAATCCCATTCAATGCCCAGGCCCGGCGCGTCAGGCGGGTAGGCATAACCCGCCTCGACCCGGATGCGGCTGGTGGTAATGTCGTCCAACTGGGGAATGTATTCCACCCAAGCGGCGTTGGGCACGCCCGCGCACAGGCTCACGTGCAGCTCCATCAAAAAATGCGGACACACCGGCACGGTAAAGCCTTCGGCCATGTGCGCCACCTTGAGCCACGGCGTGATGCCGCCAATGCGGGCCACGTCGGGCTGCACGATGCTGCACGCACCCTGCTCCAGGTATTCGCGAAACTGGCTCAGGTGGTACATCGATTCACCCACGGCGATGGGAATAGCCGTGTGCTGGAGCAACTGCCGGTGGCCCGACACGTCTTCGGCAGGCAGTGGCTCTTCAAGCCAAGCCAAATCAAGCGGGGCAAAAGCGGCAGCGCGGCGCACCACCTCGGGCCGGTTGAAGCCCTGGTTGGCATCGGTCATGATCTCAAAGGCAGGGCCGACCGCCGCGCGCACGGCGCTCAGGCGGGCAAGGTCTTCACTCACGTGGGGACGACCGACCTTGATCTTGGCGCCCTTGAACCCCTGGGCTTTGGCCGCCAAGGTCTGGTCTACCAGCGCATCGGCGCTCAGGTGCAGCCAGCCGCCTTCGGTGGTGTAGACCGGCACCTTTTGCTGCGCCCCGCCAATGAGCTGCCACAGCGGCAGGCCCAGGCGGCGCGCACGCCAGTCCCACAACGCGGTGTCCACGCAGGCCAGCGCCAGGCTGGTGATGGCGCCCACGGTCGTTGCGTGGGTGGCAAAGAACAAGTCTCGCCAGATGGCTTCAAATTGCAGCGGGTTGCGACCAATCAGTCGAGGCGCAAGGTGGTCGTGCAGCAACGCCATGACAGACGAGCCACCGGTGCCGATGGTGTAGGCGTAACCCGTGCCCTCCAACCCGTCGCTGCACCGCAGGGTGAGCAGCAGGGTCTCTTGCGTCACAAACGACTGGATGGCATCCGTGCGCACCACCTTGGGCGGCAGGTTGACCTGGCGCAGGCGGACGGATTCAATGACGGCCGGGGCCATTGGCGACGTCACTGCGGGAGTGGCAAATTCCGCAAGCTTGGAGAATTCCACCGGCTTGTGAAACCCGACGGGCTGGACAACGCCACAGAACATCCCATCAGGATTGATCGCAACCAGTACAGGGTTTTGCCGGATGGAGCGTTTTGCATTTCATGCGATTATCAAGTGGCCTTACCACTTGGCCAATTGTGGCTTACCCTAATTTCATTTTTCCCAACCCCGCCTCCGCGCCATGCCGCTGCAAACTGTCGAACCGCAACGCCTGTACCGCCAGATTGCCGAGCAGTTGCGCGTGCTAATTGGCCGTGGCGAGTTTGAAGTGGGCGCTCGCCTGCCGGCCGAGCGTGATTTGGCGCGCCAACTGGGCGTGAGCCGCCCTTCCGTTCGCGAGGCCCTGATTGCGCTGGAGATGCAGGCCTGGGTAGAGGTTCGCACCGGCTCGGGCGTGTATGTGCTGGACCGCACGGGGGTCACGCAGCAAGCCGCCAATGACACGCTGGCACCCGCTGAATGGGGGCCGCTTGAGCTGATCCGCGCGCGCCGCGTGGTGGAAGGCGAAACCGCCGCCATCGCCGCCACACTGGCCAAGCGCAAAGACATTGACACCTTGCGCAAATCGATCGAGGCAATGACCGCGGACGCAGACCGTGGCGTGATGCCGCTGCAGGGCGACCGAGACTTCCACTCTGCCATAGTGCAGGCCAGTGGCAACGGCGTACTGATCGAGACGGTGCAAACTTTTTGGGATGCCCGGCGCGGCCCGCTGTTTGTGCGCCTGGGCGGGCATTTTGAGACGGTTCGCTCTTGGCGCGCCGCCATTGTGGAACACCACGCCATTTTGGAAGCCATCCGCGTGCACGACGCCGGTGCCGCACGCGCTGCCATGCATGCGCACATGGACAAATCCCACGCCCGATTCAGTGCGAGTTGGCGCCGCACGAAGCGCGTCTAGCACCTTGACCATGCGCGCCCCATTCCCCCCGCCCAGCAATTTTTCTTCAACCCTGTCAAGGAGACAACCGTGAAAACATCCGCTCAAAAACGAAATACTATTAAACTTGTAGCTGCTTGCGCACTACTGACGTGGGCTACAGGCATTATTGGCACTGCAAATGCGCAAACCAAGCTGAAATGGGCGCATGTCTATGAAACCTCGGAGCCGTACCACACGCAGTCGGTCTGGGCGGCGGAAGAAATCAAAAAGCGCAGCAATGGCAAGTTTGACATCCAGGTGTTCCCCGCGTCCACCCTGGGCAAAGAGACCGACATCAACCAGGGCCTGCAATTGGGCACGGTAGACATGATCATCAGCGGCCCGTCGTTCGCTGCGCGCAGCTACCCGCGCTTTGGCATTGCCTACTACCCGTTCATCTTCCGCGATGGCGAGCACCTGCTGGCCTACAGCAAAAGCGCGGTGTTCAAGGACATGGTGGACGGGTTCCGCGACAAGACGGGCATTCAAGTCACTGCCTACACCTACTACGGCGCGCGCCACACCACGGCACAAAAAGCCTTCACAACCTGCGAAGGCATGAAGGGCCTGAAGATCCGCGTGCCTGACGTGCCGGCCTATACCGCCACCCCCAAAGCCTGCGGTGCCAACCCCACGCCCATCGCCTTTGCCGAGGTCTACCTGGCGCTGCAAAACGGCACGGTGGACGCGCAGGAAAACCCGCTCACCACCATCGAGGCCAAGAAGTTTTTTGAAGTGCAAAAGGCCATCATGCTCACCGGGCACATCATTGACGGCCTGACCACGCAAGTGGCCCCCCACCTGTGGAGCAAGCTCAGCGACCCTGAGAAAGCCATGTTCACCGAAGTGACGCGCGAAGCCGCTGCCAAAGCGTCTGCTGACATCAAGAAGCGCGAAGGCGAGCTGGTGGACGAGTTCAAGAAAAAGGGCTTGCAAATCGTCACCGTGGACCGCAAAAGCTTCCAGGACGCCGTGCTGAAAAGCTCGCCGCTGGAATCCATGGGCTTCACCCGCGCCGATTACGACAAAATCCAGGCCGCCAAATAAATGACCGGCGCAGTTGACATAGACGCCCTGCCCCAGGTGATGGGGGCGGACGGTGAGTTCCACGTCACCGACGAAGCCGTGGACCTGTCGGGCACGCCCATAGAAGCCTGGGCAGCATTGGGCTTTTTTTGGCTGCTGGGGCTCACAGTGTTTTACCAGTTCTTCACTCGCTATGTGCTCAACGACTCGGCCGCCTGGACGGAAGAAATCGCACGCTATCTTCTGATTGCCACGGTATTCACCGGCGCCACGATTGGCGTGATGAAGAACAACCATATCCAGGTCGATTTTTTCTACCGCTTCATGCCCGGCAGGCTCGCGCGGCTGCTGGCAACCGCGGTGGACGTGCTGCGCGTGGCCTTCTTTGTAGCGGCAGCCGTACTCACGCTCCTGCTGATGCTCAAGCTGGGAAGCACGTCACGCATGACCATGGTGGACCTGCCGATGAACTGGGTCTATGGCGTGTGCATGCTGGGTTTTGCCGCCATGGCTGTTCGTGCTGCACAAGTGGCGTTGATTCACCGCCGCCGCAGCTATAGCGTGCTGGAGCGGCCCGAGTCATCGATGGATGATCGTTAAAACAA
>JANYJD010000207.1 GCA_025358555.1 Rhodoferax sp.
TTGATGGCCTGATCTCAACCTTGGTTGAGCGCAACAAGGCCGGTGGCAAAAAGGGCTGAGCGTGCTGGTTTTGCCCACGGAGTTCACGCAGAAGCAGGCCAGTGCCTGCCTTCGCATGCTGGTGCAGGGCCTAAAGGCAGAGGCCGGGCCGACATTGGTCGTCGACGCGACGGCGCTTGACCGTTTTGACTCCAGTGCACTGGCCGTGCTGCTGGAGCTTCGGCGCGAAAGCCTGGCCGTTGGCAAACAATTCGCGGTTCGCGGCCTGCCAGCGCGCCTCGCGAACTTGGCCACGCTTTACGGAATTGCCGAGTTGGTCCCAGCCGCCTGAAGCACTCGGTTTAGAATCATGGGCTTTCATGCCCGCTATCTCGTTTAAGTCCGTCTCCAAAGCCTACCCCGCGCCGCGCGGGCCTAAAGGGTCCACCTTTATGGCGCTTGACGGCGTGAGCCTTGACATCGAACAAGGTGAGTTCTTTGGCTTGCTGGGCCCCAACGGCGCCGGCAAAACTACGATGATCAGCATCCTGGCCGGCCTGACCCGCGCCAGCAGTGGCCAGGTGAGCGTGCTGGGCAGCGACGTCCAGACGGACTACGCGGCAGCCCGTCGCAAGCTCGGCGTGGTGCCGCAAGAGCTTGTGTTTGATCCGTTTTTCAATGTGCGCGAAGCGTTGCGCATCCAGTCAGGCTACTTTGGCGTCAAAAATAACGACGACTGGATTGACGAGCTGCTGCACAGCCTGGGCCTCACGGACAAAGCCAACGCCAATATGCGCCAGCTCTCGGGCGGCATGAAGCGCCGGGTGCTGGTGGCGCAGGCGCTGGTGCACAAACCGCCGGTCATCGTGCTGGACGAGCCGACAGCGGGAGTAGATGTCGAACTGCGCCAGACCCTATGGCAATTTATCGCCAAGCTCAACAAACAGGGATCAACCGTGTTGCTGACCACCCATTATCTGGAAGAAGCAGAAGCGCTGTGCGGGCGCATTGCCATGCTCAAGACCGGCAATGTGGTGGCGCTGGCGGCGACGTCAGAGCTACTCAAGGCGGCTTCAAGCAACGTGCTGAGATTTAAAATTGATAGCGAACTTCCAAAGTTGCTCAAGGATAAAGCCCGTATTACAGGGCGGATCGTCCAGTTTCCGGCGCACGACGCCATGGAGATTGAGCAATACCTGGCGGCAGTGCGCGAGGCCGGGCTGGTGGCGCAAGACGTTGAAATCCGCAAGGCCGATCTTGAGGATGTTTTCCTGGATGTCATGAACAAGAAACCAGATCAAGCCAAAGAGGTGATGGCATGACCGGCTGGCAGACCCTTTTGTACAAGGAAACCTTGCGTTTCTGGAAGGTCGCGTTTCAGACGGTGGCAGGTCCGGTGCTGACGGCGATGCTGTACCTGCTCGTGTTCGGCCAGGCACTGGAGGCGCACGTAAAGGTTTATGACAAGGTTAGCTACACGGCTTTTCTGGTGCCCGGCCTGGCCATGATGAGCCTGCTGCAAAACGCATTTGCCAACAGCTCGTCGTCTTTGATCATGAGCAAGGTGATGGGCAACCTGGTGTTTTTGATGCTCGCGCCGCTGTCGTACATGAACTGGTACGTGGCCTACGTGGGTGCGTCGGTGATTCGTGGATTGATTGTGGGCTTGGGCGTGCTGGCTGTATCGGCTTTTTTTGCAAACCTCAGTTTTGTGGCACCGCTTTGGATTGTGGTGTTTGCGGTTATGGGCGCCGCGCTGATGGGCACGCTGGGTCTGATTGCCGGCTTGTGGGCCGAGAAGTTTGACCAGCTCGCCGCGTTTCAAAACTTTGTGGTCATGCCCATGACGTTTTTGAGCGGCGTTTTCTACTCGATCCATTCGCTGCCCGCGTTTTGGCAGGGCGTGAGCCACCTCAACCCGTTCTTCTACATGATTGACGGATTTCGCTACGGCTTTTTTGGTGTGAGCGATGTATCCCCCTGGCTGAGCCTGGGCGTGGTGGCCGCCGTGCTGGCCGCAGTCAGCGCGATGGCGATTAACCTGCTGCGCATTGGCTACAAAATACGCAGCTGAATTGAACCCACATGACCGCAGACGACCTCAAATCCATCATCACCGCCGGCCTTGGCTGCACGCATTGCGAGCTGGAGGGCGATGGCCGCCACTGGTACGCCACCATCGTGTCCGGCGAGTTTGAAGGCAAGCGCGCCATCCAGCGGTACCAGCGGGTTTACGCCACGCTCGGTGCGAAAATGCACACGGACGAAGTGCATGCGCTGTCCATGAAAACCTACACGCCCGCTGAATGGGCAGCGCGGGATTGACATGGACAAATTACTGATTCGCGGGGGCCGCCAGCTTCACGGCGAGGTGCAGATCTCCGGCGCCAAAAACGCCGCACTGCCAGAGATGTGCGCCGCGCTTCTGACGCGCGAGCCGGTCCATCTGCAGAACGTGCCGCGCCTGCAGGATGTGGCCACCATGCGCCGCGTGCTCGACAACATGGGTGTCCAGACCCAGACGCATGGCGAACGCGGCGGCATGTCGTTTCATGCGGTCGATTCGATTGAACCCGAAGCGCCTTACGAGCTGGTGAAGACCATGCGGGCGTCGGTGCTGGCGCTGGGCCCGTTGCTGGCCCGGTTTGGCCGGGCCAAGGTGTCCCTGCCAGGCGGCTGCGCTATTGGCTCCCGCCCGGTGGACCAGCACATCAAGGGGCTGATTGCCATGGGTGCTGAGATCACCGTCGAGCACGGCTATATGATTGCCCGGCTGCCCGAAGGCCGCACCCGCCTGAAGGGCGCGCGAATTGCCACCGACATGGTCACCGTGACGGGTACTGAAAACTTCCTCATGGCCGCTACGCTTGCCGAGGGCGAAACCATCCTGGAGAATGCGGCGCAGGAGCCCGAGATACCCGACCTGGCAGAAATGCTCATCAAGATGGGCGCAAAGATCGAAGGCCACGGCACCAGCCGCATCCGCATCCAGGGCGTGGCGCAACTGCATGGGTGCACCCATCAAGTGGTGGCAGACCGAATTGAGGCGGGCACCTTTTTGTGCGCGGTGTCCGCAACCGGTGGCGACGTGGTGCTCAAACATGGGCGAGCCGAGCACCTGGAAGCGGTGATTGAAAAGCTGCGTGACGCCGGGGCCGCCATCACGGCGCTGGACGGCGGCATCCGCATTCAATCGTCAGGCCGGCTGAAGGCCCAACCCTTCCGCACCACAGAATACCCCGGCTTTCCCACCGACATGCAAGCCCAGTTCATGGCGCTCAATTGCATCTCACACGGCACCGCCAAGGTGACCGAGACGATTTTTGAGAACCGCTTCATGCACGTCAATGAGATGGTGCGCCTGGGTGCCAACATCCAGATCGATGGCAAGGTGGCCGTGGTGCAGGGTGTTGAAAAGCTCTCGGGTGCCACCGTCATGGCGACCGATCTGCGGGCCTCCGCCAGCCTGGTGATTGCCGGCCTGGTGGCCGACGGCGAAACCGTGGTGGACCGCATCTACCACCTGGACCGCGGCTACGACCAGATGGAAGCCAAGCTGCGTGGCCTTGGCGCGGACATTGAGAGAATGAAATGAAAGAGGAAAACAGTTTCCGGCGCGCGCAAAGGGCAACGGGGGTCAGATCCCAATTCAGGACGACACTTTTCCCGGCGCTCAACAACAATCAACGAAATTGGGCTCTGACCCCCATTGCCCGTGCTGGAAAAGTGACTGCCCCATGATCACGCTCGCGCTATCAAAGGGAAGGATTTTCGACGACACGCTGCCGCTGCTCAAGGCCGCCGGCATTGAGGTGCTGGAAGACCCCGAGACGTCCCGCAAACTCATCCTCACCACCAACCAGCCCGACGTGCGGGTGCTGGTGGTGCGCGCGACCGATGTGCCCACGTATGTGGAATACGGCGGTGCCGATATGGGCATCACTGGAAAAGACACGCTGATCGAGCACGGCAGCAGCTGGGGAGGCTGCGCCAGCGGCGCAGGCCTGTACCAACCGCTGGACTTGCAGATTGCCAAGTGCCGCATCAGCGTGGCGGTGCGTGCTGACTTTGATTACGCGTCCGCCGTCAAGCAGGGCAGCCGCCTGCGCGTGGCCACAAAGTATGTGGCGATTGCCCGCGAGTTTTTTGCGGCCAAGGGCGTGCACGTGGACTTGATCAAACTGTATGGCAGCATGGAACTGGCCCCGCTCACTGGCCTGGCCGACGCGATTGTTGATCTGGTGTCCACTGGCAACACGCTCAAGGCCAACCACCTGGTGGAGGTGGAGCACATCATGGACATCAGCTCGCGCCT
>JANYJD010000233.1 GCA_025358555.1 Rhodoferax sp.
GAGCCAGCTCCGAAACGCAGGCGCTCGGAGATGGTAGTCCCAGCAGGATCGGAAGACGACCAGTATTCCGAGGCCAAATTCCTTCAGGTCAAAGCCATTATCGAGCGTTTCCGCAGCCGCGAAGGCACCGCCGAACTCGACCGTCGCTGGACCCGCAAGGTCACCGATGTGCGCAACTGGTTTGTCTTTGCGGCCAGCGAGCGTTGGCAGCTGGACGGACGCGAACACGAACATTACTCTGATTCGGGCGGCAAGTCGGGCGGGCAAAAAGAAAAGCTGGCCTACACCATTCTGGCCGCCAGTTTGGCCTACCAGTTCGGACTGGCCTGGGGGGAAACGCGTTCGCGCAGTTTCAGGTTTGTGGTGATCGATGAGGCCTTTGGGCGAGGCTCCGATGAATCTGCCAAGTATGGCTTGGAACTATTCCAGAAGCTGAATCTGCAACTGCTGATCGTCACCCCGCTGCAAAAAATCCACATCATTGAGCCCTTTGTGTCCAGCGTCGGCTTTGTGCAAAATGATGAAGGCCGCGACTCCAAACTGCGCAACCTCAGCATTGAGGAATACCAGGCTGAGAAAGACCGGCTTGCCGTGCTCACTAGCCGGGTGCAGATTGAGGCGATAACTGCGGCGGCAGGTGTGGTGACAAGTGGGGTGGCAAGTGGCCTGGACTAGCCCCGCAGACCTGCGCGCACAGGCGCTAAAACTCTGGGACAAGGGTGCGTTATTGGGGCACACCCAGGCATCGCCCTTTCCCCTGCGCCTGAAACTCGCCTGCCCCAGCTCGGCCGATCTCGCCACCCGCTTTGCCGATGTCCGCCTTTGGGCTTCCGACTTGCGCCACAACGCCGTGCACTACCGTATCCAGGAGCGGGAATTGCGCCACCGCGAGGTCGGGAGCCAAGCAGTGCCCGATGCCGTGTGGCTGGACACACTGGAAGCCGCAATTTCCCTCATCGGCAAAGCCAAAGAGGCGCAACGATTCGCCGCGCTGGTTGCGAACACCGGCGACCTTCAGCCCGCGCTGCTCCCTTGGCTGGCCAAGCGTCCGCTGGCGGCGTTGGCATTGTCCGCAGAGTGGTCGCGCCTGCTGGCCGTCGTCACCTGGCTGCAAGCCCACCCGCGCCCCGGCATCTACCTGCGCCAGGTGGACATCGCCGGCGTGGACAGCAAGTTCATTGAGGGCCACCGCAGCGTGCTGGCAGAGCTGCTGGACATCGCCTTGCCTTGCGAAGCCATCGAGCCCAGCGCCATGGGAGCCGCTCAATTCGCCCGCCGCTACGGCTTCCGGGACAAGCCTTTGCGCATCCGCTTTCGGCTGCTGGACGCGCCCGGCGCATACGGCTCGGACATCAGTCTCACCCAAAGCGCATTCGAGCAACTCGCACCACAGGTCAGCCACGTCTTCATCACCGAAAACGAGGTCAATTTTCTCGCCTTCCCTCCGGTTGCTGGCAGCATGGTGATCTTCGGCGCCGGCTATGGCTTTGAGGTGCTGGCAAATGCCCCATGGCTGCACCGCTGCGCCGTCCACTACTGGGGCGACATTGACACCCATGGTTTCGCCATCCTCGACCAGTTGCGCGCCACGCTGCCCCATGCCCAGTCCCTGCTGATGGACCGCGCCACTTTGCTGGCCCATGCCGACCACTGGGGCGAGGAGCCGCAACCGCTCACGCGCAACCTGCCACGGCTGACGGCACAGGAGGGCGTGCTGTTTGACGACCTGCGCGACAACCGCGTGCGCCCCCGCTTGCGGCTGGAGCAGGAACGGGTCGGGTTTGGCTGGGTGCAGCAAGCGCTGGCATGTTTCAAAAGCCTGCCCTAATTCATTTCCTCAATACACCGCCATGCCTGTCAATTCCATACCTGATAACCGGGCAAACCTGGCCAAATGCGTCATGGTGCTGGGTACTACCAGCGGCGCCGGTAAAAGCTGGCTTGCCACGGCGCTGTGCCGCCACTATGCGCGCCAGGGGTTGAAAGTTGCCCCATTCAAAGCCCAGAACATGAGCAACAACGCGAGGGTTGTGGCTTGTGAAAACGGCCAGGGTGAAATCGGAAGTGCGCAGTTTTTCCAGGCTTTGGCAGCCCGCGCCGTGCCCGACGTGCGCATGAACCCGCTGTTGCTCAAGCCCGAGCACGACACCCACAGCCAAGTGGTGCTGATGGGCCAGGTGAATGAAGCGCTCTCAAAAATGCCGTGGCGGGGGCGCAGCGCCGTCGTGTGGCCCACGATTGCCGAAGCGTTCGACGAGTTGATTGCCGAGAACGATGTGGTGGTGATTGAAGGCGCGGGGTCGCCCGCCGAGATCAACCTGCACAGCAGCGACATCGTCAACATGCGGGTGGCGCTGCATTGCAATGCCGCCTGCCTGCTGGTGACGGACATTGACCGGGGCGGCGCGTTTGCCCACCTGTACGGCACCTGGGCGCTGCTGCCCGAGGCAGAGCGCGCGCTGGTCAAGGGCTATGTGCTCAACAAGTTTCGCGGCGATGCCGCACTGCTGGCCCCGGCCCCGCAGACGCTGCAAGACCTGACGGGCGTACCGACCGTGGCCGTGTTGCCGATGTGGTGGCAGCATGGCCTGCCCGAAGAAGACGGAATTTTTGACGACCGTACCCTGACTGCCGATGCTGTCACGCGCACCATCGCCGTCATCGCATACCCGCGCATCAGTAACCTTGATGAATTCCAGCCGCTGAAAAACGTACCCGGCGTGCGCCTGCAATGGGTGCGCAGCCCCGTGGAATTGGCAGGCCTGCATGCCGCCACCGACTGGATCATCCTGCCCGGCTCCAAGCACACCAGCGGCGATCTCGCATGGCTGCGCAAGCAGGGGCTGGACGCGGCAATTGCCCGCCACGCGGGGCAGGGCGGCGCGGTGCTGGGCATCTGCGGTGGCTTGCAAATGCTGGGCGAGGCGTTGATTGACCCGCATGAGATTGACGGTAACGCGCCGGGTCTGGGCCTGCTGCCTTTGGTGACGGTGTTTGCCGTTGATAAAACGGTGAAGCACACGCAGGCCTGCTTTGGCGGGCAGATGAGTCCCTCATCGTCACTGTCATCATCGTCATTAGGGCCCTGGGCGCAATTGGCAGGCATCAGCGTGCAGGGCTATGAAATTCACCACGGACAGACCGCGCAACATCCTGCGATGGCCAAGGCAGGCGACGTGGCGCGCGCTGTGATGCCGGGAGACCTGGCATGGCTGACCCTGCGCGGCAACGTGCTGGGCGTGTACCTGCACGGCCTGTTTGAAGACGCAAACGTGCTGCGCGCCCTGTTCGGTGCAACCGCCCCCACACTCGACTCGGTGTTTGATGGGTTGGCCGATTACATCGAGCAGCATTTTGAGCCTGGCGTTTTGCAGGGCCTGATTACTCCAAACAAATGAACACATCCCTGCCGACGCTTTGCGACCTCAGCAACCCGACCCTTACCCAGACGCTGCAACACGCGCTCGACCAAAAAACAAAGCCGCTGGGTTCGTTGGGGCAGCTTGAATCTCTGGCGCTGCAACTGGGTTGGATTCTGGGCACGCAATCCCCCGTGCTGGAGCAGCCTCAACTGGTGGTGTTTGCTGGCGACCACGGCCTTGCTGCCCGTGGTGTGTCTGCCTACCCGAGCGACGTGACCTGGCAAATGGTGGAAAACTTTCTGGCTGGTGGCGCGGCCGCCAGCGTGTTGGCTCGCCAGCACGGCATCAAGCTCACCGTAGTGGATTGCGGCGTGAAGCACGACTTTCTGCAAGGCTTGCCGCCGGGCGCATCGCGCCCCGGCTTGCTCGTGCACAAGGCCACGTACGGTGAGGGGGAGGGCGGCACGGCAGACGCCTCCGCCCAGCCCGCGATGACACAGCCCCAGTGCCTTGAAGCCATCGCCAACGGGCAAGCCATCGTGCGGCAGTTGCCAGGCAACGCGCTGCTGCTGGGTGAGATGGGCATTGGCAATACCTCGGCGGCGTCGCTGCTGCTCTCACGGTTGACCGGGCATGACATTGCCATCTGCACCGGTGCTGGCACCGGGCTGGACGATGCAGCCGTGGTGCGCAAAACCAGCGTGCTGCGCGATGTGCTGCAACGCCATGCCAACGTCGCCGCGCCGCTGGACGCCTTGGCTGCCTTTGGGGGTTTCGAGATGGCCACCATGCTGGGCGCGGTGATGCAGGCGGCGCACGAACGGCGCGTGGTGGTGGTTGACGGCTTTATCGCCAGCGCCGTAGTGCTGGTGGCGCAGGCACTGCAACCGCTGGTGCTGCAACGCTGTGTGTTTGCCCACCGCTCCGGTGAGCGCGGTCATGCCCTGATGCTTGACTGCCTGAAGGCAAACCCCCTGCTCGACATGGGCTTGCGGTTGGGGGAGGGTTCAGGCGCCGCGCTGGCCTGGCCGCTGCTGCAATCGGCCTGTGCGCTGCTGCGTGAGATGGCCAGCTTTGCAGAGGCCGGGGTGTCGTCTGCCAGTTGAGTTTGCGCAGCGCTTAAAGAGGTGGCGCAGCCCTGACGACCGTCAGCCGTTAACTGCCAAAGCGGCGCAATTCGCTGACGGGATCGTCGTGGTGGGGCCGCTCGCCCACTGGCTTGGAGACGGGTATGGCCGAGCCGGCCTTCGCGAACAATGGCAATGCCGATAGCGGCGCGGGGATTGAATGCACACGCCCCGCTTCAAACCGCTGGCCGGTCGCAAAGTCAAACCAGGCGGACGGGCCCGCAGGCAAGTAAACGCTGCGGGATGTGGCGCCGCACTCGACGACTGGGGCTACGAGCAGGGCGTCGCCCAGCATGAAATCATCGCTGTCGGCAAAGCACTGGGCATCATCAGGGAAGTCGTAAAAAGTCGGCCGGATGATGGGCTGGTGCAAGGCCTGTGCACGCTCAAACAGCGACCACAGGTAGGGCATCAGCGTGTAGCGCAGTCGGATCGCGGCCAGCACGTCCGGCGTTGCTTCAGGGTACAGCCAAGGTACGGTAACCGGGCTGCCTGGCTTCCAAGAATTCATCACCATGCGCGGGTTCAAGCAGCAGGCCTGCACCCAACGCACAAACAGCTCCGGCGTGGGCGAGGGTCCAAAAAAACCGCCGACGTCATGCCCCACATTGAACAGCCCCGACAGGCTCATCTGCAGGCCGGTACGGATGTTCCACCGCAGATTTTCCCAACTGGTAGTGTTGTCGCCAGACCAGGTTTGTGCATAGCGCTGCACACCAGGGCTGCCTCCGCGTGTCACGGTGAACACTGCATCATGTGGGCGATGTTTGGCCTGCGCCTCAAAGCTGGCGCGCGTCATGAGCAGCGGATGCAGCGGCCGCGCGCGATGCATGGGCAACGGCTGGCCAAACCCATGGCAGGTGGCGCCGTCGTCCATGACCGAATACTCATTGTTGTCATTCCAGCCAGCATCGAATCCAAAATCCAGCACCTGTTTTGAAAGGCCGTTTTGCCACCAGGCGATCGCAGCGGGGTGCGTGAAATCCAGGTGCGAGCCAACGCCATCCCAAAATTGCTCCACCACGGGCTGGCCCGTATCGGCGTCCGTAATGAAGCCGCCCTGGGCCTGCACCGCCTCATACGCCGGGTGGTCATCCAGAAGACAAGGCTTGATGTTGGCCACCAGGTGCATGCCGTGCTGCTGGAATTTTGCGTTAAGCGTCTTTGGGTCGGGGAACTTGGCAGTGTTCCAGGTAAAAACATAGCGGCGAGGGCCGCGCGATGAATACCCCGAGCCATAGTGAAAAGCCGATATCGGCACGCCCTCGGCCACAGTTCGGTCAATAAAGCCGTCCAGCTGGGCTTGCGCATCAGCAGCGTCGGCCAGACCCATGGCGGTCTGTGCAAAGCCGAGCGACCAGCGCGGGGGCAGGTGGGTGCCACCAATCAAGCGGACAAACTGCGAGATCACCTCGGCGGGGGTCGCGCCCGACATAAAGTAGTAGTCCAGATCGCCG
>JANYJD010000240.1 GCA_025358555.1 Rhodoferax sp.
CCCTCTGCACTGCGCTGGGCGTGCAGGCGCACCTCGTGGTCGCCACGCTGCGCGGCGGCCCGCATCAGGGCCTGCAGAATGTCGCGGCCCAGGCCGCTTGCGCGCAGCACGCGGGTGACTGCCATGCGCCCAATGCGGGCAACGCCTGGCTCGGCAGCGGCGGCGGGCAGTAGCCGCCCGGTAGCTACGGGCTGGCCCAGACGATTGACCGCCAGCGCGTGCAGCGATGCCGCGTCTGCTGCGTCCCACTCCATTTCAACCGGGATGCGCTGCTCTTGCACAAACACCTCTGTGCGCACTTGCTGCGCGCTAACCCCCAACGTTTGCCACGGCCCAAGCTGTACCTTGACCATAGGCTGGCCCGCTTCAAAATCCGTGAACATGTCGCGCAAAACGGCGGGTACCGGTTTTGACTTTTGCGTGGTTGGGTCGGCAAAAACGTACAAAAGTTCGCTTGTAATCAACCGCTCGTCTCCGCGAAAAATATCACCCGTGAACTGGATCGACGAGGTGCCAATGCGCGCGCACTTCAGCGCCACGTCCAGCACATCGTCATAGCGCGCCGAGGCGTGGAATTCAACGCCTGCTTTCTTCACATAAAGATCACCCTGCAGCAGGTGCATGGCGGCTTCATAAGGCAGCCCGAGCGCGCGCCAATAGTCGGCAATGGCGGTGTCGAAATACATGAGGTAGTGGCCGTTGAAGACGATCTTCTGCATGTCCACTTCAACCCAGCGCACCCGCAGGCGGTGGAAAAAGCGGTAGTCCTGGCGGGAGGCGGGCCCTGTTGCGGCAGTGGTGGTCGGCATGGGTGTGGCTTTGGTTGGGCCGCAGCCACTGGCCTGTCAAACAACGCAGCAGGGCCGGCAGGCGGTCTTCAAGGCAATGGTAGCACCCGAGTTCGGGCTATCAGTCAGGGCCACCCGGGCCGACCTGCTCCATTTGGCCAACAAAGGTCTGCCGATGGATCTTTCCCTGCTTGACCAGCAAGGTGTCCGTCCCCAGCGTCACCTTCACCGCAGGCGTGCTGGCGTGCCACACGATGAAAAGCAGGTCGTCAACTACGGTCATCTTGTCCAGCTCGAAACGGGTGGTCTGCTTGGGGAACTGCGGAATCAGCGCTGAGAAGAAGCCTCGAATCCCGGCCCTTCCTTCATACGTTGCATCCGCTGTGATGAGCACCGACTCCTCGGTGTAGTCAGACATGAGCGCATCCAGGTCATTGTCCTGAAAAGAGTTCAGGTGGTGTGTCAGCAGCTGTTCCATCGCGTCGGAACTTGTCAAAGCAGGTTTCATGAATGCGTCCCGTTAAAGTGTTGGAAGATTTGAGGATGGCGCTGCGGCCGGTGCAATGTTCAGATTCATCCGGAACAGGTTGACGGGGTCAAAGCGCTGTTTCACGGCCTGCAGGCGCGGGTAGTTCGTGCCATAGCTTGCAGCCACGCGCTCGGCTTCGTCCTCGGTCAGGAAGTTGACATAGCCGGAGCCGGTGGCATGCGGCGCCGACTCCTGAAAGACCTGCCGCGCCCAGTGGCGCACCTGCTCGTCGTCGCTTGGGTCAGACCAGCGGCCATGCACATTCATGATGTAGTTGGCGTCGCGGCCCACAAAGGCGGTGGCCTGGGGCTTCACGCGACCCATTGCACCGCCCAACTGGGCCACAAAGACCTCGCATTCGGGCGTTGGCAGGCGGGCTGCAGCGGCGATCATCACATCCAGTGCTGCGTCGCTCAGGGTGTTGAAGTTGTTTGACTTCCAGTAGTTGCGGCCACCCGGCGTCAACAGTGGATCAAACGCGGTCTGGAATCCCGCGTAGGGCTGCGCGCCCAGTGCAACGGCAATCGGGTCGCCGAACTTCTGCACCGCAGCGGCGGCGCGCTCGCCCGCTGCCGCGTCGCCGCAGTAAACCAGCGGGAAGATCACTACTTCCGTGCCGTGAGCCGACGCGGGAATAAATGGCAAAGGCGGTGCCTTGCGCATCACTGTCCACACACTCAGTTCATCCGGGGCGGTAGCGTTGAAATCGCGCCATGCCCGCAGCACCTGGCGCGCCTGTGCGAACGGGTAGACCACCAAACCCGAATAGACCAGGGGGCCGATGGGATGCAACTTGAATTCGAACGAGGTCACTACGCCAAAATTGCCGCCGCCGCCGCGCAAGGCCCAAAACAGGTCAGGCTCCGACGTGGCCGAAACCACGCGCGCTGTGCCGTCAGCCGTCACCACATTCGCGCTGACCAGGTTGTCAATGCTCATGCCATGGCGGCGCGACAGCCAGCCGAATCCGCCGCCCAGCGTCAGGCCCGCCACCCCGGTGGTGGAATTAATGCCCAGGGGCGTGGCCAGGCCATACGCCTGGGCTGCCGTGTCAAAGTCGCTCAGGAGCGCGCCCGGTCCGACCCTGGCGGTTCGATGGGCGGCGTCGATGCTGACCGCGCGCATGCCCGAAAGGTCCATCATCAGGCCGCCCTCGGCGACTGCATTGCCGGCGATGTGGTGGCCGCCGCCGCGCACGCTGATCAGCATTTGGTGGGCAGCGGCGAATCGAATGGTCGCCTGGACGTCGGGCACCGCCAGGCAGCGCGCGATCAGCGCCGGGCGTCGGTCTACTGTGGCGTTCCAGACCTTGCGTGCCTCATGGTAGGCGCCGTCGTCCTGGCCCAGCACGCCGCCGCTGATCTGGCGCGTGAATGCGTCGACTTGCGGCTGTGAAAGTTGCCGGACTTGCCTGTCCAGCGTGAGGTAGTTGAGTGCGTTCATGTGATATCCCTGAGAAGGTAGAAGAAAAACCCGATGCGGGGCGTTTGCCGCCGTTCGCCTCGGGTGAATTCATTCTGCTGGCTTGCGCCCTTGGCTACTTCACCGGATATCCGCCATCCTTGTCTGTGCGTCCTGCATTGGCCATGGTTCAGGTTTGAGTCGGCCGTTCACTTGATTGACCGTCCGCACCACTTGATCAGGACGCCGCCAGACGCACCGCCACGTCAATGCGCCCGATGCCCTGAAACTCGGTCACGATGCGGTCACCTGGGACCACCGGACCCACACCCTCCGGCGTGCCGGTGTAGATCAAATCGCCGGGATGCAGGGTGTAGAACGAGGAGGCAAACTCAATCAATTCGGCAATGCCGATGATGAGGTCACGCGTGTTGGCTTTTTGCCGTGGCTCGCCGTTGACGGTCAGCGAGAAATCAAGGCTGGACGCATCGGCCATCTCATCGACTGTGACCAGGCAAGGCCCCAGCACGCTGAAAGAATCCACCGATTTGCGCATGCTGCGCTCCTCGGGCCCGCGCGTCGTCATGTCCAGCCCGCTGCTGTAGCCGGCAATGTGCTTCCAGGCGTCTTTGCGGTCAATGTTGGCGCCGGTTTTGCCGATCACCACCACCAGTTCGGCCTCGTGGTCGTTGCGGCGCTGCGGGTGGCGGATGGCAATGCCCTCGCCTGCGCCCACCAGCGAACTGTTGGCTTTGAGGAACAGGCCGATCTTTTGAATCTCCAGGACTTGGTTGTTGTGATGGATGCCCGCATCGGAGCGCGCTTCTTCAAGGTGTTTGCGGTAGTTGACAGGCGCGCCAATGATCTTGCCTGGGTTGGCCACCGGGCTGAGCAAATTCACGCGTTGCAACGGGACGGGCACCGCTGATGGCATGATTTTTTCAATGTGCGCGCGAACCTGGTCCAGGTTCGCAATCAGCAAATCATGGCGCGGCAGCGGGTAGCTGCTGGCAGGCAAAACAGCCAGCGCCCCGGTGACATCAAAAACCTGATCGCCCTGGATGATGCCCAGCCGGTTGGCATTGAATCGGCAAATGCGCATGTTGGTTGCCTCTTAAAAACGTTGTTGGGGAAGTGCGGGCCCGATCCGATGATTGGCCATTGTCGTACGGTGCTGAAAACCGCCTCAAACACCTGTTTTATCACTAAAATAAGCCTTTAGCCCTTGTGAATCATGCATAGTTAGCTACTACTATTATAGCATATTGATTTTTCCAAGTCCCTGCCATCCTTTTGCAACGGCGCATTTCAAGCGTCGCCTGCCCCAGGCTCGCCTTTGGCAGGCATCTGCGCCCCCACATGCGCCACGCCGCGCTCGCGGGCCAGTGCGACCTGGCGCTGGCGCTCGGCAAAGCCCTGTTTTTGCGCGTCGCTAGTCGCCGAAAAACACTTGGGGCAGCTCACGCCTTTGACGTAATGGGGCGAGGCGCGCTCGGTGTCCCCGATGGGAAAGCGGCAGGAGCGGCACAGCTCGTAAGGCCCGGGCTTCAAGCCGTGGCCGACCGACACGCGCTCATCAAACACAAAGCATTCGCCTGTCCACAGGCTGTCTTCGGGCGCGACCGTCTCCAGGTATTTGAGGATGCCGCCCTCCAGGTGGAAAACCTCGTCAAACCCGTGCATGCGCAGGAGCGCGGTAGACTTTTCGCAGCGGATGCCGCCGGTGCAGAACATGGCGACTTTAGGGCGGCTTTTGGAGACTTTGGCAACGTTGCCGGAATTGGGGGCCGACTGCGCGCTCAACCGCCCGCCTGCCTGCTCCTCGCGCGCCACCCAGGCTGGCAAATCGGCAAAGGTCTTGATGCGCGGGTCCACCGCCCCGGCAAACGTGCCAATGGCCACCTCGTAGTCGTTGCGGGTATCCACGACCAGCACGTCGGGGTGGCTGATCAGCGCGTTCCAGTCTTGCGGCTTGACGTACTGGCCGGCCATCTGGACGGGGCTGACACCCGGCACGCCGAGGGTGACGATTTCTTTTTTCAGGCGCACTTTCATACGCAGGAATGGCGGCTCGGCGGACCATGATTCCTTGGGCTCGATATTGGCCAGGCGCGCATCGGCTCGCAAGTGCGCCAGCACCGCGCGCACGCCTTCTGGCGGCCCGGCAATCGTGCCGTTGATGCCCTCGGGCGCCAGCAGCAGCGTGCCCTTGACCTGATTCGCCTCGCACAGCGCCAGCAGCGGGGTTTTGAGCGCAGCAAAGTCGGGCAGATCGACAAACTTGTACAGCGCAGCGGTGAGGTAACGGTTCATGGATTGCGGTTCACAGCGGGATTCACGGTGCGATTCAAAGCGGCTGCACCAGGCGCACATCGGGCTGATGCAGCCAGGCCGCAAATTCATCGGCCAGTTGCTGGCTGGCGCTGGCGGCGCTGGTCCAGGCCTTCACCCGGCCTGCAAGGTCATTGCCGTAGTGGGTGAAATCGATGCGGTCTGGCAGCTTGCCATTGGGCAGGGTTTTGACCCATTCGGGGTCGGGTGCCAGCAGCAGCATGGTGTCAAGATGATGGGTGGCGTGGTGCCGCCACTTCAGGCGCTTGTCCAGCCAGCCGGGTACCACATTCTTCTGAAAATGGGGATAAAAAACCAGTTTAGCCCCAGTGGAATATGCATTGTTAGCTATATTTGTAATAGCTGCTGTGTAATTCAGGTGGAGATGGTAGTCGGTGATGCCGCCATCCCAGTAGGCACCCGGCGGCGCCCCGGCGATGTTGTGCACCGAGTTGAGCAAAAACGGAATCGAGCAACTGGCCTGCAGCGCGTCCATGAAGTTGAGATCGGTCAACGCGATCTGCCGGGTGCGGTAGTCGGCGGTGGTGAATGGCAGCGGCGCTTTGTGCGTTGAGAACACCACCCGCTCCAGCCAGGCCCCCATCGCCTTGCGGTGCACGCTGTTGGTCAAAAACGCGCCCAGGTAGCCGAGCCGGGAGCGCAAGGCATGCTCGGTGCGAAGAATGTGACGCCCGCGCGAGGTGATGATGTGCAGCCGAAAACGCGGGTGGTTGAGCACCTGGTCGACGCGCCCGGCGTAAAAATCCTGCAGGCCTTGGCCAAAGCGCTCGCTGATGTAGCCCGCTGAAGGCCGCTTTTCGCCGGGCTGCAGCTCGTAATGCTGGTGGATGTAGTCATGCTCCAGCCGCTTGAACGCCGCCTCTGGGCCATCCAGGCAAGCCGTTGCCATGCGCCAGGCGCCAATGGACGCGCCCACCAGGTGAATCTCATGGCGGGTTTGCGGCAGCCAGTGGCCAAAAACAAACCTGTCAAGCGGGCCCAGAACCAGGCCTTTGGGGCCGCCCGCTGCGCCGGGGATGGTGCCCACATCGCCCGCCTGAAAGCCGTTTTTTTCAATGTGCTCACGGGCGAGAGGCCCGGCGTGGATGCGTAGTGCGCGCATGGAGGTCTGGCAGGCCTGGCGGCCCTTCGCAGCTAGATCAGCGGCTTGCCTGGTGTCTGGGCCGACCAGTCAATCGGGTCTTGCTGCAGCACCATGTCGATGTCAAGCTCCAGCACCTCGCCCACCTCGCCGGGGAACGTCACCGCCAGCGCGCGCTGGGTCAGCCCGGCCTGCCGGGCGCGGGCGCGCCAAGTGGCCAGGTGGATCACCCCGGCCAGGGGCTCGTAGGCGTTCTTCTCAAACGGTTCGCACTGGTGTTCCAGCGCGTCAACGATGGGCTGGGGGAACTGCCACTTGCGCGCGTAGCCGGCGCCCACCTGCGCGTAGCAGTAGCCAAAGGCGTGCATTTCAGCCTGGGCACGCCGCAAATCAAGCACAGGGGTCTCGTGGTTCAGTTCGGCAACCTCGGCGGGCATGGCCATGTGCATGGCCAGTTCCCCCACGGCATGGATCAGCCCGCCGGTAAAGGCGGCCTGCTGGTTTTGCCGCACCACGCCGGCCAGCGAGCGCGACACCTTGGCCACGTCCAGGCTGTAGTTCCAGAACTGTTGAAGATTCAGGCCCGGCACGCCCTTGAGCGACACGCCGCTGGCCGCCGCCGCCGCCATCGAGCGCACATGCGCCAAGCCCAGAATGGCCAGCGACTCCGACACGCTGTTGATGGTTTTGGAGAGCTGGAAATAGCCCGAGTTGGAAATCTGCAGCAGCCGCGTGGTCAGCGCGGGGTCGGTGCTGATGAGTTGCGTGATCTTTTTAAGGTCAGGCTCGTCGCGGTCCAACTCGCTGAGCAGCAGCGCCACCACTTTTGGAATGCTGGGCAGATTGAACTGTGAGCCCAGCAGTGCATTCAGTTCCATGAAAAGCAATCTCCCTCAATCGTTGTCGGCAGCGCTGTTATGGCCGGTTGCCGCGCTGTCTGGTCATTGTAGGTTTTTACGGAGCCTGCAGAGTCTCCTCAAGCCTTCAGCTTTGCAAAGGCGCTCGCCATGGCGCTTGACTGTGGCGTTGCGTCGCGGCTGGGTGAATTGGGGTGCTGGTGGCTACGCTGATGGCTGACAGCCCTCTGATACCGGTTATCGCCTGGCTGGGTTGCCTCACTTTGGCCCTGTGGCCTGCCGCGTGAGTTGCCATTGTGCGGGGGGTTGCCGAGTTTCATGGTCAGCGCAATGCGCTTGCGGGCCAGGTCCACCTCCACAACCTGCACCCGCACAATGTCGCCGGTCTTGACTACCTCGCGCGCGTCGGTGGTGAACTTGTGGCTGAGCTGGCTGACGTGCACCAGGCCGTCCTGGTGCACACCCAAGTCAATGAATGCCCCAAAGGCCGCCACGTTGCTGACCGTGCCTTCGAGCACCATGCCCTCCTTCAAATCCTTGATGTCTTCCACGCCCTCGTTGAAGCGCGCCACTTTGAAGTCGGGGCGCGGGTCGCGGCCTGGTTTTTCCAGCTCGCCAAGGATGTCCTTGACGGTGATGACGCCGAAGGTTTCATTGGCAAACAGCTCGGGGCGCAGGGTTTTGAGCATGTCGGCCCGGCCCATCAGCTCGGCCACCGGCCGGGCGGTGTGCTGGATGATTTTCTCCACTACCGAATAGGTTTCGGGATGCACGCCAGTCATGTCCAGCGGGTTGTCGCCACCGCGAATCCGCAAGAAGCCCGCGCTTTGCTCAAAGGTTTTTGCGCCCAGACCGGTCACCTGCAACAGCTGCTGGCGGTTGTTGAATGCGCCATTGGCTTCGCGCCAGCGCACCACGGCTTTGGCCACGCTGCCCGAGAGGCCCGAGACGCGGCTCAGCAGCGGCACACTGGCGGTGTTCAGGTCCACACCGACCGAGTTCACGCAGTCTTCCACCACGGTCTCCAGGCTGCGCGCCAAGTCGCTCTGGTTCACGTCGTGCTGGTACTGGCCCACGCCGATGGATTTGGGGTCGATCTTGACCAGCTCGGCCAATGGGTCTTGCAGGCGGCGGGCGATGCTGGCCGCGCCGCGCAGGGTGACGTCAACGTCGGGCATCTCCTGGCTCGCAAACTCGCTGGCGCTGTAGACCGAGGCGCCGGCTTCGCTGACGACAACTCGCTCGATGGTGCGGGCTCGGGCTGCGCCACAGTTTGAGGCACCGTTCGAGGCGGCGTGTGTCGCTGCGGGGGTCGCGGCGTGTGTCGCGGCGGCAGGCCCGTTGAAACTGGCGAAACCGGTCTTTCCGAGCAACTTGATCAAATCAGCCGCCAGCTTGTCCGTCTCGCGGCTGGCCGTGCCGTTGCCAATTGCGATCAGGTTCACGCCGTGTTTTTCGCACAGCTTGCCCAGGGTGTGCAGCGAGCCTTCCCAGTCCTTGCGCGGCTCGTGCGGGAAAACGGTGGCGGTGTCCACCAGCTTGCCGGTGGCATCAACCACCGCCACCTTCACGCCGGTGCGGATGCCGGGGTCCAACCCCATGGTGACGCGCGGCCCGGCCGGGGCCGCCAACAGCAGGTCGCGCAGGTTGTCGGCGAACACCTTGATGGCGACTTTTTCGGCCTCTTCGCGCAGCTTGGCAAACAGGTCGCGCTCGGTGGACAGGCTGAGCTTGACGCGCCAGGTCCAGGCCACGCATTTGCGGATCAAATCATCCCCCGCACGGCCCTTGTGGCTCCAGCCCAGGGCCAGGGCGATGTGGGCTTCGGCCAGCGACACCACCGGCGCGGCCTTGGGATTGCTTACTGGCGTGACCTTTGCGCTCGGTGATGAGACTCCATTTGATGATACTACATTATTAATAGCTGAATATGAAGGTGGGACAAGGGCTACAGCCTGATTTAACTCCGGAAGCAAGAGTTTTGCATCCAAAATGTCCAGCGCGCGGCCCCGAAACACGGCTAGCGCCCGGTGCGACGGCACGCGGGCAATCGGCTCGTCGTAGTCAAAATAATCGCGAAACTTGGCCACATCCGCGTTGTTTTCATCCTTGCCGGCCATTAGCGTGGCTTTCAACAGGCCGTTTTGCCAAAGCCATTCGCGCAGGTTTTGCACCAGTGTAGGGTTCTCTGCCCAGCGCTCGCTAAGCAGGTCGCGCACGCCGTCCAGCACGGCCTGCACGGTGGAGAAATCAGGCTGCTTGTCCTCTCCTTCAACTACCGGCCGCATGGCAATCACATGGGCCTGCGCTTCATCGGCCGGCACCAGCGTCGGGTTGGCAAACAGCGCGTCAGCCAGCGGCTCCAGCCCGGCCTCGCGTGCCAGTTGGCCCTTGGTGCGGCGCTTGAGCTTGAACGGCAGATACAGGTCTTCCAGCGCCTGCTTGGTGGCCGCGCCCGCCAGGGCCGCCAGCAGCGCGGGCGTGAGCTTGCCCTGCTCGTCGATGGCCTTGGTGACTACCTCCAGCCGGTCACGCAGCTCGCGCAGGTAGCCCAGGCGGGCCTCCAGCTCGCGCAACTGGATGTCGTCCAGCCCGCCCGTGGCCTCTTTGCGGTAGCGGGCGATGAAGGGCACCGTGGCCCCGCCATCCAGCAACGCCACCGCCGCCTGCACCTGTTTCGCCTGAACCCGGATTTCCTGCGCAATCTGTGTGGTGATGGGCGCGATGATGGGTGCGATGATTGGCGCGATGATTTGTTGCATGTGTGTAAGAACTGCCGGGCTTGGGCCGACTCAAAGATGGAATGAATATCGGTATGGGTGATTGCCGCCAATGGCCTGCAATCAGGTGGGAGGCGCGAGTGTGCCACAGGGCATCCCGCCCAATCAGGCGTGCCCATTGCAAAGTTGTTTGACTGGAGTTGATTCATCATGAAATTTACTACTCAATTAATAGCTGTCCATGCACTATTGACAGGGGCTACAGCCTCTTTTGGTGCTCAAAATAGCTGCGTGGCCCAGTCTGGCGCGACGCGGGCACCGGTGATCGAGCTTTACACCTCAGAGGGCTGCAGTTCATGCCCGCCGGCTGACAAATGGCTGTCATCCCTAAAGGCAACCGGCACAGACAAAGCCGCAGCGAATGGCGCAACAAGTGGCGCAGCAAGTGGTGCCGTGGTGCAAGCCTTTCACGTTGGCTACTGGGATTACATCGGCTGGGTTGACCGCTTTGCCAGCCCGGCCTACACCACGCGCCAGCGTCAGCAGGCCGCGCTGGGTGGACAAAGCACCATTTACACACCCCAGGCCGTGCTGGATGGGCGGGATTGGCGCGATTGGCATAGGTCCGGGGGCCGTGTGCCTGCGGGCAAAGAACCCGCTGGAGCCAGCATCAGCCTGCGACAGGTGGGGGATGACCAGTTTGAGGCCACGGTTACTCCGGTGGCGGGCGCGGCCAACACTTGGTCAGCGTACTGGACCGTCACCGAGCATGGCCACAGTTCCAAGGTCAAATCGGGTGAAAACGCGGGAGAGTTTTTGCAGCACGACTTTGTGGTGCGCCAGTACACCCCGGTCGGCGACTACGCGGTTGATGCCAAAACGCCACAAAAACTGGTGTGGCGCAGCATATCCGCCACCCCAGGGCACGCGCGCCAGATCAACCTGGTGGTGTTCGATCCAAAAACAGGAAAAACGTTACAGGCTGTGTCCACCAACTGCTAAATCTGGCGTTGCAGCGGGTTGCCGCTGGGGAGTAGGAAAACCCTTACACCGGACCTATCTGAATGCCGACTTTGCAGGCTTGTCGAAGCGCATTACAGTAAGTGCCCTGCACCGCGCGCAGCCACGTATCTCCGTCGCGCGCATGCAGAATTTTGGGGAGCACAACAATGGTCGACCAACCTGCTTTAGCCATGGCGGAGGAAGCGCTGCCTTTTACGGTTCGGCTGGTCGCCAGCGAAGAAGACCTGTACAAAGCCGTTCGCATCCGGCACGCCACGTATGCGCGCCTGGTTCCCGCACTGGCAGAAAAACTGAAGTACCCGGAAGCCGCAGATACCGAAACCGGCGTCGTGGTGCTGCTGGCGGAATCCAAGCAGAACGGCGCGGCGCTGGGGTCCATGCGCATCCAGACCAACGAGTTCCGTGCACTGCACCTGGAACAGTCGGTCGCCTTGCCGGGCTGGCTCAAGGCCTTGCGGCTGATTGAGGCATCCCGCTTTGGCGTCACTGACCAGGCTAACGCGGGCCTGATTGAAGCAGCGCTGTTCAAGGCCTGCTACCAATATTGCAAGAAAATCGATGTGCTGTGGATGGTGATTGCAGGCCGCGCGCCAATTGACCAGCAGTATGAGCAATTGATGTTTGAAGATGTCTTTCCGGATTTAGGCTTTGTTCCCCTGCTTCACGCGGGCAATCTGCCGCATCGGATCATGCACTTCCATGTGGCTGCCGCGCGGGAGATCTGGGCAGGAGCCGGGCACCCGCTGTTCGACTTTCACTTCCGCAAGAATCACCGCGATATCGACATCAACGGTCCGGCGTACGCCGACAGCTCGCCAATCAAGCGCACGGCGTTCCCGCCACGCACCCCTGGTAATTCAAAATATTGAGGTTTCCGCGCGAGTGGGCGGCGTGCCCATGCAGCAATGCGGCAATTCAGCAACGCCCGGCTCAAAGCACCGCGATGAACGCCTGTTTCTTTACAGTTTGGGCAGGCCATCCTGTCACGCGCAGGAGCCGGTTCAGGGGCTCCCAAGCTACACCCTTTGCACAGGCGCGTTGCCTCTGAAAATCCTTTGACCGGGCCCTGTCCATGGGTGTGAAAAGCCCAGGGCTTTGGGTGTGTTTGTAGGGAAAAGTCTTACGCGTGGACTATCAATGCGCCGACTTATCGGTTTGCGGGGGCGTCACTACAGTCGGATTCATGGCTTTTCGGTGCGACCACCGCGAGGCAAAGCAAGTGAACATTTTCTGTCCGGAGCGCCCCATGAACCAACACCCTATCGCCACACCCCGCCTTGCCACCCAAACTGAGGTCCGCATGCCGGGGCTCGTGGGTCTGGGCAGCCAGACGAACCAACTCATGGCAGAGGAAATCCTGCCCTTCACCGTCAGGCTGGTGCGTGACCAGAAAGACCTGACCAAAGCCGTTGACATCCGCCAGTCCGCCTACGCCCGCCACCTGCCGGAGTTTGCCGAAACCCTGCGTGTGCCCGAGTCCACCGACGCGCAGGACGGCGTTGTTGTGTTGCTGGCTGAATCAAAGTTGGATGGCTCGGCACTGGGCACCATGCGAATCCAGACCAACCGGTCTGCCCCGTTGTCGCTGGAACACTCGGTGGACTTGCCCGACTGGCTTCGTGTGCGACCCCTGGCAGAAGCAGCCAGGTTAGGTGTCACAGACGGCAAAAGCGGCCGCCTCGTCAAAACCATGCTGTTCAAGGCGTTTTTCCAGTACTGCCAGCAAACCGGCATCGAATGGATGGTTATTACCGCCCGCTCGCCGATTGACCGTCAATACGAACGGTTACTGTTTAGCGACGTGTACGCCGACCTCGGGTACGTCCCTGTGTCGCATATGAACAACATTCCTCACCGGATCATGTCGTTTGAGGTGGGGACTGCAAAGGCCCGCTGGGCAAAAGCGAATCACCCTTTGCTTGACTTCATGTGCAAGACGAATCATCCCGACATTGACTTGGGCAACAATGACTTTGACCTGCGTTACCTCAATCGCAAATTTGAATCCGCAGAGCCATCTCTGTTGATGTAGTTTTTGAACGTCACCCGGGTATTGCCCTCCCGGGCTGTGACGAACCAACCAAAAAAACCCGGGTTTAGCCGGGTTTTTTACGTTTTCGCGACAAACTGTGTGTCTGGCACAGGTTATTTGGCACAGGATTTTTGATTTACGCCACATAATCAAAGCTCAGTCTTCTAAATTGCAACCAATTGCTCCCGTCCGCCGAGGTTTTCTCGTCTGACACATGGCGACAATGCTAAAGAAAATTAAGCGAAGTACGACGAAACGCGACGGCATTCACGCTATTTTGGATAGCGTGTTGTTCGCCGTCTCCACTTACGCCTTGCCAGCGCTAATCGGCGTTTTGTCATTCGCAGCAATATTCTTCTGGGATTCTCACTACAGCGCCACGAATACACAGCCGCTCGCGCTCGCGGTCGTGCAGCAAGGTGATCACGAGTTGTCGCCTGCCGATGCTTTGGCCCAATTGAAGGATCAAGCGCCTGTACAGCATTTCGACACACGCCTTTCCGAAGCACCGGTTTGGTTTTTGTTTTCTTCTCAAGCGACAGCTGGCTCGGGACCACTGGCGGCAGAGCTTCCGTCGCGCCATGCCATGAGCGTCGCGTGCTGGGACGCCAAATCGCTGCAATTGATCGGGCGAGCTGATCGGAGTGCGAATGAAGGTCGCGTTTCAACAACTAAAGGAGGCTTTGCTGTTGAACTTGGTGAGTCAAAGTTGGACGCGGCGGTGCTTTGCCGCTCTACGTTTATTGGCCCAGCACGGCTGTCGGTTGTGCAAATGCCTGCTTCACAGCTAGTTGGCGCCAACGAGGAGTTTCACCGCAACTCAGGACTGCTCGAGGGCGGCTTGATTGTGCTCGCGCTATTTGTGCTCATAACAGCCATCATCAATCGGGACCCGAAATACCTTTTATTTGCCGGTTGGCTCATCGTCAATTTGCGCGTTGGTTCATTGTCTGCCGGATGGGATACCCAATGGATGGGACACAACGTACCTCCCGCGTGGTTGTTTTTGGGCAGGTCTGTAACCCTGGCTGCCTACTACGTCCTCACCCTGACTTTATTCAAGACCATTTTTAAGGAAGATCTGGCGCAGGTTGGTTACACAGGGCTCGTGCGGGTTACCCAATGGACTTGCCCACCGTTGCTTGTGCTGGCAGTGGTATTGCCATATTCGTATTTTTTGCCAGTGCTGTGGATTGCCACCGGCTTGGGCATCGCCATGCTGGTTTTTTTCTTGATTCGGATCATCCAAAAGACGCGGTCTCAGGTAGCTGTCTGGTACAGCGCGTCTCTGGCCATCACCCTGTTCGCCAGCCTCTACGAAGTCCTTTCTGCCGCGTTGGGCTACAAGGGCATGATCGGCGCAGTCAACAGCGTCACTGCGGCATTGGCGTCCAGCTTACTGGCGTCCCTGGCCATTGCCGCGCAGATGCGCCAGGAGCACCAGCAACGGGTGGCCGCACAGGCCGAACTGCAACACACGTTTGATGTCATGCCGATTGGCCTGTTCACGCTGGACCTGCGTGGCCGGTTTACCAGCGCCAACCCGGCGTTGGTGAAAATGCTGGGCAAGGGCGTCATGGAACGTGGGACAAATATCTGGCAGCGCTACTTCATCGGGGGCGCATGGACCCAGTTACACCATCTGGTGCACACACAGTCTGACGGCGAGCTGGAGCTTCATGGAGAGTCCAGACTGTTGGGGAGTAAAGAGCCCGCCCGTTTTCTGGTGAAGGCGACGCTGGCACGCGACAAGATTGAGGGCTCGCTGCAGGATGTCACCGCCAAGTCGCAGGCGAACGAGCACCTGCTTTTTCTGGCAAACAACGACCCGCTGACCAAGGTGTTCAACCGGCGTGGCATTGAGACGGCGCTCGACGACGCCATTGCGCAACTGGCAGAGGGCAAACCGGTGGCGCTGGCTTATCTGGATTTGGACCGGTTCAAGCTCATCAACGACCTGTATGGGCACAGCGCCGGCGACGCGGTGCTGAAGGAAGTCTGTCAGCGCGTGCAAAGCATGATTTCCGGGTCGGTCCAGTTTGGCCGGGTTGGCGGGGACGAGTTTGTGCTGGTCATGGCGGATACAAAAATGCCGGCCGCCAGCCAGATTTGCCGCGGCATTGTCGACAGCATTGGCAACACTGCCTACCAGGTGGGAGACCGGGCGTTTCACGTGCGGGGCTCCATTGGGCTGATTGAAATCAGCCCGGGCATGAAGATCAAGGATGCCGTGTCTACGGCTGACCGTGCCTGCCGCGAAGCCAAGATGGGTAACTGCGACGGCCTGGTGGTGTACGAGAAAAATGCCAAGGCATTCCAGCAGCACGAGGCGGAGCTCAAGCTGGTTGATCTGCTCTCCACCAAGGCTGCCACCGAAGGCCTGTTCCTGGTGATGCAGCCCATCATGTCGCTCATAGCACCCCATGAATCACTCAATTTCGAAGTGCTGCTGCGCATGAAGGACAAGGCTGGCGTGATGGTGCCTACAGACCGCCTGATCAAGGCCGCTGAGAACAGCGGGCGTATGGGCATGATTGACCGTTGGGTGCTGTCAACTACCCTGACCTGGCTGAACCAGAATTACGCGATGATGAAGCACACCAAATTTGTCTGCATGAATTTGAGCGGCGCATCCCTGAATGACGAGAAGTTCATGCAGGACGTGTACGCGATGCTGGAGGGCAACCTGCACATCGTCAACCATCTGTGCCTTGAGATCACCGAAAGCGTCGCCCTGCATGACCTTGAGAACACGAAACGTTTTGTGGAAAAAGTGCGCGGTTACGGTGCCAAGGTGGCGCTGGATGATTTTGGTGCTGGCTACACCTCGTTCTCATACCTGAAAGAATTGACGGCTGACTTGCTGAAGATTGACGGCAGCTTCATTGTTGACATGAACAGGCATCCGGCCAACGTGGCGATTGTGGAGGCGATCGTGAGCTTGGCGCGCAATTTGGGCATGAAGACGATTGCCGAATGGGCTGAAGACGCTGCAACGGTGCAGACCCTGGTCGAAATCGGCGTCGATTACGTTCAGGGTTATGTCGTTGCCCGCCCGCAGCCGCCTGCAAACTTGCTGACAGCGGCCTCTTCGGCCAGCTTTATCGAAGACCAAGATCTGGCCATGTATGTCTCGATGATCGGGAAATCCGAGGCCAATCGGGCGCAGGTGGACTTATTCCAGCAGTCAAAAATGCAAAGCCTTCACTGAGGCAAGCAGGCAGGCCAACGGCTCAGGCGCTGCGCAATGCACGCCTCAATTCAGCACCAATTTCGGGTTTGTCGGCAAACGGATCCGTTGGATTGCGGGCCTGCAAAATATCTTCCATCCGCGTCTGCACTGACCTCATCGCCTTCGGGTGGCTGTAGATGTAGAAGCGGTTCTTTGAAATCGCGTCAAACACCATTTGCGCCACATTTGCGGCGCTTACTTTGCCGCTTGTCACGGCCTTGCTGGTCATAGCCTGACCGATTAGCTGGCTCTTCGTTGGCTTTGCTTTCGCATCGAGCATGCTTTTTGGCCGATTGCGGGCGCTGTCGTTGATGCCGGTTGCCACAAAAAACGGGCACAGCACGCTGGCACCGACCTGGTCCGTCACCAACGACAAGTCCTGGTACAGCGTCTCAGACAGGCTCACAACAGCGTGCTTGCTGACGTTGTAAACGCCCATGTTGGGCGGGTTCAGCAGGCCCGCCATGCTGGCGGTATTGACGATGTGACCCTGGTACGCAGGATCTTTTTTGGCGGCGTCCAGCATCATGGGTGTGAAGGTGCGAATGCCATGCACCACGCCCATCAGGTTGACGCCCAGCACCCAGTCCCAGTCCTTGAGCGTGTTCTCCCAGATCAGGCCGCCCGAGCCCACGCCAGCGTTGTTGAACACAAAGTGCGGCGCGCCAAAGCGCTTGAACGCGGCTTGGCCCAAAGCATCAAATTGCGCGGCGTCGGACACATCAATTTTGAAAGGCAACACGTTGGCTCCAGCAGCGTGCAATTCGGCAGCCGCTTTGTCCAGCGCGTCCTGCTGCACGTCGGCCAACACGAGGTTCATGCCCAGTTTGGCACCAATGCGGGCGCACTCCAGGCCAAAGCCAGAGCCCGCGCCAGTCAATACGGCGGTTTTGTTTTTGAAGTCTTTGATCATGGAGTTACTCTTTTACGGGGGAGTACGGGGGAGAAATGCAGGGTGCAAGGCGCGGAGTTTAGGGTGGGGCTCAGGCATCCGCCTTCTTGAGCACATAGCCGATGCGCGGAAAGTGCACATGCACCGTGCCGGCGCGCTCGTCGGTGCGGCGCAGGGTGTAGTGCATGCGGGTGGCGGCGACCAGCTCGCCTGCGCTCGGCTCAGGGCCAAAACTCTCGCTGGCGATCGTGACGCGCGTGCCTAGCGGGATGCCATGTTCATTCTGAAAAGGAATGCTGTCAAATATGGCTGCAGCCCTTGTGGATGTTGCACAAGTAGCTATTGACTCAGTAGCATTTGACATTTTCATGGTGCCCTGTCCGATGGCGGCCATGCGGTCCATCCAGGCCAATACGGCCGGGGTTGCCTCGAAAATGCCGGCCATCACAGGCGTCTGGGTCCGCGTGAACCATAGCGGGTGGTAGGCGGCAAAGTCGGCAATGCACGGTGCGCTGCCCACCAGGTAGGGCTGGTCTTCCAGCATGTTGGCCAGGCGCCGCAGGTAGCTTCGGTAGGCGCTCGCGGCGTCGGCCGGTGCTGTTCTGGGCATGCCCAGACGCATTTTCCCCCGGTCTTCGCCAAACACCTTGGCAATCGGCCCCCACTTTTCCGGCGGGCCGCCCCCGAAGAGCTCGGCCGCGCCCTTGGGGCTGAAGTTGTAGGCCATCGCCGTCCAAAATAGCCGGTCATCAGCCCACTGCGCCAAGATGCGCGCCAAGCCCTTGTGGGTTGGCGGGTACAGGGTGGGCGAAGGTGCCAGATGCTCCAGCACGTTGCAGATGAGATCTGTGTCGCAGTAAATATCCGAGCCGATTTGCAGGAACGGCGTCTTGCGGTAGCCGCCTGTAAGTGCAACCACATCAGGCTTGGGCATGATGCTGGGCACAATCACAGATTTCCACGCGAGCTTTTTATAGCCGAGGATCAAGCGGACTTTCTCCGAGAACGGAGACGAAGGATAGTGATGCAGGATGATGTCAGCCATGAGGGGTCTCCAGAAAATTGGGCAATTTCAAGCGGTCTGATCGAACAGAGTTGTGTCCGGGTGCGTGTCCGGGCTGGCGGCCGAGGCTGGCTGCGCAGGCATCGCGCGCGAAATGATGGCGTCAAAATCAGTGCTGGCACCCAGCGTGCCAAACGTCTGACCCCAGTTGCCTGCCAGTCGGGAATCACAAAAGGCACAAAACACGGCGGGCGGTGCGGTCTGATACAACAGTGCCGCCTGCACGGCAAGCGCCACATCCTGCGCCAGCAGGCGCGCTTGCAGCTCTGAGGCCATGTCTTCGATGCGTCCGGCCAGCACCGCGCACAGCCGGTCCAGCGAAGTATGCGCGCCTTTTGCCGGGGCCAGCTCAGCCGCCAGTGCTGCCGCCACATCGCCTTTGCGCAGGGCACGCAGCAAATCCAGCGCCATGATGTTGCCAGCGCCCTCCCAGATGGAATTGAGCGGCATTTCGCGGTAGATACGGGCCATGACGCCGTGGCCGCCTTCCTCCACATAGCCGTTGCCACCCAGACACTCCATGGCTTCCTGCGCAAAGGCACTGCCGCGTTTGCAGATCCAGAACTTTGCGACTGGCGTCAGCAACCGCGCCATGATGGCTTCATGCGGATCGGCCGGGTGGTCAAACGCGCACGCCAGGCGGATGGCCAGCGCGGTGGCGGCTTCGGACTCCAGCGCCAAATCGGCCAGCACGTTGCGCATCAAGGGCTGGTCGATCAGGCACTTGCCAAACGCCATACGCTGGGAGGTGTGATTGAGTGCAAGGCTCAAGGCCTGGCGCATCAGCCCGCTGGTGCCCAGGGCGCAGTCAAGCCGGGTCATGGTGCCCATCTCCAGGATTTGCTGGATGCCACGACCTTCAATGCCTACCAGCCAGGCCGTGGCCCCGTCGAACTCGACTTCGGAACTGGCGTTGGCTTTGTTGCCGAGCTTGTCTTTCAGGCGCTGGATGCGGATGCTGTTCTGCGTGCCGCCATTTTGCGGGTTGTCAAAATCAGGCGGCACACGCGGCAAAAACAGGCACGACAGGCCGGCCTGGGTTTGCGCCAGCACCAGAAAAGCGTCGCACATGGGGGCCGAGAAAAACCATTTGTGGCCGACGAGAGTGAAGCGCTTTCCCCAAGCATCCGTGCCGTCAGCCGTGGCGCGGGTGGTGTTGGCCCGCACATCAGAGCCGCCCTGCTTCTCGGTCATGCCCATGCCCATGGTGAGGCCGGGCTTTTGCGAGAACACTTTGAGCGCAGGATCGTAGTCGCGGCTCATGAGCTTGGGCGACCATTGGGCAAAAATCGCCGCGTTGCCGCGCAGCGCCGGGGTGACGGCGTAAGTCATCGAGATCGGGCACAGGATGGACGGCTCCAGCTCGGTGAACAGCATGAAGCCCGCGGCACGCAGCACATGGGGCGACGTGGGTGCCGCGCCATTCACATCAGCTAACCAGGGAGTCGCATGCAGGCCTGCGCTGGTGGCCAGCGCCATCAACGCATGGTACGAAGGGTGAAACTCCACGTCATCCAGGCGGTGTCCAAAACGGTCATGGCTGCGCAACTGGGGCGCATGCACGTTTGCCAGCCGCGCGTGGGTCTGCATCGCCTCGCTGCCCAGCGTTTCACCCAATGCGATCAGGCTGCTGGTGTCAAGAGACGGCGCGTTGAACTTAAGCGCGTCCTGTAGCGCGCGGTTGCCTTTGAACAGGTTGTAATTGACCAGCGGCGCGGGCTGGTTGAAGATCTCATGGGTGGCGTGCATTGAATCTCCTTCAAAAAGGAGTGGGCTTCAAAGAAGCTTGACCAGTTGCTTGCCAAAGTTTTTACCCTTGAGCAGCCCTAGGAACGCCTCAGGCGCGGCTTCCAGCCCGTCGGCCACGGACTCCCTGGGTTTGAGTTTGCCAGTGGCGACCAGCGTGCCCAGCTCGGCCAAGGCCTCGGGCCAGACTTCCATGTGCTCGCTCACGATGAAGCCCTCTACCTTCAGGCGGCTGATCAATATCAAAGAAGGATTCGCTAAAGGCAACGGCGCTGCGTCGTATCCGGCAATCATGCCGCACACCGCAATGCGGCCAAACGCGTTCATGCGGGTCAGCACGGCGTCCAGCACCATGCCGCCAACGTTCTCAAAATAGCCATCAATGCCTTTGGGGCAAGCTTCTTTGAGGGCGTTTGACAGCGACGCCGCGTCCTTGTGCAGCTTGTAGTCGATGCATGCGTCAAACCCAAGTTCTTCAACCACATACTTGCATTTGTCTGGCCCACCCGCAATGCCCACCGTGCGGCAGCCGCGCGCTTTTGACAGTGCGCCAAAGGCACTGCCCACGGCACCACTGGCCGCGCTGACGACCATGGTTTCACCTGCCTTGGGCGCACACAGTTTCACCAGCCCGTACCACGCGGTCACGCCGGGCATGCCCACCGCACCTAGGTAATGGCTCAGGGGCACGTGCGTGATGTCCACCTTTTTTAGCGCGCCCGGCTGGGTCGCATCCACCACGCTGTACTGCTGCCAGCCGCCCATGCCAACCACCTTGTCGCCCACCTTGTAGCGGTCGTTTTGCGATTCGACCACCTCGCCCACTGTGCCGCCGCCCATGGTCTGGCCCAGCGCTTGCGGGGTGGCGTAGCTTTTGCCGTCGTTCATGCGGCCGCGCATGTAGGGGTCAAGGCTGAGGAAATGATGGCGCACCAGAACCTGGCCAGGTGCCAACGCCGGTGTTTGGGCAACCACCAGTTTGAAGTTGCTGGCGCAAGCCTCTGCGCTGGGGCGGTTGTCGAGGTGGATTTGCTTGTTTTGAGGCATGGAATTCTCCAATGGTTGTGATTGAAATGCCGGGCGGACAAGCCGCCAGCGTTGGGAATGAGGGTGAGGGCGAGAGCGGAATGTGGCGTGAAATTGTGATTCAACAGCGCGGGTTTACCTTGTCAGTCTGTGGAAATGACACCACTTGCGCTGGGTGGGGCGCCAGCACTGTTGCCGCCCCGGCGCACGTATTTGAAGGTGCCGGTCGCGTGCGCGCAAGCCTTGCCTTGCCCGTCATAAATCGTGGCTTCGGTAAACGCCATGGTGCCGGTGCGGTGCATCAGGCGGCCTTTGCTGACCAGCTTGCCCCGGCAGGGCCGCATGAAGCTGGTCTTCATCTCAATCGTGACGACGCCCATGTCGGGCTGCACGCTGCGCGCGGCAGTGGCCATGGTCACGTCAAGCAGCGTCATCACGGCACCGCCATGCGTCACGCCAAACGAATTTTCATGCTCGGGCCGAGTATCGAAGTCGATCTGCGACTGCCCGCCCTCAAACCGGGTCAGCTCAAAGCCCAACAGTTCGACGAACGGGATTTTGACGCTAAAGGTCATACGGGTCCGCGAGTCCTATCCGCCGGTCACAACACTGACGCCGCCATCCACCGCCAGCCATTGCCCGGTGATGTGTTTACCCGCAGCAGACGCAAACAGCAACGTGAGGCCCTTCAAGTCTTCCTCATCACCCAGCCGATTGAGCGGCGCATGGGACGCCATTTTTTCCTCACCCAATGTCTTGATCAACCCCTCCGCCAGCTTGGTCATGAAGAAGCCTGGGCAGATCGCGTTGACGTTGATGTTGTACTGCCCCCACTCCGCTGCCAGCGTGCGGGTGAAGTTGACCACCGCGCCCTTGGAGGTGCTGTAGGCAATCGTGTTCATGCCCTTGGGATTGCCATTTAGGCCCGCGATGGAGGCGATGTTGATAATGCGCCCGGCCTTGGCCGGAATCATGCTGTGCTTGGCGATGTGCTGGCTCAGAATGAAGTAGCCCCTGATGTTGAGGTTCATTACCTTGTCCCAGGCAGCAACCGGGTGGTCTTCAGCGGGCGCACCCCAACTGGCACCT
>JANYJD010000278.1 GCA_025358555.1 Rhodoferax sp.
GCTGGTCGAGTCGCTGCCCACCTTTGTGCTGGGAGGCGCAGGATTGGTGATGTTTGGCATGGTTGCGGCCACCGGCATCCGCATCCTTGGGAATGTGGACTACAAAACCAACCGCAACAACCTGTTTATCGTTGCCATCTCCATCGGCATCGGCATGATTCCGCTCATTGCGCCCAACTTCAAGCAATGGATGCCCCACAACCTGCACCCGCTGATTGAATCGGGCATTCTCTTGGCGTCAATCAGCGCTGTGGTGCTCAACCTGTACTTCAATGGGGCCAGAGGTGGCAGCTCAGACGCCGTGAACGCCGCAAAGCTGGCGGACGCCCACTGAATTTGCGCAATGCGCCAATGCAATCCAGGCACAGGTTTGGTGTATTGGCGCAACGCTAGTCCAGTGTTGCACTAGCTGTTGTTCCCTGCCCTCGTAAGAAAAAAGATTTTCCATGCAGCTGCCTGATCTGAAATATGCACCCTCCCTGCGCTCGCGCCGCCACTTCACCCTGGCAGGCGCAAGCTTGCTGGGCCTGCCATTTGCAGGCGGATGCATCGGCCCGATGCCCGCCGCACAAGCGGTATCGGTAGGCGGTCTTTTTGCTGGCCGAATCGACGACCGTGGCTTTATGGAGGCGGGATGGCGCGGCCTTGAGCGCGCGCGCACCGAACTAGGCGCACAAACACGCCACATCGCCGGCGTGCAGCCTCGCAGGGATCTGCTGGTGGCCGCGTTGACCGAACTCGCCACCTCAGGCGCAAGTCTGGTGGTAGCTCATGGCGGCCAAAACAACGAGGCTTGCACGGAAGTCGCCGCACGATTTCCACAAGTGAAATTCATGGTCACCCAGGGTGCCGTGGTGGCGGCCAATCTGTGCAGTTATGACGTTTTGCAGGAGGAGTCAGCCTACCTGGCCGGCGTGCTGGCGGCTTTGAGCACCCGTACGGGCACAGTCGGCCACATGTCTGGCATCCGTGTGCGCCCGGGTCTGAAGGGCCGTGCCGCTTACGTGGCGGGCGTGCGGGCCACCAACCCGGATGTGAAGATCGCAACCAATTTTTCCGGCGACCAGGATGACAACGGCCTGTCACGCCGGGTGGCTCTGGCACAAATGGCAGCGGGCGCTGATGTCATTTTCACCATGCTCAACGCCGGACGCGAGGGCGCGAGCCAAGCCTGCCGGGAAAAGGGCACGCGCCAGATTGGCAACGTGGTTGACTGGGTCGAGATCGACCCTCGTGTTTTTATCGCATCTGCCATCGCCGACGTGAGCATTGGCGTGTACGACGGGGTGCGCGACATGCAGCAGGGAAAATTTCCGGCTGGCACCATTCGCAAGGTCGGCATTGCCAACCCGCAAGCGGTGCGGCTGACCATGGCCAGCGATGTGCCCGCCGCCGTGCGGAACGCAGTCGCGCGGGCCGCCCGCGGGATCGCTAGTGGGGCCATCAAAGTACCCGAAACCTACGACGGGCCCGAATTCCCCAATCCGGCCTGAGCGGTGCGCATTTGCTCGGTGCACAGGAATTTGACGCACCAACCCGGGTAATCACGGGGCAAATTCAAACAGTATTTGCACCGCAACGTATTAATTCTGTCTGAAAATACCGCCAGTGCAACGGCGCTTCGCTGGCCTACGGGCACCAATTTTGCTTAGGTATGTTTACCTGTCCTCACTTTATCCGCATCCACACTGGAGTATTCATGACAAAACGTGCGTTTCTTAAAGCCACCTTGACCCAGGCCGCAATGGCCCTGTTGCTGGTCACCCCCGTCACGTCCGCCCAGGCGCAAACCACGCCCATCAAGTTTCAGCTTGACTGGCGCTTTGAAGGCCCGGCGGCGCTTTTTTTAACGCCCGCTGCCAAAGGCTACTTCAAGGACGCAAAGCTGGACGTGGTGATCGACGCTGGCAACGGATCGGGCGGCACCGTCACGCGCGTGGCCTCGGGCGCCTACGACATGGGCTTTGCCGACCTGGCCGCGCTGATGGAGTTCCACGCCAACAACCCCGACGCGCCCAGCAAGCCCATCGCCATCATGATGGTCTACAACGACACACCGGCCTCGGTGATGGCGCTAAAAAAATCAGGCATCAAGACGCCTGCCGACCTGAACGGCAAAAAGCTCGGTGCACCCGTGTTTGACGCCGGCCGACGCGCGTTCCCGATCTTCTCCAAGGCCAACAACATCACCGGCGTGCAGTGGACCGCCATGGACCCGCCCCTGCGCGAGACCATGCTGGTGCGTGGCGACGTTGACGCCATCACCGGCTTCACCTTCACATCGCTGCTGAACCTGGAAGCGCGCGGCGTGAAAGCCGAAGACGTGGTGGTGCTGCCCTACCCTGACTTTGGCGTCAAGCTCTATGGCAACGTCATCATCGCCTCGCCCAAAATACTCAAAGAGAATCCTGCGGCAGTCAAAGCCTTTCTGGTCGCATTTGCCAAAGGCATGAAAGACGTGATGGCCAACCCGGCCGCTGCGATTGCCGACGTGAAGGCGCGTGACGGCATCGTCAACGTCGAGCTGGAAACCCGCCGCCTCAAGCTGGCGATTGACACCGTCATCAACAGCCCCAACGCGCGCGCTGAAGGCTTTGGCCAGATCAATGGTCCGCGCCTGTCGCTGATGGCGTCGCAGGTGTCGGATGCCTTCAACACCAAGAGCCGCGTCAACCCCGACGTGGTCTGGAACGGCAGCTATTTGCCCACCAAGGCCGAGCTGAATGTGCTGACGGCGAAGAAGTAATTAGTCAACCGAGTTTCGATATTACTACTATAAAAATAGCTACTCATGCACTGTGGACAAGGGCTAGAGGCACTTTTGACAGGTAAAAATAATGGAAAACGCGTCCCCTGCCTGGTTTGTTGACTTCAAGGACGTCTGGCTCGCGTACAACGACGAGCTTCTTGCGCAAAACCACTTTGCAGTAGAAGCCATTGACCTCACAGTGCGCCAGGGCGAGTTCATCGCCATCGTCGGGCCATCGGGCTGTGGCAAGTCGACATTCATGAAGCTCACCACCGGTCTGAAGATGCCGTCCAAGGGGCGCATTTTGATCGACCAGCAGCCGGTGACCGGGCCTTTGAAAATCTCGGGTATGGCGTTTCAGGCGCCGTCGTTGCTGCCTTGGCGCACCACGCTGGACAACGTTTTGCTGCCTCTGGAAATTGTCGAGCCCTACCGCAGCAACTTCAAGACCAAGCGCAAAGAGTACCAAGCGCGCGCCGAGCATCTGCTTGAAAAGGTCGGCCTGGGCGGCATGGGCGGCAAATTCCCGTGGCAGCTTTCGGGCGGCATGCAGCAGCGCGCCAGTATCTGCCGCGCGCTGATCCACGAGCCCAAAATGTTGCTGCTGGACGAGCCCTTTGGCGCGCTGGACGCCTTCACCCGCGAAGAGCTATGGTGCATCCTGCGCGACCTGTGGACCGAGCAACGCTTCAACGTTATTTTGGTCACGCACGACCTG
>JANYJD010000298.1 GCA_025358555.1 Rhodoferax sp.
GTTCTGGTCTGGGCTAGCGGCAAGGTGGGCCAGTCGGTCGCAGCCGGTGAATGTTGGGATCTGGCCAACAGCGCGCTTAAGCAGGCCGGGGCGGGCACCTCCTCCGATTTCGGGCCTGGCGGTAACGATGACGACTACATCTGGGGTGATGAGGTGTCCGACCTCAAGGATGCCCTGCCCGGCGACATCCTGCAATACCGTGACTTCTCGCAGACCACCACGACCACGACCACCGCCGTTTTCAAGGATGGGCTGGAGCAGTCAAATGCACCCTGGTCCGAGATCAATCACCCCCATCACACCGCCATTATTTCGAAAAACTCCGGCAACGGCGCGTTGACGGTACTGGAGCAAAACTACAAGGGCAACAAGGAAAAGACAAAATCAACGGCCATTCGCTGGAAAGACGCCGCAACCAAAACCACGGTGACCAAGAAGATGGTGAAACGCGACGACACCGGCAAGTCCGAAATGGCCACCGTGACTGTGGTGCTTGAGGTCGCCGTGTCGGGCACCCTGACCGCATTCAGGCCCAAGGCCAAGTGAGCTTCGCCAAGTGCGTTTCGATTGGGCGGCGGCTACACCGAAGTCTGGTTGTTGCAAAAGTGAATTAGCTGGCGGGTCAAGTCGGTTTGCGTCAGCAGCCGGGCACGAAATTCACGCACGCTAGCACCCCAGGCGGGCAAATCCAGCGACTCCCCAGGTGTCGGTGGGCTGCCTGGACCAAGGGGGCCAGTCCGGTCAATGGGGCCAACTGGGACATTGCCGGGCACTGAATTCCAGTTCAATGAAAACCGCCTGAGTGAAGCCGGTGCAGCGCTCACATCCAGAAAGGCATTCAATTTGGCGTGATGAGCGTGGTCGTGCTGGGGATAAATCTGCCAGACAAAGGGTTTGCCCGCCCAAATGGCGCGCACCAGGGAATCCTCGCCGCGCACAAAATTCAGGTCACAGGCCCACAGCAATTCGTCGTACTGTTTCTGCTCCAGCATCGGTAGATATGAAATCAATAGCTGACTATGCATATTCCACAAGGGCTTAAGCCTATTTTTACTCTCCAAAAGGGTTAAAACAGCCTGCGCTGCGCGTCCTGCCGTCACCAGCAGCCGGGTGGGCGTGGCATCGTTCGCAAACTGCAGCAGCAGCGCATCGAGCGCGGCTGGCTCATAACAAAACAGCGACACCAGGCGTTCACCGCGCGGCTTGTTGACCGTGATTCCCAAGTGCTTCAACCATGGATCCCGCTCGAACCTGGCTTGGCGCTGCAGCAGATCGGGCTCGCGCAGCAGGCCGCCTGTGCCGGGCGTGAAACCGGGGTAAAAAAAGTGTTTTACCAGCCCTGCACCCGGACCGCTCATCACGGGAGAGCGCAGGCCATGGCTGCGCGCCACAAAAGCCTCCGCAGACAGGTATTCGAGGTTAATCCAAAGGTGTTTTATGCCTCTAGCCCTTGTCCATTTTGCATAAGCAGCTATATATTCAGGAGCAATATCGCAGCCAAAGGCTTCCACCAGCACATCGCCCGGCACCAGGCCATCCGTGGCCAGCGGCTGCGTCCAGGCCCGCACTTCAACGCCGTCGCGGCCTTGCGGCGCCATCCACGCCAGCGCGGAAGCATCGTCTACCCACAGTCGCACCCGCTCGCCGCGCGTGGCCAGCCCAGTGCAAAGGCGCCAGCAAACGCCCATGTCGCCATAGTTGTCGATGACTTTGCAGAAGATGTCCCAGAGCATGGGTGAATATTGTCCACAATACGGTTTTATGTCTGCACGTATGCCAGTTTCTTCCAAGCCTCAGCCAATTCCGAAGCCACATCAAACGGCAAAGGCAACACTGCCGGCGCAAAAGCGTGCGGATGCAAGGCCGTCGGGCGACGCTGAGGCGGGCTTCGAGACGTGCCCCCTGCCGACGCACCCGGACCAATTGCTCAGCGACGTGGCCGGCCTGCCCGCGCTGCCGGGTGTCTACCGCTATTTCGACGCGCAGGGGGCTGTGCTGTATGTCGGCAAAGCCATCAACCTGAAGAAGCGGGTTTCCAGCTACTTCCAGAAGAACCATGGCGGCAGCCGCATCGGCCACATGGTGGGCAAGATTGTGCGCATGGAGACCACGGTGGTGCGCTCCGAGGCCGAGGCACTGCTGCTGGAAAACAACCTCATCAAGACGCTCAACCCCAGGTACAACATCCTGTTCCGGGATGACAAGAGCTATCCGTATTTGAAGATCTCCGGGTCCCCCGCAGCCAGCGCGTCGCGGGCCAAGGCAACGGGCCTGGGGCACGGCGCACTTGGCATTGCAGGAGAAGGCGAAGTTGCGGGCGATGCTCAGGTGACACCGGCAGTGTCGGCTCCTCTGGCATCCACCTTCCCCCGCGTCTCCTACTACCGTGGCGCGGTCGAGAAAAAACACCATTACTTTGGCCCCTACCCCAGCGCCTGGGCGGTCAAAGAAGCCATTTTGCTGATCCAGAAGGTCTTTCGCCTGCGCACCTGCGAAGACTCGGTCTTCAGCAACCGCACCCGGCCGTGCCTGCTGTACCAGATCAAGCGTTGCTCGGCACCGTGCGTGGGGCATATCAATGCAGAAGACTATGCGCATGACCTGGCCAATGCAGGCAAATTTCTGCATGGCGAAACCCGCGCTGTGATGGGCGCGCTGGAGGGCCGCATGATGGCGCATGCGCAGCGACTGGAGTTTGAACAGGCGGCGGAACTTCGCAACCAGGTGACGGCGCTGTCCCGCGTGCTGCATGAGCAGTCGGTCGACAACGTGGCCGACCGCGATGTGGACATTTTGGCGGTGAAGGTGCAAGGCGGGCGTGCCTGCGTAAATCTGGCCATGGTTCGCGGGGGCCGACACCTGGGGGACCGGCCGTATTTTCCGGTGCACGTGGACGATGCGTCAGGCGTGTATCTGGATGATGCTGACGCCGCCAGTGAATCGGAGCCTGGCCCTGCGGGCGATGCACTGGCCGATGCTTCTGGCGATGCGCCGAGGCACGCGCCGGTCCATGTGAATGTCGGGGTCGAGAAGCTAGTGCTGGAGGCGTTCGTCGCGCAGCACTATATCGACGTGGCGGTGCCGCCGTCCCTGGTCACGAGCGAGCCGGTGAGCAAGGTGCTTGTTGCCGCGTTGTCCCTGCAATCGGGCGTCAAGGTGACTGCGGTGCACCAGCCGCGCGAGCAGAGGCGCATCTGGCTGGAGATGGCGCAGACCAATGCCAACTTGCAACTGGCCCGCCTGCTGGCTGAAGAAGGCTCGCAGCTGGCGCGCACGCGTGCATTGGCTGATGCGCTGGATCTGGCGCAGGAGAGCCTGGACGAACTTCGCGTGGAGTGCTTTGACATCTCGCACACTGCAGGCGAGTCCACGCAGGCCTCGTGCGTGGTGTTCCATCACCACAAGATGCAAAACGCCGAGTACCGCCGCTACAACATTGATGGCATCACGCCGGGGGACGATTACGCGGCCATGCACCAGGTGCTGATGCGCCGCTACGGCAAATTGTCTGAAGCGCTGAAAGAAGCCAAGACCACTGGGCAGGTGTCAGCGGGCACCGGCAGGCTGCCCGACCTGGTGCTGGTGGACGGCGGCAAAGGCCAGGTGGCGCAGGCGCGCGAGGTGTTTGAGACGCTGGGGCTGGATGTGTCGCTGATCGTCGGCGTTGAAAAAGGCGAAGGCCGCAAAGTGGGCCTGGAAGAGCTTGTGTTTGCGGATGGCCGCGACAAGGTCTACCTGGGCAAAGACTCTGCAGCTTTGATGCTGGTGGCGCAAATCCGCGATGAGGCGCACCGCTTTGCCATCACCGGCATGCGCGCGGCGCGCGCCAAAGTGCGCACCGGCGGCAGCAGGCTTGAAGACATCCCCGGCATCGGGCCCAAACGGCGCGCCAGTTTGCTGCAGCGCTTTGGCGGTGTGCGCGGCGTGGCGCAGGCAGGGGCCGATGACATTGCCAAGGTCGAAGGCATCTCCCGCGAACTGGCTGACGAGATCTACCGCGCACTGCATTGAGCGGGCGCAAGACTTGAGCGCTGCGATGTCGCGTGGCCATGCCACAATTGCTTCATGTTTCTGACCATTCCCACCCTCATGACGTGGACGCGCATCGTCGCCATTCCGCTGATTGTTGGGGTGTTTTACCTCCCGCTGGAGCCCGCCACCCGCAACCTGGTGGCCACTGTGATGTTTGTGGTCTTTGCCTGGACCGACTGGCTTGACGGCTACCTGGCTCGCAAGCTGAACCAGACCTCGTCTTTTGGCGCTTTTCTGGACCCGGTGGCCGACAAATTTTTGGTGTGTGCCTGCGTGCTTGTGCTGGTGCACCTGCAGCGGGCCGACGTGTTTGTGGCGCTGATCATCATTGGCCGCGAGATTGCCATCTCGGCCCTGCGCGAATGGATGGCGCAGATTGGCGCAGCCAAGAGCGTGGCAGTTCACATGATTGGCAAACTCAAAACCGTGGGGCAGATGGTGGCCATTCCGTTTCTGCTGTACGACGGGGTTTTGTTTGGGCTGGTCGACACCCATGTCTGGGGCACCTGGCTGATCTGGATTGCGGCTGTGCTGACCGTCTGGTCCATGGTCTATTACCTGCAAAAAGCGCTGCCAGAGATCAGGGCGCGGGTAACGAAGTGACGCCAGTGGAGGTGATCCCGGTGAAAGCGATGCGGCGTGAGTGAAGCCGGGCCGGGGGCCGGAGGCGACAGCGCGTGGATCAGGGCCATGCCCGTCGTGTTTGTGCTGATCTGGAGCACCGGTTTCATCGTCGCGCGGTTCGGCATGCCGCAGTCGCCACCGATGAAGTTCCTGGCGGTGCGCTATGCGCTGTCCATCCTGTGCTTTTTGCCCTGGATCGTTCTGGCCAAAGTGCCCTGGCCTGCCGACCGGGTGCAGTGGCGGCATCTGGCGGTGACGGGTGTGTTGATGCACGCCTGCTACTTGGGCGGCGTGTGGGCTGCTGTGCGGGCCGGCATGGGCTCGGGCTTGGTGGCGCTGATTGTTGGCCTGCAGCCGGTGCTGACGGCCTTCTGGCTGGCATCCCGTGGCGGACGAATTTCCAGCCGGCAATGGTTGGGGCTGCTGCTCGGATTTGTCGGCTTGCTGATGGTGGTGTCGCGCAAATTTGGATCGGGCGGTGAGGCGCATTGGCTCAATCTGGCGCTGGCTGTTGGGGCGCTCTTTGGCATCACCATCGGCACGCTGTACCAGAAGCGGTTTGTGGCCCCATGCGATGTACGCACGGCCAGCGTCATCCAGCTCGCTGCGGCGTTGCTGGCCACGCTGCCCTTAACCTTGCTTGAGCATGACGCCATGCACTTGAACGCCCATTTGCTGGGCGCCATGGTCTGGTCGGTGCTGGCGCTCACCCTGGGCGGCAGCTCGCTCTTGTATTTGCTGATCCAGCGGGGCGCGGCAGCGTCGGTCTCCAGCCTGATGTACCTGGTGCCGCCTTGCACGGCGCTTATGGCGTGGCTGCTGTTCTCGGAGCCGATTACGGCCCTCACGATTGCAGGAACCCTGATTACCGCTGTCGGCGTGGGCCTGGTGGTGCGGCAGCCTAAGCGGGCGGTGTGATTTTCCGGGGCTTGTCCCTAAAGCGCTCCACCAGAAAGTCAACCAGCAGCCGGATGCGCTTGGGCGTGTGCGCGCTGTGCGGGGCCAGCCAGTGAATGTCCGCATCTTGCATCGCATACTCGGCCAGCGCCCGCACCAACGCGCCAGACTGAAGCCGTATCATTGCTTGATGACTAGGCGCTTGCAACACACAATGTCAACCATGCTACAGAATTTTTCCACTTTCAACATTGATCGAATCGGTGTGCGGCTGCATGGCCGGGTGGGCGGTCAGGGCGCGCCGCTGCTGTTGCTGCATGGCCATCCGCAGTCGCATGTCATGTGGCACCTTGCAGCGCCACAACTTGCCGAAAAGTTCACCGTGGTGATGATGGACCTGCGCGGCTATGGAGACTCTGGCCGGCCCAAATCTGACGCATCCCACGCTACCTATTCAAAACGTGAAATGGCGTTGGACGCCATCGCCGTGATGAAGCACCACGGGTTTGGGCGCTTTCAGGTGCTGGCCCACGACCGTGGGGCCCGCGTGGCCCACCGCCTTGCTGCCGACCACCCCGATGCTGTTGATCGGCTGATGCTGCTGGACATTGCCCCCACGCTGTCGATGTATGAAAACACGTCACAGGCTTTCGCCACCGCCTATTGGCACTGGTTCTTCCTGATCCAGCCGCCGCAGTTGCCCGAGGCGCTGATTGAGTCTGACCCGGTGCGGTATGTGCGCTGCGTGATGGGCAAGCGCCACGCCGGGCTGGCGGCGTTTGCGCCCGAGGCGTTGGCAGAATACGAGCGCTGCGCGCGAATTGCAGGCACGGCGCACAGTGTCTGCGAAGATTACCGGGCAAGTAGCACCATCGATCTGGACCATGATCGGGCCGACGTTGCGTCGGGTCAAAAGTTGCCGCAACCCGTGCGCGTGCTGTGGGGCGAACATGGCACGGTCGGGCAGTGCTTTGACGCGCTGGCCTTGTGGCAAGAACGCGCACACCAGGTGACTGGCCGTGCCGTGCCGTTTGGCCACTACATTGCAGAGGAAGCGCCAGCCGTGTTGCTGGACGAAGCATTTCAATTTTTTCAGGAGTGAATGACATGAACGAGCAAAAAAAAGCACCCAGGTCCAAACACCGCATCGCCGTCATTGCCGGTGACGGCATTGGCAAGGAAGTGATGCCCGAAGGCATCCGCGTGATGGAGGCCGCTGCCGGCAAATTCGGCATCGACCTTATATTTGACCACTTTGATTTTTCGAGCTGGGACTATTGCGAAAAGCACGGCAAGATGCTGCCCGACAACTGGAAGGACCAGATTGGCGGACACGATGCGATCTACTTTGGCGCAGTCGGTTGGCCGGAAAAAATCCCTGACCATGTGTCGCTTTGGGGCTCGCTGCTGCTGTTTCGCCGCGAGTTTGACCAGTACGTGAACCTGCGCCCCGCGCGCCTGATGCCGGGCATCATCGCGCCCGTGGTGCGGCGTGACGGCAGCGCGCGCCAGCCTGGCGAGATTGACATGTACATCGTGCGCGAAAACACCGAGGGCGAGTACTCCAGCATCGGCGGGCGCATGTACCCTGGCACCGAGCGCGAAATCGTGATGCAGGAGACCGTGATGTCGCGCATTGGCGTCGACCGTGTGTTGAAGTTTGCGTTCGAGCTGGCCCAGTCGCGCCCCAAAAAACATTTGACCAGCGCCACCAAGTCCAATGGCATCGCCATCACCATGCCGTACTGGGATGAGCGCGTGGCCGAGATGGCAAAAAAGTACCCCGGAATCAGGCTGGACAAATTTCACATTGACATCCTCACCGCTCATTTTGTCCAGCGCCCGGACTTCTTTGACGTAGTTGTTGCGAGCAATTTGTTTGGTGACATCTTGAGCGACTTGGGCCCCGCCTGCACCGGCACCATCGGCATCGCGCCCAGTGCCAATCTCGATCCCGAACGCCGATTCCCTTCGCTGTTTGAGCCGGTGCATGGGTCGGCGCCCGACATTGCGGGCAAAGGGCTGGCCAATCCCATCGGGCAAATCTGGTGTGGCGCCATGATGCTGGAATTTCTCGGCCACAAGGACGCGCATGATGCCGTGCTTGCAGCCATAGAGAAAGTCCTGGAGCCGAAAAGCGGTGCACCGAGAACCCCTGACATTGGCGGAAAAGCCAGCACTTCCGACGTCGGCCTTGCCATTGCCAATGCTGTTTAGCATGGCAACTGCCCGCGGGTTGCCATTTCGCACACTATTGTAAAAATGTCCTGCCACCGGTCGAGCCGGGTGGTAAAACCGTCTAGAATTCGCGACCGCACCGTTGTAAAGCTGTATGTTGGGTTGACAGAGCCCAGGTCCGTGGCTCTAATCACATACAGCTTTAAAAACTGCGAAACCAGTCTCCTCTGCACGCGTCCAGCCGCCGGTTTTTCGAGCCGACCGGCTCGGCGAGTGGGGAGAGACAATAATTTTGAAGAGACGATTCGATTAACTCTGCTTCCATACAAGGGGTTCTTTGTGAACAAAACCGAACTGATTGAGCATATTGCCAAACACGCCGATATTTCCAAGGCGGCTGCGACGCGCGCGCTGGAGTCCACCATTGGCGCGGTGAAGACCACGCTGAAAAGAGGCGGGTCGGTTTCGCTGGTTGGCTTTGGCACGTTTGCCGTTGGCAAACGCGCGGCGCGCGTTGGCCGCAACCCCCGCACTGGCGATGCGATTAAAATCAAGGCCGCCAAAGTGCCCAAGTTCCGTCCCGGCAAAGCATTGAAAGATGCGTTGAACTGACCAAGATGGCCTGCAGGGATTTTTTTGGGTGATTAGCTCAGTTGGTAGAGCGGCGCCTTTACACGGCGTAGGTCGGCGGTTCGAGCCCGTCATCACTCACCAAGCACGCAAAGGCGAACCGAGGTTCGCCTTTTTTGTTTTTTTGTGGAAAGTCAGCCCATGTTTGATTTAGTGCGCAAGCACACGAAGATTTTGATGTTCGTGATGTTTTTGCTGATCATTCCGTCGTTTGTGCTGTTTGGCATTGATGGTTACAACCGCTTCCAGGACAAAGGCGCTGCCGTTGCCCGCGTCAGCGGACACGACATTTCGCAGAGTGACTGGGATGGCGCGCACAAAATGGACGTGGACCGCATCCGGGCCGCCAACCCGTCGGTGGACGCCAAACTGCTGGACTCGGCCGAAGCGCGCTATGTCACCCTTGAGCGCCTGGTGCGCGAGCGTGTGCTATCAGCGGCTGCAGACAGTCTCAAATTGCAAACGGGCGATGCCCGGCTGGCTGCCGAGCTGCAGCAAAACCCAACCATCGCTTCGTTGCGCCTGCCAGATGGCAAACTGGACATGGAGCGCTATCGCCAGCTTGCTGCCAGCCAAGGCCTCACGCCGGAGGGCTTTGAAGCCCGCGTGCGCCGGGATCTGTCAACGCGCCAGGTTGAGGCCGGCATCATCGGCACCGGGTTTGCATCAAAACAGCAGGCCGACGTGTCGCTTGACGCGTATTTCGGCAAACGGGAGATCCAGTTTGTGCGGATGGTGTCGGCGGATTTTGCGGCCAAGGTCATGCCGACGGATGCCGAACTCGAGGCGTTTTACAAAGACAACCAGGCGCTGTTCAAGGCCTCTGAGTCGGCCAACATCGAGTATGCGGTGCTTGACCTGGACTCCATCAAGAAATCAATCACCATCAACGATGCCGACCTGAAGTCGTATTACGACCAGAACATTGCGCGCCTCAGCGGCAACCAGGAGCGGCGCGCCAGCCATATTCTCATCAACGCGCCCAAGACGGCGCCTGCTGCCGACCGCGACAAAGCCAAAGCCCGCGCACAGGAGCTGCTGGCCGAAGTCAAGAAAGCCCCCGACAGTTTTGCGGATGTTGCGAAAAAGAATTCACAGGATCCGGGCTCTGCCCCTGTGGGTGGAGACCTCGATTTTTTTGCGCGAGGTGCCATGGTCAAGCCGTTTGAAGACGCAGCGTTTGCCCTGAAAAAAGGCGACATCAGCGACGTGGTGGAGTCCGATTTTGGCTACCACATCATCAAGCTCACAGATATCAAGGAACCGAAGCAGAAGTCCTTTGAGGAACTGCGTCCAGGCATCGAGTCAGACCTGAAGACACAGCAGGCCAAGGCGAAGTTTGCGGAAAATGCCGAGGCATTTACCAACGGCGTATACGAGCAGTCAGACAGCCTGAAGCCGGTGGCGGACAAGCTCAAGCTGGAGATAAAGACGGCCAGCAATTTAATGCGCCAGCCGGATGGGACGAAACCGCCCGGCGACGGCGTGCTGACCAATCCCAAATTGCTGGCCGCCATTTTCAGCCCGGATTCCGTGGAGAAAAAGCGCAATACCGAGGCCGTGGAGACTGCACCCAGCCAATTGGCTGCGGCGCGCATCACGCAGTACACAGCGGCACGCACGCTGCCCTTTGCTGACGTGCGCACCAGCGTGCGCGAGAAACTGGTGGCGCAGCGCAGCATCGAGCTGGCCAAAAAAGACGGTGCGGACAAACTCGCCACCTGGAAAGCCAACCCCGCAGCGGCGACTCTGCCCGCCGCTGTGGTGGTGTCACGCGACCAGCCACAGAACGTGCCACAGCAAGTCCTGGAAGCCGCCCTGCGTGCCGATGCCGCCGCCTTGCCCTTGATGATCGGCATTGATCTGGACGCCCAGGGTTACGCAGTCATGCGAGTGAATGCGGCCATGCCGCGCGCTGCGCCAGCCGAGGGCGTCGCAAAGCAGGAACTGGCCCAATATTCGCAAGGCTGGACCGGCGCAGAAAACCTGGCGTATTACAACTTGCTGCGAGAGCGGTTCAAGGCCCAGATCAAGGTGCCCAAGCCGGAGCGCACCAGCCTGAATTCACCGTTTGCTTCCGGCCAGTAACCGTTGACCCGTTATAATTGAGGATCAGTGGTGGCTGTAGCTCAGTTGGTAGAGTCCAGGATTGTGATTCCTGTTGTCGTGGGTTCGAGCCCCATCAGCCACCCCAAGACATCAAAATAAAGCCCGCTATTTAGAACGTAGCGGGCTTTTTACTTTGACGCTCGATGTAAGGGCGGATGTAAGACGATTTCCAAATTTCTATCACTTCCTGCAAGTGCATTTGTCTGGTTCAGGGTGCAATTGAATGAATGAAAAAATCACAGCAGCTATTTCTAGCGCGACTGAGCGGTACGCAGGCAGCGCTTCAATGCGTACTGCGGTGCAACTTATCCCCTACGTCGGTGG
>JANYJD010000047.1 GCA_025358555.1 Rhodoferax sp.
CGTCATCCAACTCATCAAGGCCAACGCCCGTGGGTTTCGCAACTTCACCAACTACCGAGCAAGGATTTTGTTTCATTGCGGCAAGTTGGATTTGGGTTCGGCGTGAGTGAAAAATCACAGTGAAATTGACGAAGAGCCTAATAAAAAAGCCACCGGCGGCACATTGGATTTGTACCGCAGGTGGCTTGGTTGTGGCTTTGACGCGAGGTGCCGATCAGCGAATCGGGTAGGCGTACATCAAGCCGCCCTTGTTCCACAGGTTGTTGACGCCACGCGGCAGGTTCAACGGTGTGTTGGGGCCGACATTGCGCTCAAAGCTTTCGCCGTAGTTGCCGACGGACTTAATGACGCGCGCCATCCACTCTTTGTCCAGGCCCAGCAGTTTGCCGGTGTCTTCATTGCCCGCACCCAGCAGGCGTTGCACCACGGGGTCAGCGCTGGATTTCATCTGGTCCACATTGGCCTGGGTCACGCCATACTCTTCTGCTTCCATGGTGCCGTACATTACCCATTTGACGATGGCAAACCACTCGTCATCACCGCGGCGCACCATGGGGCCGAGCGGCTCTTTGGAGATCAGGTCGGGCAAAATCATGTGCTCTTTGGGGTCTTTGGCAACCTTGCTTCGGGTGGACGACAGGCCAGATGCGTCAGTCGTGTAGGCGATGCAACGGCCCGTGAAGTAGGCGTTTTCAGCGGCTTCCAGTTTCTCAAACACGACCGGCTTGATACCCAGGTTGTTGGCCTTGGAGTAGTCGGTCAGGTTTTTCTCGGTGGTGGTGCCGGACTGCACGCACACTGTCTGGCCCTTAAGCTGCTTGGCGCTTTTCATCTTGCTTTTGACAGGCACCATGAAACCCTGACCGTCATAAAAATTGGTGACGGTCAGGCTCAGGCCCAGTGATGCGTCACGGGTGAGTGTGAAGGTCGTGTTGCGGGCTAGCACGTCAACTTCGCCAGACTGCAAGGCGGTGAAGCGCTGCTGGGCGTTGAGGGGCACGTATTTGACTTTCTCTGGGTCGCTCAAAACGGCTGCGGCCAGGGCTTTGCAAACGTCAATGTCTAGGCCAGACCATTTGCCCGATGAATCGGCAGCCGCAAAGCCCGCCAGGCCGGTGTTCACGCCGCAGACCACTTGGCCGCGCGCCTTGATGGCGTCCAACGTTTTGCCGGCATGCGCGGGCGCAGCCAAGGCGGCACCCATCACGGCAACGGCGGCGGCCAGCTTGATTTGTTTCATTGTCATAAATCTTTTCTCCAGTAAAAAACGGTCGGGAACCAAAAAAGATAGTCCAGTCCAGTACATCAGCCCAAAATGGGGCGGTGGCATGTGCGCGGATGATAGCGCCGCTGCGGAACACGGCGCTACCGGGTTTGCACGGGGCTTCCATACATAATTTGCATAAAGCTTTGCATACCAAAACACCTAGCACCAAATGCGGGACACGCAAAGTTGAAGCAGCTTTCATGCCATTTGCAGACCACAGCGCAAACTGGGGCCTACCCCGATGCGCCGCCCCGCGCCCTGCGTTACGCTAGCCACAACCAAAGGTCCAATTCAAATGTCAACGCAACCCCACTACAAATTCTGGCCCAAGCGCCTGCCGCACGCCATCACCCTGCCCGACACGTCGCTGTGGGACAACCTGGAGACCAGCGCTCGGCGTTACCCCGGCAAAGCCGCGATGGTGTTCTTTGGACGGGTCTTCACGTACCGTGAGCTGCTCGAAAAAGCAGAGCGGCTGGCAGCCTGTCTGCATGGGCTGGGCGTGCGCAAGGGCGACCGGGTGGTGCTCAGCATGCAAAATTGTCCGCAACTGGTGATCGCGCACTTTGCCATTTTGCGGGCCAACGCGGTGGTGGTGCCGGTGAACCCGATGAACCGCGCTGAAGAACTCAAACACTACATTTCCGACCCTGACGCCAAGGTCGCCATCACCACAGCGGACCTGGCGCTTGAGCTGGTGCGCGCAAGCGATGCCTTGCCGCAGACAAGCCGACTCAAGCACTTGATTACCACCCATTTCACCGATGCATTTGATGCGGCGGTGGCGGGGGACGATGCGCCGCCGCCTCAATGGATCGACTGGTTGACAACCCGGCATGCGGGTCCTCCGTCCAACACCGGCACCTCAACCCAAATCACCGCATGGGAGGCTGCGTTAGGCGTGACTGATGCAGCCCCGGCACTGTCCGTTGGCCCCGCCGACCTCGCCATCCTGCCCTACACCAGCGGCACCACCGGCCTGCCCAAGGGCTGCATGCACACCCACGCCAGCATCATGCACAACGCTGTGGCCAGCGGCCTGTGGGGCAACGGCTCGGCCGAGGGTGTGGTGCTGGCCGTGGTGCCGATGTTCCACATCACCGGCATGGTCAGCCTGATGCACGCCAGCATTCGCCTGGGCGCGGCGCTGGTCATCATGCCGCGCTGGGACCGTGAGCTGGCCGGGCGGCTGATATCCCGCTGGCGCGTGACAAGCTGGACCAACATCCCCACCATGGTGATTGACCTGATGGCCAGCCCCAACTTCGCCTCGTTTGACCTGTCCAGCCTCACGCAGATTGGCGGTGGCGGCGCGGCCATGCCGCAGGCGGTGGCCCAGCGGCTGTTTGAGCAATACGGCCTGCGCTATGTGGAAGGCTACGGCCTGACCGAGACTGCCGCGCCCTCGCACAGCAACCCGCCCGATGCGCCCAAGCAGCAATGCCTGGGCATCCCCTTCATGAGCACCGAGGCGCGCGTGGTAGACCCGGAAACCCTTGCAGAGATGCCGCAAGGCGAGGCTGGCGAGATCATCATCCATGGGCCGGAGGTGTTTCAGGGCTATTGGAAGCAACCCGAGGCCACGGCCCGCGCGTTCATTGAATTTGAAGGCAAGCGGTTCTTCCGCTCTGGCGACCTGGGCCGGGTCGATGAAAACGGTTATTTCTTCATGACCGACCGGCTCAAACGCATGATCAACGCGTCGGGCTTCAAGGTCTGGCCGGCCGAGGTGGAGGCGCTGATGTTCCGCCACCCGGCCATCCAGGAAGCCTGCATCATCGCCACCAAGGATGCCTACAGGGGCGAATCCGTCAAGGCGGTGGTGGTGCTGCGCGCCACGCACAAAGCCACAACCGAGCAGGACATCATCGACTGGTGCCGCGACACCATGGCGGTGTACAAAGTGCCGCGCGTGGTGCAGTTTGTGGATGTGCTGCCCAAAAGTGGCAGCGGCAAGGTAATGTGGCGCGCGTTGCAGGAGGCCGAGGGCGGTTGAAAGAAGTCCAAAAGCCGAGTTTGGGGCATAAAATAGGCCTCTAGCCCATGTGTAGCGTGCATAAGTAGCTATTAATAGTGTAGTAATCTAATCTTTTAAGCGGCAATCCCATGTTCGAAACCTCCATCGCTGGCAGTCTGCCCAAACCCGCCTGGCTGTCTGAAACCCAAAAACTCTGGCCCCAATGGAAGGCCCAGGGCGACGAGCTTCAGCAGGCCAAGGCCGACGCCACGCTCTTGTGGATCAAGGCGCAGGAAGACGCGGGGCTGGACATCGTGGGCGACGGTGAGCAAGCGCGCCAGCACTTTGTGCACGGCTTCCTGGCGCAGGTGGATGGCATCGACTTTGAGAATAAGGTCACCATGGGCATCCGCAACAACCGCTATGACGCGCAGGTGCCGCAGGTGGTATCGGCCCTCAAGCTCAAGGGCCGCGTGCATGCATTTGAGGCGCAACTGGCGCGCGCCCACACGACGCGCAAACTCAAGTTCACGCTGCCCGGCCCCATGACGATTGTGGACACCGTGGCTGACCGGTTTTACGGTGACAAAATCAAGATGGCCTTCGCCTTTGCCGAGCTGCTGAACCAGGAGGCGCTGGCGCTGCAGGCCGATGGCGTGGACATCATCCAGTTTGACGAACCCGCCTTCAACGTCTACATGCAGGACGCCGCAGATTGGGGCGTGAAAGCGCTGGAGCGTGCGGCGCAGGGCCTCACCTGCACCACGGCCGTGCATATCTGCTACGGCTACGGCATCAAAGCCAATGTTGATTGGAAAGAAACCCTGGGTCAGGAATGGCGTCAGTACGAAGCGGTGTTTCCCGCGCTGGCCAAAAGCAGCATCAACCAGGTCAGCCTGGAATGCTTCAACTCCCATGTTCCGCCCGATTTGATGGCGCTACTGGCTGGCAAAGACGTGATGGTCGGCGTGATTGACGTGGCCAGCGACCTGGTGGAAACGCCCGAACAGATTGCCGACACCATCGGCCGAGCGCTGCAATTCGTGCCCAAGGCGCGGCTGTTCCCCTGCACCAACTGTGGCCTGGCCCCGATGAGCCGCGAGGTTGCCGTGAAGAAACTGCAGGCGTTGGCGCAGGGCGCGGCGCTGGCTAGAGAGCGGTATGCAAACGCCTGACGGCATGAAAACAAAATCGCAGACCCAGGCGCAGAGCCTGCCCACCGCACAGCCCGGCGAGATGGGTTTCAGCGCCCCGCGATTCAAAATCTTGCTGGCCGCGCTGCAAGACCAGATTGACCGCAATCGCCTGCCAGGGGCGGTAGCCTTGATCGCCCGTCACGGAAAAATCGCGTTGTTCGAATCGCTGGGCAACCAGGTTCCGCTTGCGCCCGCGCAAAGCGCAACTCCCATGGCGCACGACTCGCTGTTCCGCATCTACTCCATGACCAAGCCGGTCGTGTCGGTGGCGGTGATGATGATGGTGGAGCAGGGCAAGCTGCTGTTGTCTGACCCGGTGGGCAAACACCTGCCTGAGTTTTCACATCAGCAGGTGATGGCGACGGAAAGCGCGACCACGGACGGCACCTCAACCAAGACCCCCGTGCAGCACCCCGCCACGGTGCAGGATCTGCTGCGCCACACCGGCGGCCTCACCTATGAATTTCTGGGCAACAACCCGGTGCAAAAACTCTACACCCAGGCTCGCATCCGCACCGACCTGCGTGAGCGCAGCAATGCCGAGTTCTCAAGCGTGCTGGCCACCTTGCCGCTGATCGCCGAGCCCGCCACCGTGTGGGAATACAGCCGCGCCACCGACGTGCTCGGGCGGCTTGTGGAAGTTTTCAGCGGCCAGACGCTGCGCACTTATTTACAAGAACACATTTTTGTACCGCTCGGCATGCTGGACACCGATTTTTCGGTTGCGCCAGAGCAGCACCACCGCATTGCCGAGCCCTTTGCCCGCGACCCGGACGGCGCGCCGCAAATGCGCGTGTTCAATGTGCGCGCGCCCGCGGCGTTTGAGTCGGGCGGCGGCGGGCTCGTATCCACCGCGATGGACTACGCGCGGTTTCTGCAGTTCATGCTGAACCGGGGCGAGCTGGACGGCGTGCGCCTGCTCGGGGCCCGCACGGTGGACTTCATGACGGCCGACCATCTGGGGCAAATTCCCGTCAACGCCGGCGGCTCCAGCAACCTGCTGCTGCCCGGCTACGGCTTTGGCCTGGGCTTTGCTGTGCGCACGTCGCTGGGCATCGCCAGCGAGCCCGGGTCCGTCGGCCTGTACTACTGGGGCGGCCTGGCGGGCACCACGTTTTTTGTCGACCCGGCAGAAGACATGTTCGGCATCCTGATGATCCAGGCCCCGAACCAGCGCGAGCACTACCGGCACCTGTTTCGGACCATGGTTTATGCGGCGTTGGTGGATTGAGCCTCGCATCGACATGCGAATCCACAAGCTCGTCAACATGCGAATCCGCAATCGCATCAACATGCGAATCCACAAGCAAGTCGGCACCCGCATCAAAGCGCTGGCGCTCGCAACACTGCTGCTGCTTCCGTTTGCAGCGCGCCTTGAGGAGCGTCAAAACTTTCTGGACGACCCGTTTGTGCAACTCACGTCTGGCCTGGCCCATTGCCCCGTGCCCGAAGGGCCGTTGCTGACGCAAGCCGAGGTGCGCGCCGAGATGCACTCCCGCGTCGAGCGCGGCACCAGCTGCTTCATGGCCGGGCGCTGCCGCCTGCACAACGCCTATCTGTACGACAAGGACATCATCGGCCGCGTGGGCAAACTGGTGGCCGCCCTTGCGGCTCGTGACCCGCAAATTGCCGCGACCAGCCTGTGGGCCGAAGGCCAGCGCCGCTGGGTCTATTTAAAAGGCTGCGTGCAAACCGATGCCCAATCGCAGGCGCTTGAGGCCGCTGTGCGCAATATGGACGATGTGGAATCGGTCATCAACCTGCTGATGGTGGGCACCGAGGGCGCGCCACGCTTCAAGGTGGCCGCGCCAGCACAAAAATAGCCGAAATTTGCCGATTTTACAGATAAAATAAGGCTGCAGCCCTCGTCGATAGTGTATGGTTAGCTATTTATAAAATAGCAAACACTCGGCAGCCAAGGCATCAACCCGTCGATGCCTTCGAGTCCTTGTCCTTGACCTCGACCATGTAGGCGCGCATCGGGCGGCCGGAAATGTTTTCGACTGTGTGGGTGACGGCAGGTTCCCAAAACACCCGGCCGGACTTCTCGTGCGCAGCAATCACTTTGTCGTCTTCGGTGGTATTTTGGCGCAGGACCTATTCGTGAATCAGCCCATTGGCATTAGCCCAGGTAATCCAGTCAACATCCTCAGTAGTAACCGTTTCAAGCGTCGCACCGAATGCAGTGCTGTCCGGAAACAGAATCAAATTTTCACAGGGCCACCGTGCCGAAGGCGCTACGAGACCATCGCAGCCCAAAAATTCAACCGCCGCGCCAATCTCCTGGGTGCGGCCCAAGTTAGTCGCTTGATAGTCCTGCGGTGCCACGCCCAAAGCCGTGAGGTCCGTTCTGATAAGCCGCAGAGTGCGATGCGTGGCAACGCGAAGTGTGTGGAGGCAAGCGAGTTTTGACGGCATAGGCGTCCACTGGGACCAGTGGAACGAGATTTCGGCCAAGGCACCCTCACGTTGCAAGCTCGTGTACAGGACGCTTGCCACACTTGCAGGCATCCAACGCCCGCCACTTCGGGACGTTGCCAATGGGTCAAGACTTTTGCGGGTGGCACGAAAAACCTGTCCATCAAAGGTAATTTTTGGCAGGCTTTCAAGCTGGTCGAGCAGTGCGGTGTCGTGAATCATCGGTGCCCCAGTCTGTTACAGGTAAACACCGTCCCGCAACTGGTGAACAACGACCAGGACTTCATCGGCACGTCCCTTCTGAATTAGCCCAGCAGGCGTCTCGCCATTAAGCAGGCGTTGACGGGAAAATATCCAAAGGCGTGCCTCATTGGGCTCATAAAAATCAGAGAGCTGATCAATGACAAACTCCAGCTCCAGCAGTTGCTTCTCTGTATTTGGGTGCGGAAACGCCTTGCCTTGATTCCATCGTGAGACAGTTTCGGGCCGAACCTCCAAAACGTTGGCAATATCAGCCGAGCGCATGGCACCCTTTGAAGAAATTGCATCCAGGCGTCGGGCAATTGCATTGCTGGTCATAAAAAGCTCCTATAAACAATGTCTAGCGATGAGCTTCCCTGGCGGCACGAGTCTTCGGATGCTGCGCAAACGACACATCTCGGCGCTGCCGCAGGCAAGGCAGCAGGCTTACTAATTTTAGTCTTTTCTATCAACATTTTCATATATATTTTAGTCGTGTTTTTGCAAGTCATTTCACTCCATCACGCGATGATGACTGGTGACACCTCTGTCTGAGATCTGCTGCACTGGCCTGAAGTTTTTCATCCCCGCATTTGCTGATGATGAAGCCCAAGCAAAAGCGGCGTATTCCTGGCGACAAGGACCTCAACGACGTGGAGTCGGTGATCAACCTGCTGATGGTGGGCGCTGATGGCAAGCCGCGCTACAAAGTGTCTGCGCCGATGCAAAAATAGCTGCATTTCGCCGTTTTTACCCATGAATTATGGCTCTAGCCCTAGTCAATAGAGCATAGTAAGCTATTTATTTAGTAGCAAATATGCATCCGGCGAAAATGTCAATCCGCTTCCACCTGCAGCTTTGACGCGGTCGCGCAGCACATCATGGTCGGCAAGTGCCCAGGCAGTTGGCCATGACATGAAACGACGGTCTTGTCCAATCGCCTCCGTGGATAGCCACGCATGCAGATCGAGCTGCACTGCTTCTATTTTCTTGCTGACACTTTCAAAGACTCAGGCAAAAACCACGTTCATCCAGCCAACCCGGTGGAAGCGGCCGAGGCGCCGCAGAGGGAACTGGCGAAATCGGTTAGCCGCGAGAGGTCAGGGGCACGAGGCCGTGATCGCGCTTGCGAACCAGCTCTCCGCTTTTCCGCAGCAAGCGGTGCGAAGCGCGATGTGCGCCGTGTTCCGGTCACTGGTTTGGCTGGGGCGTTATGCCTGCGTCTTTTATCGCCTTGCCTATCCTCGTTAAATCGGTTGTGATCGTCTCCGCGAAATTTTCCGGGCTGGTGCCGTAGATTTCAAATCCGAAGCCAGCCATGCGCTCCTGAACGTCGTTCGACTTCAGCGCTTTCACTGCTTCCTGGTTCAGCCGGGCGACGATGTCGGCAGGCGTACCGGCAGGCGCGAACAAGCCGGCCCAGGCGACGAAACGAAACGCTATTCCCTGTTCCTTGAATGTGGGCGTGTCCGGCAGTAACGGCAGGCGCTGGTCGCCGGCAATACCAAGCGCTCGCAGCTTCCCCTCCTTGATCAGCGCGGCCACGATGGGAACGCCGGCGAAGGCGACGGGTATCTGGCCGGACACGACGTCCATTGCGGCCTGGGGCGCACCCTTGTAGGGAATATGGGTCAACCTTGTATCCGTCATCCGCATGAACAGCTCCATTGCGAGATGTTGTGCGCTGCCGTTCCCGCCGGAAGAAAAGTCAAGTTTTCCAGGCTGCGCTTTTGCAAGCTGTATCAGCTCTCGCGCGGTTGTTGCTGGCACGGAGGGGTGCGCCACGAGCACAAAGGGAATACCGATCATCTGCGTGACGGGCGCGAAGTCGCGGACCACGTCGTAAGGAAGGCTCTTCTGCAGATTCGGCAGCATCGTGATGATTCCGTCGTTCGCCGCAAGCAATGTGTATCCGTCGGCGGCAGACCGGGCGACACGCTCGGTGCCAATCTGCCCGGATGCGCCAGGTTGAGGTTCGATCACGAACGGCTGGCCTAAAGCGGCGGTCAGCTTGTCGGCCACTATTCGCATGGCGATCTCCACCGAATTTCCAGGCCCCAGGGGAATCACGATCTTGACCGGCTTGACGGGGTATGCCTTGGCCGGGGTCGACTGCTGGGCGACTCCCGGGCTTGGGTGGCCAAGGGCGAAAAGCAAGCTCGCCAGCGCAGTTGCACTTTTCAGAATACTCAACATGTTTGCTCCTTAAATACGACCAGTCAACAGAAAGCTTTCTTCGGGATAGGTCACTCCGTCCGCATCGGCATAGTGTTTGAGTTGCTCCGTCACGCTGATGCCGATCTCGTGGCGGATCTGCGCACTTGCGCCGGCGAGCATCGAAGCAACAGGCGTAGAAGCGAGGTGGCACAAAACGAATTTGTCCAGCGCGGGAAGGTGAGCCTCAAGGCGGATGACGCGAACCTCGACGTCGAGGAAACCCGCCTCGAGGGCCAGGCGGCGGATTTCAGCTTCACCAGGCGCCTTGCGCGACGCGCAGAAGCGGACGGCAACCTCGTCGCCCAGGAATTGCCTGACGGCGTTTCCGACGGCGGTGTTGTAAATCCCGCTGCTGCTCCAGACACTCAAGGAAATCCTGCCGCCATCGTCAAGCACCCGATGCATTTCCCGCAGCGCGAGCGGCTGGTCCGGGAAGAACTGCAATCCTTGCTGACAAAGGACGGCGTCGATGCTCCGGTCGGGCAGGCCGAGGTCCAGCGCGCTTCGCTGGACCCATTCGATGGGCGCAGCCGAAGCAGTCGGCAGGGATCGGGCGACTGCAAGCATCGCGGGATTCAAGTCCAGTCCGATGACTTTGCCGGACGAGCCAACGCGTTGCGCGGCAATCCGCGTGACCACGCCGGTTCCGCACGCGATATCAAGGACCCGATCGCCCGGGGCGAGGCATGCCGCATCGACCAGGGACGCTGCCCAGGGGCCAAGGATGTAACGCACGGCGTAGCGCTCGTAGAGTTCGGCCGCGTCGCCGCTGATCTGCCACTGCTCGGGTTGATTCATTTCATGCTCCAGCCCAGCTTGACCGAGATGCGTCGCGCCGCTTCGGTGACCGCGCCAATTTGATCTCGCGATGGTGTGGCCGGTATGTGTTGAATCGAGCCGACGATGGCTATGGCCCCGACATAACTCAGAAGGTGATTGAAGATAGGTGCGGCCACACCGTTGACCCCGGGGAGCACCTGGTTGGGGGCGGTGGCCCAACCGCGGGACCTCACTTGTTCCAGCGCCCGCAGCAGAGCGGGGCGGGTGCGGACTGTCTGCGGTGTCCACGCCTTCAGCGTTTTTTCAAGGCAGCGTTTCAGCAACTCTTCGGGTCCGAATGCGAGAGCCACTTTCCCGTGGGCGCTGGCGTGCAGGTCGAGCACGGTGCCGGGCTGGGTGCCGAAATTGACGATCGAGCGGCCCTGCAGGACTTCAAGCACCACGACCTGATCTTCCGCAAGCGCCGACAACGAAACAGCTTGATCGCATTGCTCACGAAGCCGCGCCATTTCGTCGCGAGCCACCGCGAGGACGTCGAAGCGCTCCCGTATGCGCTCTCCGAGGATGAACAGTTTGATGCCCACCTCGTATCGCATCGCCGTGGGCTCCTGGCGCACGAAACCGTGGCGCACCAGCGTTTGCAGGTGCCGATAGACGGTAGCCTTGGAGGACTCGAACGCGCGAGCGAGATCCGTGACGCCCACCGGCTCCCTCGAAGCTGCAAGGTGCTCCAGCATGCGCAGCGACAGGTCGACAGTCTCGGTACCCGGCAAGGCCGGTTGACCATCGTCCGATGCGCGGACTTTGCGTCGTGGTGTGGCGGTGGCTGGGATCGTCATGTTTCATCTATCAAAACGATGTTTTATAAATTATATGCGCGGTCGCCTCCCTTGTCAAATGGACGACAGCCCGGAATTCAGAGCCTTGTTTTATTTCTGCTGAATCAATGCCTGGATCAAGCGGGGGGTCAGCGCCCAATGGATTCCCGCTTGCTGTGGTGGTTTTACCCGCCGATCTGATTCATTCACCATTGCGCTTTCCGCACCCGTCAAATTTCGATGGCGCTGCCCGGACAACTCACGCCTCATGGCCATGCTGTGGGTCGCACGCTCGGATGCTTCAAATTGCGTGCTTCGAGTCCAAGTACACCTACAACGCCAGGCGCCCTGCCACGGCCATCCAGCTGGCCGACAGCGCCACCAACCCTGCCACTGCGGCTGCGGCCGACTGGGGGCCGGTGGTGCCAACGCCGCCGCACCCCGAATATCCGGCGGCACATTCCTGCGGAGCAGGCGCCGTAGCGTAAACGCTGCGCAATTACTTTCGGACCAACCAGGTCAGCGTGAGTTATGCGAGCGGCGTGGCCAATACGGTGGTGCACCGCTATGCCACCACCGAAGACATGCTGGGCGACGTTGCCGGTGCCCGCATTTACGGCGGCATGCATTTCAGGACCTCCACGGTCGACGGCGAAAAGCTCGGCAGCAAGGTGGCCAACCAGGTTGCGGAGAACTTCTTCAAGCCGGCCAACTGAGCGGGCTGAATTGAATCGACAAAGACAGGGGGTGTTAACAGGGAGTGTTGACCGCGAGGAAAGACGCCGAACCCAAACCGCGCAGTCTGCAATCAAAGGGAGGCTGAAGTGCGCTGGTTTGGGAGCGGGCGCGTAATCATATCGGCCACTAGCCCCTGTCAATAGAGCATAGTTAGCTATTAAAAATGTAGTGAATACCAGGCGGCCATGGCATCAACCGGTCGATGCCGTCCAGGCCTTGTTCTTTCTCGACCGTGCGGTTGACAGCGGGTTCCCAAAACACAGGCCAGACTACTCTTTTACGAGCCGCTATCGACCAGCAATATACGTCCTCAGGCAAGTACCACTGGACTGCCCATGGGCTCAATGGCAAGGCGCATGCCCATGGCTTTGAGAATGGCTGAAAAGCTGCTCAAAGCGGGGTTGCCTTCTGGCGACAGGGTGCGGTAAAGCTGTGTTGGGTTGAGATGCGCTTGCTCCGCAACAGCCTGAACGCCGCCAAAAGCCTTTGCCATTTGGCGCAGCGCCACAAGCAGTTCGCTCTGGTCGCCGTCTGCAAGAATGCTGTTCAACAATTGCACTGCATAGGCTGGGTCGTCCCGGTAGAGTTTGGCCATGGCTTCATCATGGGGTCTGTCTTTCATCGCTAGGTCTCCTTTGCCAGTCTTGCCAATTTTCACAGGCGCGGGCTATGTCCGCGTCTTGCGTCCGTTTGTCGCCACCGCACAGCAGCAATACGATCTCTTCGCCCGCAATAGCGTAATACACCCGATAGCCAGCACCTACGTGGATGCGAAGCTCCCAACAGCGAGTCAGCAACGTGGCCGATCAGGTTGCAGAAAACCACTTCAAGCCGGCCAACTGAGCGGGCCGGGTGTGATGGCGCAGGATCGAATCAATCCACTGCCACCTGCAACACCAGCTTGCCAAAATTCTCGCCATTGAACAGCTTGAGCAACGTCTCGGGGAAGGTGTCTATGCCCACCACGATGTCTTCCTTGCTTTTCATGCGGCCATCTTTCAGATAGCCCGCCATCTCGGCCACGGCCAGGTGGTAGCGGTCGGCGTAGTCGAACACCACAATGCCTTCCATGCGCGCACGGTTGACCAGCAGGCTCAGGTAGTTTTTGGGGCCTTGCACGGCCGTTGTGTTGTTGTACTGGCTGATGGCGCCGCAGATGATGATGCGTGCGCTGCGGTTGATTCTGGCCAGGACGCTGTCCAGAATTTCGCCACCCACGTTGTCAAAGAAGATGTCCACGCCCTTGAGGCAATGGGCCTTCAAGCCCTCCTTGACGGCACTCGGCCCGGATTTGTAATCGATGCACGCATCAAACCCCAGCTCTTTCACCACCCACTCGCATTTGGCCGCGCCGCCTGCGATGCCGACCACGCGACAGCCCTTGATTTTGGCGATCTGGCCCACCGTCTGGCCCACGGCGCCGGCCGCGCCTGAGACGACGACCGTTTCACCCGCCTTGGGCTGGCCTACGTCCATCAGGCCAAAGTAGCCGGTCATGCCGGGCATGCCCAGCACGTTGAGCCACTGCGTCAGGCTGCCCGCACGCAGGTCGATCTTGCCCAGGCCGCTGCGCTTCATGTCGGCCTCGGCCACCGTCAAATACTCCTGCACGCCGAACCCGGCCGACACGTAGTCGCCGACGGCGAATTTCGGATTTTTGGACGCGATGACCTTGCCCACGCCGCCGGCGCGCATCACCTCGCCAATGCCGACCGGCGGGATGTAGCTCTTGCCCTCGTTCATCCATCCGCGCATCGCAGGGTCGAGCGACAGGGCCAGCGTTTTGAGCAGCACGCCGCCTTCCGATGGCTCGGTCACGGGCTCGGTGGTCGCGCTCCAATTGGCGCGGGTGGGCAGGCCAACAGGGCGCGAGGCCAGGCGGATTTGGTGGTTGGTGAGGCTGGTGACTGCATTTGCGGGCATGAAAATTTCCTAAAACGGGCGCTGGAAAAAACAGCGATAAAAAGCCACGAGATATTACCCCGCTGTGTCGCGCGCAGGGTCTGGCCCGCAGTAGCGCAGGTGACAGTGGGACAAGGCTTGGCGGCGTGTAGGCGGCGTGTAGCCGGGGTTTGGTCTATGCTTGCAATGCTTGCCCGTCTGAATAGACAACCCAGGAGACTTCATGGTCACAAAATTAGCCAAGAAAACCGCTGCCACTGGTGGTGGAAATGTTGGTGGTGAAAGTCGTGGAAAAAGTGGTGGTGAAGGTGGTGGTGAAGCGGTTGGCGATAAAGTTTCCGCAAAGGCATCCCGGCCGTTGGCGCTGGTGACAGGTGCCTCGTCCGGCATCGGCGAAGCGCTGGCGCACTGCTTTGCCAAAGCGGGCTACGACGTGATTTTGGTGGCCCGCAGCGCGGACAAGCTCAAGGCGCTGGCGGGTGAGCTTAAAAGCCGCCACGGCGCTGCCGCTTATGTGCAGGTGGTTGACCTGGCCGTGCCGGGCGCGGCGGCAAAGCTGGGTGCGGCGCTCAAGCGCAACAAGCTCGTGCCCGACGTGCTGGTCAACTGCGCAGGCGTGCTGTCGCAGGGCTTGTTCACCAGCCTGTCGGCGGCCACGCACCAGCAGATGATTGACCTGAACATCGCGGGCCTCACGGCGATGATTTCCGAGTTTTTGCCCGGCATGGTTGAGCGCGCAGGGCAGGGCTCACGCGCTCGGATTTTGAATGTGGCGTCCATCGCGGCGTTTCAGCCGATCCCGTCGCTGGCCACGTATGCGGCCAGCAAGGCGTTTGTGCTGTCGTTGACTGAGTCGCTGTCGGAAGAAATGAAAGGCACGGGCGTGACGGTCACTGCGCTGTGCCCAGGGGTGACTGCCACCGCCATGCTCACGGGCGCGGCCAGCGCCAATGACAAGCTCGGCCACTTGCCGGCCTTCATGGTGGGCGAAGTCAATGACGTGGCGCGCCAGGGCTTTGAGGCCTGCATGCGCGGCGACGTGATCTGCGTGCCTGGCGCGATTAACCGCGCGGTCACGCTCGGCTCAAGGGCCACGCCAAAATGGCTGGTCCGCAAAATTGGCGGGCTGATTGCGCGCAAGGCGCTTTAGCATGCCTGTTGGAGGTTTTTTGCCTTATTTTAGGAGTAAAAAGTGCCTTTAGCCCTTGTGTAGCATGCATAAGCAGCTACGGTTAATATAGTAAATAGAAATTTCTATGGTCACTCGATCTTCTGCTTCAACCTCAACCTCAACCTCAACCTCAATCTCAACGGCAATGCCAATGGCAAAGTCAACTTCAACTCCTGCGCCAAAGAAAAAGCCAGCCGTGAAAGCATTGCCCCGCGCAAAACGTCAGGTGCCAAGCCCATCGCAAATCCAGGCGCGCAAATACGACGTCGTTCTGTACGGCGCCAGCGGTTTCGTGGGCAAGCAGACGGTCGCTCATTTTGCGCAGCTCGGCCACTTGAAAAACGCGGCGGGCAAGCCGCTGCGCTGGGCGCTGGCCGGACGCTCGGCAGACAAGCTGGCAGCGGTCAGGGCAGCCTGCGGTGCGGGCGCCAAACACGCTGACATTGTGGTGGCAGACGCGCAGGATGCAGCGGCCCTTGGGCAACTGGCGCAAGACGCCCACGTGGTGCTCAGCACGGCGGGGCCGTTTGCGCTTTACGGCAGCGAACTGGTAGCCGCGTGCGTGAAGCACGGCACGCACTATGTGGACATCACCGGCGAGACGCCGTGGGTGCACGGCATGATTGCGCAGCACCATGCGGCAGCCGTGGCCAATGGCACCCGCATCATCCCGTTTTGCGGCTTTGACTCGGTGCCCTCTGATTTGGGCACGTGGCTGATCACCCAGGCCATGCAGGAGAAATATGGCGAGCCGTGCGAGCGCGTCAAGGCCTGCTTCACCCTGCAGGGCGGCGTCAATGGCGGCACGCTGGCGTCGGCGCTCAACTTCATGGGCTCGGACCAGGCCAAGATGCTGGCCGATCCGTTTTTGCTGAGCCCGGACCGGGACCGAAAACGTTCGAGCACCGGGCACCAAGACCCAAGCGGCCCGTCCTATGACGTTGACTTCAAAGCCTGGCTGGGCCCGTTTTTCATGGGCCCCATCAACACACGGGTGGTGCGCCGCAGTGCAGATTTGCTCACGCCCGCGCGCGGCAAGCCGATGGGCTATGCCAAGAACTTCCACTACCAGGAGTACCTGCGTTTTGGCGGTGGCCCGCTGGCGGCAGCGGCTGCGACTGCCTTCAGCGCGGGCATGGCGGCATCGCAATTTGCCATGACCTTGGCCCCCGTGCGCGCCCTGGCGGGCAAGCTGGCACCCGGCCCCGGCACCGGGCCATCCGAGGGCAGCATGAACCGCGGGTCATTCCGCTGCGAGCTGGTGGGAACCAGCGCCAGTGGCCATGCGGTGCGCGGCCGCATTGCGGACCGGGGCGACCCCGGCAACCGCGCCACCACCAAGATGGTGTGCGAAGCGGCGTTGTGCCTGGCCCTTCAATTTGACGAGCTGCCCGGTGGCCGGTCCAGGGGCGGCCTGCTGACCCCCGCCAGCGGCCTGGGCGCAGTGCTGGTGGCACGCCTGCGCGCCGCTGGCATGACGTTTGAAGTGGATTGACGCCACTGGAAATACGGCAACCCGCTGTAAGAAGAGCCCTACAACGTTGACCTTTGGACACATCGAAACCGCGCAAACTATGCTGTAATTAATCCGCACACGATTGAGCCATCCAGATTTGCGAACCTTACAAAAGCTTCCTATGACCCTAGCCCTTGCATCCCGCCGCGCCACCGACGCCCTGTCCGAAGAACGCCCGGAACCGGTCCGCGACTTCGCCAGCGACCTGCTGGCTGCGCTGGGCACCACGCCGCGCAGCATTGCACCCAAGTATTTTTATGACCGCGACGGCTCGAAGCTGTTCGACCAGATATGCGACTTGCCCGAGTACTACCCCACCCGCACCGAGCTTCAAATCCTGAAGGATAGGGCGGGCGAGATTGCAGCGCACATGGGTCCCAACGCTGAACTGGTGGAGTTTGGCGCGGGCTCGCTGACCAAGGTGCGCCTGCTGCTGGATGCCATGCAGTCGCCCAAACGCTACATTCCCATCGACATTTCGGGCGAGCATCTCGAATCTGCGGCAAGCGTGCTCAAAGCCGACTACCCGCTGCTGCAGGTCAAGCCCGTGGTGGCTGACTACACGCAGGCTTTCATGCTGCCTGCGGCGTTGCCAGACTCTGGCCAGCGGGTCGGATTTTTCCCGGGCTCGACCATTGGCAATTTCACGCCGCCCGAGGCGGTGCAGTTTTTGCGCATGGCGGCAACGGTTCTGCACGGCGGCGCGCTGCTGGTCGGGGCCGATCTGGTGAAAGACCCGACCGTGCTGCACGCGGCCTACAGCGATGCGCAGGGTGTGACGGCCGCTTTCAACCTCAATCTTCTGGCGCGCGCCAACCGCGAGTTGGGTGCGGATTTTGACCTGGCCCAGTTTGCCCACAGCGCGTTCTACAACGCGCCGCTCAAACGCATAGAAATGCACCTGATGAGCCGGGTGCGCCAGGTGGTGCACGTGTGCGGCTGGCGCTTCACGTTTGAAGAAGGCGAAACGCTGCACACCGAGAACTCGCACAAGTTCACCGTTGACGGCCTGCGCGCACTGGCCATCCAGGCGGGCTTCACGCCGGGGCCGGTGTGGACGGATGCGCAGCAGCTGTTCAGTGTGCATTGGCTTAATGCGCCGAAGTAATCCCACGGCCTGAAGGATATTTTTATGCGAGCAACCTGGAGCGGCGCCGTGATTGCGCAAAGCGACGACACCGTGCTGGTTGAGGGCAACCACTATTTTCCGGCTGAGTCGCTCAACCGCGACTACACCTCGTTTAGCAACCACAAGAGCATGTGCCCGTGGAAGGGCCAGGCCAGCTACTACTCGCTCATCGTCAACGGCAATGTGAATGTAGACGCCGTCTGGTATTACGATTCGCCCAAGCCCGAGGCTGAAATGGTGCGGGGACGGGTGGCCTTCTGGAAAGGCGTCAAAATCGAGGCTTGATTCCATGCCTAAGGAAGCGTGCACTTTGTCAGTTCGCACGGCCGTGCTGAAGCACTGTCTGCGGCGAGTCTTCGTGTTCACACTCGATTGAGGAATGGAATGGTTTCAAATGCGATGCCATGACTACGTCTTTTTCTGCTCCTGCCTTAGCCCACCCGAACCAGCTTGACGCCACCATGCAAGCGCAGGGCTACGCCGTGCTGGACCCAAACAGTTTTGCGCAACTGGCAGGCGTAGATCTGGCGCAACTTAACGACTTCAAGCCGCAGTGGAACCTGCTTCCACCAGACACTTACCTGAAGGACGGCGGGCGCTACCGCAGGCGTCGGCATTCGTGCTTTGTCGTGGATGGCGGGCAGGTTAAGCAAGTGGCGCATCGCCCGCACTGGCAACCGGTGGAATACAACGCCCTGCACGGCGGCATGCAGCGCTGGTTTGAACCCATGCAGCCCGCCATGGTGGAGCAGGCCGCATGGCAACAATTGCTGGTGTGGCTGGGCCGCGTGGCCAGCCAGCATAAATCTCCACAACCCTGGTTTGTGGAAGCGCACCAGTTTCGCATTGACACTACCGACGGCATTGGCCGCCCCACGCCCGAGGGCGCGCATCGTGATGGCGTGGACCTGGTCGCGGTTTTCATGGTGGAGCGTGCCGGCATCAAAGGCGGCGAGACGCGCGTTTTTGACGCCGCCGGGCCGAATGGCCAGCGCTTTACGCTGACGCAGAGCTGGTCGCTGCTGCTGCTGGACGATGCGCGCGTGATCCACGAGTCAACGCCGATCCAGCCCAGGGGCGCAGCCGGGGAAGCGGGAGTAGCGGGAGTAGCCGGAGTAGCGGGTCGTAGGGACACGCTGGTGGTGACCTTGCGAAGTGGCGGGTTTCAAGGTGAAACGGGCTGAAGTTTGCGGACCGGCGCTGATTTATCCCCCGGACCGCGCTAGCGTACGCACCCATCTGCTCACCCATCCGCGCACTGAGTAGCGCCCTAAACCACACCCCGCTCACGCAACGCGGCAATCGCGTCGGCGGCATAACCCAACTCCATCAAAACCTCGTCGGTGTGCTGGCCCAGTGTGGGCGCAGCATGCCGGTATTGCGCGGGCGTGCCCGACATGTCTACCGGGTGCGGTGCCATGGGGAAGGTGCCCTTGAGCCCAGCAAACTCGCGCTGTGCAAGCAAGCCCGAAGCGGCAATGTGCGGGTCGTCCAGCGCCTCTTGTGGCGTGTAGACCGGGCCAGCCGGTATTTTGGCTTTGGCCAGTGCGCCCAGCACTTCATCGCGGGTTCGGGTCCCGCACCAGGTTGACATCAAACGGCTGACCTCCAGGCTGTTGTCGCCGCGCAGCGCATCAGTGGCAAATCGCGGGTCAAGCTTGAGTTCAGGCGCACCGACCAGATCGCACCAGCGCTCAAACATGGCCTGGCCAATCGCCTGCGCCATGACCCAACCGGTGCGGGTCTTGAACACGTCGCCAGGCGCGCTGGCGTAGCCCCGGTTGCCCTGGGGAACGCGGTTGGGCGCGCGCACCGCCTGCTCAATCAACACCGGGTTGTTGAGGATCAGCGCGGTGCGCAGCAGTGAACCTTCCACCAATTGGCCCACGCCAGATTTTTCGCGCGCCCACAGGGCGGCCAGCACGCCCATGGCGCATGCCTGGGCGGTGGAAAAATCCACATAGGTGGCGGCTGCGCGCATCGGCGCATCCGGCAGGCCCGACATGTACATGGCGCCGCTCATCGCCTGGCCCACGGCGTCAAACCCGGGCCGCTGGCTGTACGGGCCGCCTGGACCAAATGCGCTGACAGTGGCCAGCACAATGCGCGGGTTGAGTGCCGACACGGTTGCATAGTCCAGCCCCAACTGCCTCAGGGTGGCAGGTGGTAAATTGGCCACCACCACATCCGCCGACTTGATCAGCCGGCGCACAATGTCGCGCCCGGCGTCGCTGGCCAGATCAAGCGTCAGGCAGCGCTTGTTGCGGTTGACCTGCAGGTACAGGCCGCCTTCGCCAGTGTCAGCCACCGGCGGTACATAGCGGTCTTCACCGCCTTCAATGCGTTCGATGCGGATGACGTCCGCCCCGTGGTCCGCCAGCAATGCTGCGCAGTAGGGGCCTGCAATGAAGCGGCCAAAATCGAGAACCTTGATGCCAGTGAGCAGTGCCATGGAGTTTCTCAAACGTGTGGGTTAATTTTTTTCGCGTTGGCTGTTCATCTGCCGTATCAATTCTCGCGCCTCGTCACCTTCAGGAATCGGCCTTCCGCTGTCGCGCCACTGCACCGCCGCCTTGAAGCCCTCCTGCTGCGCATAGCGACGAAACCACAGGCCCTCGGGGTTATGACGGGTGATGCCGTCAAACACCGTAGCCATCATCTGGCTTTGCTCCAGGCCCATCGTCAGCATCACCTGGTTGACCACCATTTTGTGCATTGCCAAATGCGAGCTGGGCACGCCGGCAATGCGATTGGCCAACTTAAGCGTCGCGGCTTCCAGCTGGTCCAGTGGCACCGACTCATTGGCCAGGCCCCAGTCTGCGGCTTTTTTGCCATCTATCGTGTCGCCCGTGAACATCATCTGCTTGGCACGCGCCGCGCCCAGGCGGTAGGTCCACATGGCTGTGGTGGGGCAGCCCCACACGCGGGTAGGCATGTAGCCGATGCGGGCGTCGTCGGCCATCACCAGCAGGTCGCATGACAGCGCAATGTCGCTGCCGCCCGCAGCGGCATAGCCATGCACTTTGGCGATGGTGGGTTTGGAGCTGCGCCACAGGCTCATGAAGTCTTCGGTGTTGCGCTTCATGTAGGCGTAGTCGGCCATCGGATCCCAAGGGAACTGCTCCTGCTGGCACGGATGGTCGATCTCGCCTTCGCCAAAAAAATTGAGGTCGTAGCCGCCGCAAAAACCCTTGCCCGCACCCTCTACGATGATGACGTGCACCTCGGGCACGGCGGCAGCCCAGTCCATCGCCGCCCGAATTTCGCGCGGCGTTTCCTCATTGATCGCGTTCAGCCGCTCGGGCCGGTTCAGCAGCAGGCGTGCGATGCGTGGGTGGGTGGCGTCTTTGTCGATGCGCAGGGTGGTGAAGTTGGGCATGTTAAGGGGCTCCTGGTTGATCCGGCGTTAGGCAATTGAATGGCGGCGGACAAATGGCGGGGCACAAAAGGCGCTCGCACGATCTGAGTTCTCGTACGCCTGGCTGGGCATTTGTCGCTCGCCCTCATACTGGAGTACCAGAAATCGGTCAATCGACAAACGCCCAACCTGGCAGCAAATGCAGTAGCGCGCTACGAGTAGTCTCGGCACCCTGGTCGCGGTCAATACCGGTAGCGCACCATCGTTTGTGAAGGCGGGGTGGCGCATGCCAAATGACCGATTTCTGGTACTCCAGTATGAGGGCGTTTGGCATGCGCCATCCCGCCCACGCCCCATTTAGCACGCAAGTGTCTTCAGGGAGCCCGCTCAAAAATCGCAGCAATCCCCTGCCCGCCGCCAATGCACATGGTGACCAGCGCGTAGCGCCCCTTGATGCGTTCCAGCTCGTACAGCGCCTTGACCGTGATCAGCGCGCCGGTGGCACCAATCGGGTGGCCGAGCGAAATGCCGGAGCCATTGGGATTGACCTTGGCCGGGTCCAGGCCCAAATCGCGCGTGACGGCGCAGGCCTGTGCCGCGAAGGCTTCATTGGCCTCAATCACGTCCAGATCCTTCACCGTCAACCCGGCTTTTTTCAGTGCGGCCTGCGTGGCAGGCACTGGGCCGATGCCCATGTACTTGGGGTCCACACCGGCGTGGGCATAGGCGACGAGCCGCGCCATCGGTTTGAGGCCACGCGCTTTGGCCACACTCGCTTCCATCAGCACCACAGCGGCAGCGGCGTCGTTTATGCCCGACGCGTTGCCCGCCGTCACCGTGCCGTTTTCCTTGGCGAACACCGGTTTGAGTTTTGCCATGTCGGCCATCGTTGCGCCAGGGCGGAAATGCTCGTCAAGTTCATAGGCCACATCGCCTTTTTTGCTTTTCAGCATGACCGGCATGATTTGTGATTTGAAGTGGCCTGCGGTGGTGGCGCGTTCGGCGCGGTTGTGGCTTTCTACTGCCAGTTTGTCCTGGTCTTCACGCGTGATGCCCCATTTGGTGGCGATGTTCTCAGCCGTCACGCCCATGTGGATGGCATGAAACGGGTCGTGCAGCGCGCCCATCATCATGTCAATCATCTTGGTGTCGCCCATGCGGGCCCCAAAGCGGGTGTTGAGGGACGCATAGGGCGCGCGCGTCATGTTCTCGGCCCCGCCGCCAATCGCCACGTCGGTGTCGCCCAGCAAAATCGACTGGCTGGCCGAAATGATGGCCTGCAGGCCAGAGCCGCACAGCCGGTTCACGTTGAAGGCTGGCGTGCCCTGTGCGCAGCCGCCGTTGATGGCCGCGACGCGCGAGAGGTACATGTCTTTGGGCTCGGTGTTGACCACGTGGCCGAACACCACGTGGCCGACATCATCGCCACTCACGCCAGCGCGCTTGAGGGATTCGCGCACTATCTGTGCGCCAAGTTCGGTCGGTGGAATGTCCTTCAGGCTGCCGCCAAAAGTGCCAATGGCGGTGCGTACGGCGCTGACTACAACTACTTCGCGGGTCATGGGGGTCTCCTTGGGGATAAGTGGGTTGGGTTAGGTCACCTCTACAGTGTGCGCCTAGTTTGTTTCCCGTGCCTTACGTGAGAGGGTTTGGTTAGTTATGGTGTGCGTCCGGGCGGCGTTCAGTGTGATGTACGCCCATAGCCAACATAGCGTTCTTTTTTCACGGAGTCTCAGTGGTTTTTGAGAGTAAAATAGGCCTGTAGCCCTTGTCCACAGTGCATAAACAGCTACACTAAATATAGTAACCTGAAATGCTTGTCAAAACGGCGGAATGCTGGCGAATGCCATAGTTTGTCCGGTCAGCGGATGCGCCAGGCTGAGGGCGCTGGCATGCAGCAGCAAGCGGTTTGACCGCGCCTGCACGGACGGCGGCGCATAGAGGGCATCACCCAAAATCGGATACCCCAACGCAGCCAGGTGCACGCGCAGTTGGTGTGAGCGGCCCGTCACGGGTTCGAGATCCAGCCGAGTGAACGGTGCGCTGCGGTCAAAGTCGGCGGGATTTCGAAACGGCACTTGGGACGTGAGTGGCGTGTGGGGTGTGTGGGCCTTGGGCGGCACCAGCCGCCAGCGCGTCACGCTGGGTTTGCCGTGCTTGGCGTCGATGATTCGCAAGGGTCGGTGGGGCCAGTCGGCTGCGATGGGAAGATCAATCACGCCCCACGTGTCGGGTGCCGATGGCACGGCGCTGGCCAAATTGCCGCTGACGATGGCGCAGTAGCGCTTGGCCACTTCCCGGCTGGCAAACGCCATGCTCAAGTTGCGTTGTGCCGGCACGCCGCGCGCCATCAACATCAGGCCCGAGGTGGCCATGTCAAGCCGGTGCACCACCAACGCGTCAGGGAATCGCGCTTGCACCCGCGCGCTCAGGCAGTCCCGTTTGCCTTCGCCTTTGCCCGGCACCGACAGCAGGCCCGCCGGCTTGTCCAGCACCAGCAGGGCGCCGTCTTCAAAGATGACGCTGATCGACAAGCGAGGAAAAACCAGTCGACGTGTACGGGGCGGCTTCCCGGTCCAGCAATAGCTGCTGCACGGTTTCGCACAGCTCTTCCACGTCATTGGGTTTGTGGATCAGGGCGCTGGCGCCTGCGGCAAAGGCGCTTTGCTCAATCTCGGTGGTGACATAGCCCGAAGCCACTGCCACTGGCAGGTCCGGGCGGATGGCACGGGCTTCGAGCAGCAGGTCCACACCGCAATAACCGGGCATGTTGTAGTCGGTCACCAGCAGGTCGTAGTCATCGGGCTGAGCGCGCAGCGCTGCGCTGGCCAGGTGCGGGTCGGTGAACGAGCTGACCTTGTAGCCTTTGCGGCTGAGCGCCCGCTCGACCAGAAACACCAGAGCCTGGTCATCGTCCACATACATCACATGCTGGCCCTGGCCGCGCGGCGTCGTGACCCGGGGCAAGCGCACGTCGATGGGAATGTCGACCGCCTGCGCCGGGGGGAAATACAGCGTGAAAATGCTGCCGCTGCCCAACGTGCTGCGCACCCCCACCGTGCCCAGATGCGCACGCATCACGCCGTGCACCACGGCCAGGCCCAAACCGGTGCCCTGGCCCAAGGGCTTGGTGGTGAAAAACGGTTCAAAGACGCGCTGCAAGGTCTCGGGGTCGATGCCGCCGCCGGTGTCGCGCACTGCCAGGGTGACTTGGTGTTCGCGCGAACTGTCGCGCCGCTCAACTTCGCCCGGTTCGGGCTGGCCGCTGCCCAGCTCTACGCTGACCACGCCGCGCCCGGACCCGATCGCCTGGATGGCATTGGTGCACAGGTTGAGCAAGGCCTGCTCGACCTGCGTTTCATCGGCCAGCACCGGTGGCGTGCTGGGGTCGATCTTGACGTGCAGTTCAACCCGGGACGGCAGCCCGACCCTGATCAGGCGAACGGTTTCATGCACCACGTCGGTCAAATAGACATGGTTGCGTATGGGGGATTCGTTGCGGCTGAAAGTGAGAATCTGGCGCACCAGGTCGCGTGCCCGCCGGCCGGCTTTCTCGATTTCCGCCAGGCTTTCCTGGGCTGGCGAGTCAACGCCTGCATCCTGGCGGGCCAGATCAACGTTGCCCAGAATTGCGCCCAGAATGTTGTTGAAATCATGCGCAATGCCGCCGGCCATGGTGCCGATGGCCTGCATTTTCTGCGACTCTCGCAGCTGGTTCTCCAGCACGTTGCGCTGGGTCTCGATCTTCTTGCGGGCCGTGAGGTCGCGTGCAAACACGGTGGTGATGTTCCCCTGGGGATGCCGCTCGCATGACACGCTGACCTCCACGGAAAGCTGCCGGCCGCCAGCGGTGCGGCCTTCCATTTCTCCCAACTGGGCAAGGGTGGACACGGTGGTGTATGCCAGTGGGTGCGCGGCATCGGGCAAAAAGCGCTCCAGCGGGCTGCCCAAGGCCTCCTCAGGCAGGCACTGGAACAGCGCCGCAGCCGCTGGGTTGAACACCGAAATGCACTGCTCCGCATCGACGCAGAGGATGGCGTCCAGCGACGAGTTGATGATGGCCGCCAGGCGGTTCTCGCTCAGGTGCAGCTCTTCGTTTCGCTGCTGAAGTTCGGCGGCGCTCAGGCGCAGGGCCTGGCGCTCGGCCAGGAGGGGCCGCTGGTCAATGATGGCGCAGATGAAGTGGGCCAGCTCGTCCTGCGGATTTTCAACCCGGGCGATGTGCAGGTCGCCAATCAGGGCGCCGGTCGAGCCGGCTGAAAAAATGATCTCGTTGATCTCGCAGGTGCCGTCGGCCTTGGCCTGGACAAATGACCGCGCGACCCGTTCCCGGTGGTCCTGGCGAACTAGCGGCAGCAGAAAATCGAGCCTCGGATCGCTTTCTACCGGCCTGAAAAGCCGCAGCGCCATTGCGTTGCTCTCAAGCACCAGGCTCTGCTCGTCCACCACCATCAGGGCCAGCGGCACGTTGGAGAACAGCGCGAGAAAGCGCTCGGATGCCCCTTCGGCCGCGAGCTGGCTGTAGCGCAGCGCCTTGTTCTGGATTTCAAGCTCGGCCTGGTACTTGCGCAGGTCGTTGATCATCTGGGGCAGCGCATAGCCCACGGTGGCGGCCCCGCGGGCTTCGGCAAGGTCCAGCGCACCCGACGTTTCGGGGCTGCCGGGCTCGGCGCTGCCCAGCAGGGCAGCAGTTGGCGAGAGGCTGTCGTCCAGCCTCGTGCTTGTGTTCATGCAGACGTGTTCATGCAAACGTGTCGATGCGCTTCCAACAGTCACCCGGGCAGGGTTATTTTTTCAGCTTGCCGCGCACTGGCACCACGGTGGTGACGGTAGGGCGCACCGCGTCCGGTGATACCGGCTTGGGCGGCGATGTGTCCTTCTTGGGTTTCTTGACCATCTTGTTGTTTTGCTGACCTTTTGCCATTTCTGTTCTCCTGGTGGGTTGGGTTGCTGGATCCGGATTTTGAGACTGAATGTTACAGGCTAATGGGCATTTCACCATCACATTGAAACTGGTTTTTTATGCCTTTTTCAGGCTAGGGGCGCGCGCCTGGCCGGCGCACCACGGCGTCGCCCGGTGCATAGTCGGCCACGCGCATCGGGCTTCGCGCGGCAATGAAGGCGCGCAACAAATCCGCGTCCACAAAGCCGGTGTCCACAAAGCTTTTGTGCGTCACCAGCTTGGGGTAGCCGTCACCGCCAGAGGCAACAAAGTTGTTGACCGTCATTTTGTAGCTCTTGGCCGGTTCCAAGGGCGCGCCCTGAATGATGGCGCTTTTGATGAGGCCGCCCTCGATCACCAAATTGACGCCTGCAAACTGCGGGAACGCGCCCGACCCGACCGACATTTTTGCGACAGCGCCCAGGTAGTCCATGACCTCGACGCCGGTCAAATCCGCCGTGACGATGGTGTTGCCAAACGGGTGCACCTTCAGGATATCCTTGTAGGTAAGCTTGCCGGGGGGCAGTGAATCACGCACGCCGCCGGCGTTGACCACCGCAAAGTCGGCGCGTGTTTTCTCCATCATGGCGCGCCCGATCATCACGCCCAGGGCGGTGGGCTGGCTGCGCACGCTGTCGCGGTCGCCATCAAATTTGGCGTCGGCGCTGCCCACTTCCACCAGCAGCTTTTGCTGCCCGAATTCCTGGTACTGCGACAGCAGGGCCAGCATGTCCTTGTTCTCGCCAATCTCGCTGGTGTAGGGCACTTTGCTGGACTTGCCGTCGGCTGTCTTCACGGTCTGTTTGAGGTTGATCGGGATCAGCACGTAACGCACCAGCCGGAAGTCGCCATTGCGGAATTCAAAGTCGGCCCGGCCCACGTACTTGCCCCACTCATGCGCCTGCACAATCCAGGTGCCGTTTTGCCGGTCGGGCTGGCACACCGCGCCAGGCACATAGGCACGGTCCAGCACGTTCTCGGCCTTCATGCAGGCAGGGTTTTGCGTGTGGCCACCGACCACCAGGTTCAGCCCGTTGACGGCGCGCGCCATCTCCACGTCGCCGGCTGCCTGCGTGCCGTGGTTGCCGTTTTCATAGTGGCCCATGTGGGTCGCGGCAATCACCACATCGGCCTGCGTGCGAAGCGTGGGCACGAGTTTGGCCGCCTCGGCAATGGCACTTCGAAACTCGATGTTCTTCAGGTTGTCGGGGTGCGCCATCTTCTGCGTGTCTTCAGTGGTCAGCCCCATCACGGCCACGCGCACGCCGCCCAAATCAAAAATCTTGTAGGGCGCAAACATGCGCTCGCCGCCGCTGTAGATGTTGGCCGACAGCATGGGAAACCGGGCCAGCTCGCGCTGTATGCGCAGCACTACGGGTGGCTTGTCGAACTTGTGGTTGCCCACGGCCATGGCGTCGTAGCCCAGCAGGTTCATGCCTTTGAAATCGGGCACGGCGTCTTGCAGGTCGGACTCCGGCACGCCGGTATTCACGTCGCCGCCATCCAGCAGCAGGCTGTAGCCGCCCGCTGCGGCCACTTCGGCGCGGATGCTGTCAACCACGGTCTTGCGCGCCGCCATGCCGTACTCGCCATCCGAATTTTTCCAGAACCGGCCATGGTGGTCATTGGTGTGCATGATGGTGATGCGGTAGGTGCCGTCACTCTGCGGGCCACCAGAGGGCAGACCCGCGCAGCTTGCGAGGAACACAACGGAAAATAGCGCAGCCAGGGACTTCATGAATTGCATGGTGGGCTTTCGGGTGGGCTTTCGCAATGGGCGTTCGGAATAAGCGTTCGCAATAAGCGCTCGGAATGAGCTTTCAGATGAACTTTTGGGTTGGCGGGCAGACAGCCAATTATGACGGTGCCGCGAGTCTCAGCAGGGCACATGGCAAGCTGTAAGCGACGCGAAGATCGCTACAAACAGGGATGTTCACGGATGTTAGTTCGTGCTGGTAGCGCGCACCCGGTTCACTTCCAGCTCGGTCACCTGCGCTGCGCTGTTGCCCCAAGTTTGCCGGATGTGCGTCAGCACGGCGGCAATGTCGCGGTCGTCCAGCACCAGCTTGTAGGGTGGCATGCCAAACGGGCGCGGGTTGCCCGCCGTGGCAGGCGCAAAGCCGCCGTTGATGACAATTTGCGTCAAGTTGGCGCTCTGGCTCAAGGTGACTGCCCGGTTGCCCGCCAAGGCCGGGTAAGCCCCTGCCACGCCCGCGCCCTGGTCGCCATGGCACTGGGCGCAGTGCTGCTCGTAGAGCTTTGCGCCCCGGTCTGCGACGGATGCCGGCGCGGGTGCCAGAGCGGGCGGCGATTTGCTGGATTGGGCGGCGGCGGTGGTGGTGGTGGTGGGCGCAGCGTGTGTGAGCGGCAGGTCTTTAAGGTACACCGCCATCGCCGTCAGGTCGTCACCGTTCAAATGCTGAGTGCTGCCCAGAACCACTTCAGCCATCGGCCCCAATACCGCACCGCGCGGGGCCACGCCGGTCTTCAGCAAGGCCACGATCTGGGCGATGTTCCAATCCGCCACGCTGGCTTCAGACCGCGACGTGAGCGATGGCGCGTACCAGTTTTGCATGGGGATCAGGCCACCAGCCAGGTCGGGCTGTTTGTCCGTGGCCCCCAACGCGTTACGGGCAGCATGGCAGGCGCTGCAATGGCCCAGGCCCTGCACCAAGTACGCACCGCGCTGCCATGAGGCTGATTTTTGCGTCGCCGCCAGGGCCGATTCCGCTGCAGGTTTTGCGGTAGATTTCTGCGCCGGATTCGACGCCGTTTTTCCCTCCGGTGACATGGTGTCACCCGGCGAAAAGTACAGCGTTCGCCAGACCCACAAGGCCGCCTGCGAGCTGTAGGGCCAGCGCAGCGCATGGGGCGTATTGGGCTGCGTGGCTGGCGGCACTGTGCGCAGGAAAGCATACAGCGCATCAGAGTCGGCCCGCGTCACTTGCGTGTAGTTGGTATACGGAAACGCCGGGTACAGCAGGCGCCCGTTTTTTGATTTGCCGTTGTGCAAAGCCTGCCAAAAATGCTCAGCCGTCCACGCGCCCAGGCCGTTGGCGGCGTCAGAGGTGAGGTTGCTGGAATACACCGTGCCAAATGGGGTGTCGATCGCGCGCCCACCCGCATAGGCTGCGCCGCCACGCGTGGTGTGGCAGGCCATGCAGTTGCCCGCGCGCGCCAGGTAGGCGCCGCGTGCGATCTGGCTGGCCTCTGGCGCGGCTGCGCTGACGGGCTCGCTGACGTCGGGCTCATCGCGCACGTTCAGGGCCCAGACCCCCGCTGCGGTGCCGGTGAGTGCGAGCAGGGCGAGCAGCAGGAATTTCAGGGATCGTCTCATGAGGGATTTATTGGCGATTTACGGGCGCGCTGCCGCAGACGATGGGTGCCGCGCCGACTGCAAGCGTAGGTGGGCGGGTTGCCGGCTTGTTGTTGGCG
>JANYJD010000049.1 GCA_025358555.1 Rhodoferax sp.
TCAAACACGATACGTTGCTCCAGGGCGAGCCGCAGGCTTGCGTTGCGTTGCATTTTGGGAGCGTGACCACGACTTTTCATTTTTTTCCTGACTTCGAATCAGCTACCGGGCTGCAAACCATATAGCCGGGCGCTTGATTCATACGCACCAAACGCCACTTTGGATGTTGGGGATGTGCGTTGCCAGCTACGTGGTTCGGTTGAACGCTTCAGTCGCTTGGCACAGCCCTTTGTCTCTTCGCGCGATGATAATGTAGTTAACTACTTTCCAGGGGTGGGTAAGGGGTCGATTCCGGTACTAGTTCATGCGTTTTGCAACAAGTTTGTCCATCTTTCATTCCTTTACATTCCCAACCCGCGCCTGCAGAGTTTCTGTCTTTGCGAAAAGACTTACAGCAGAGTTACTGCGCACTTACATCAAACCTGCAAACAGGATGAAAACTGACCCGCACCGCGCTGATAAGCTCTCGGTCGTTCCCCTGGCCGAGCGGCTGCGCCCCACCACATTGGGTCAAGTCATCGGCCAGCAGCACCTGCTGGGGGAGGGTATGGCGCTGCGGCTGGCGTTTGAGTCGGGCCAGCCGCACAGTTGCATCCTGTGGGGGCCGCCGGGCACCGGCAAGACGACCATTGCGCGGTTGATGGCCAGCGCGTTTGATGCGCAGTTCATCACCATCAGCGCGGTGCTGGGCGGCGTGAAGGACATCCGCGAGGCGGTGGAGCAGGCGCTGTTGGCACGTGACGGGCTGGCGCAGCGCCGCACGATTGTGTTTGTCGACGAAGTGCACCGCTTCAACAAAAGCCAGCAAGACGCCTTTTTGCCACACGTCGAAAGTGGCTTGTTCACCTTTATTGGCGCCACCACCGAGAACCCGTCGTTTGAAGTGAATTCGGCCCTGCTGTCGCGGGCGGCCGTGTATGTGCTGCAACCCTTGTCCCAGCAGGATTTGGAGAAAATAGTAGCTGTAGCCCTTGTCCTGCTTGAATTGTTAGGTATAGAAAAAATAGCAATTGACCGTTTGACCGCTTTTGCCGACGGCGACGCCCGGCGCCTGCTTAACACGCTTGAGACGCTGGCCGTGGCCGCCGCGCAGGAGAAGCGCACCGAGATCACTGATGCCTGGCTGATGAAGGTGCTGGGCGAGCGCATGCGCCGCTACGACAAGGGCGGTGAGCAGTTTTACGACACCATCAGCGCCCTGCACAAATCCGTGCGCGGGTCCGATCCCGATGCCTCGCTGTACTGGTTCATGCGCATGCTGGATGGTGGCGCCGACCCCAAGTACATGGCGCGCCGCCTGGTGCGCATGGCCAGCGAAGACATTGGCCTGGCCGACCCGCGGGCGCTGCGCCTGGCGCTGGACGCCGCCGAGGTGTACGAGCGGCTGGGCACGCCCGAGGGCGAGCTGGCGCTGGCCGAATGCGTTATTTACCTGGCCATGGCGCCCAAATCCAACGCGGTCTACAAGGCCTTTAACGAAGCGAAAGCCTTTATCAAGAAGGACAGCACCCGGCCAGTGCCAATGCATTTGCGCAACGCGCCCACCCAGCTCATGAAAGACCTGGACTACGGCAAAAACTACCGCTACGCCCACGATGAGGAGGGCGGGTTTGCAGCCGGGGAGCGCTATTTGCCCGACGGCATGGCTGAGCCAGGCTTCTACCGCCCGGTGGAGCGCGGGCTTGAAATCCGCATCGCAGAAAAGCTGCGCGAGCTGAAAAAGCGCAACCAGCCCCAATGAAACCAGCGTGCAGAATCTTGAGGCCGCACGCGCAACTGGCGCTTTAAATCTGGTAAACCACCGCTTCTCCAAGAGGGTAAACCCCGGCTTGCCGCGCGCAATTTTCCCTTGGGCCGTGGCTACAATTTCGCTGATTAACCCGCCAACGTCAGCGCCTTGGCGGGTTTCTTGCATGTGAAGCCGGCAACCCACAAAGTTGCAATGCGGCTTCAGCCTGCACTAGGAAATCACACGCTAAAAACGGAGAAGTTTTATGGATACATTCATCCAGCAGGTCATCAACGGCCTGGTGTTGGGCAGCATGTATGCCTTGGTGGCGCTGGGATACACCATGGTGTACGGCATCATCAATCTGATCAACTTTGCGCACGGCGACGTGCTGATGGTAGGGGCGCTGACCAGCTGGAGCATCATCGGGCTGATGAAGGAATCCATGCCCGGCACGCCCGGCTGGCTGATCTTGCTGATCGCGCTGATGATTGCCTGCGTGGTGGCGGCGGCGCTCAATTTTGTCATTGAAAAGGTCGCCTACCGGCCCCTGCGCAACAGCCCCAAGCTGGCCCCGCTGATCACCGCCATCGGCATGTCAATCCTTTTGCAGACGCTGGCCATGATCATCTGGAAGCCCAACTTCAAGCCGTACCCGAACCTGCTGCCCAGCGCGCCTTTCAACGTTGGCGGCGCGGTGATCACCACCACGCAAATTTTGATTCTGGGCATGACGGCAGTGTCGCTGGCGGTGCTGATGTGGGTTGTCAACGCCACCAAACTGGGCCGTGCCATGCGTGCCACCGCCGAGAACCCGCGCGTGGCATCGCTCATGGGCGTGAAGCCCGACATGGTGATTTCCGCTACCTTTTTGATTGGCGCCGTGCTGGCAGCCATTGCGGGTGTGATGTGGGCCGCCAACTACGGCACGGTCAATCACACCATGGGTTTCCTGCCTGGGCTGAAGGCGTTTACGGCAGCGGTGTTTGGCGGCATTGGCAACCTGGCCGGTGCCGTGGTGGGGGGCATTTTGCTGGGCTTGATTGAGTCCATCGGGGCGGGCTACATCGGCACGCTGACCGGCGGGGTGCTGGGCAGCCATTACTCAGATATTTTTGCTTTCATTGTGCTGATCATCGTGCTCACCTTGCGGCCCTCGGGTTTGCTGGGTGAACGTGTGGCAGACAGGGCATGAGGAGCACCCAAATGAACTCAAACAAAAGACTCGTCGCCATTCTGGTTGCAGCCGTCGGGTTGCTGGTGCTGCCGCTGCTGCTGCAGCCCTTTGGCAATGCCTGGGTGCGCATTGCCGACATGGCGTTGCTGTATGTGCTGCTGTCGCTTGGCCTGAACATTGTGGTGGGCTACGCCGGGCTGCTGGATTTGGGCTACGTTGCTTTCTTCGCCATCGGCGCCTACATGTTTGGCCTGCTGGCGTCGCCGCATCTCACAGAGACGTTCCCCTTGTTTGCGGCCATGTTTCCCAACGGCCTGCACACGCCTCTGTGGATCGTCATTCCCGCTGCGGCGGGCATCGCGGGCCTTTTTGGCGTGCTGCTGGGCGCGCCCACGCTGCGCCTTCGCGGCGATTACCTGGCCATCGTCACGCTGGGCTTTGGCGAAATCATCCGCGTGTTTTTGAACAACCTGGACCACCCGGTCAACATCACTAACGGCCCCAAGGGAATCAACCAGGTTGACGCCATCAAATTCTTTGGATTCGATCTGGGCAAGACCCACAACTTTTTTGGCGTTGAGTTGAAAAGCGTGTCGATGTACTACTACCTGTTTTTGGCATTGGTGGTGGTCAGCGTGGTGATTTGCCACCGGCTTGAGGTTTCCCGCGTGGGCCGGGCCTGGATGGCCATTCGTGAGGACGAAATCGCCGCCAAGGCCATGGGCATCAACACCCGCAACCTGAAGCTGCTGGCCTTTGGCATGGGGGCCACTTTTGGTGGCGTCTCAGGCGCCATGTTTGCGGCGTTTCAGGGGTTTATTTCACCCGAATCGTTCAGCCTGATGGAGTCGGTAATGATTGTGGCCATGGTGGTATTGGGCGGCATTGGGCATTTGCCGGGCGTGATTCTGGGGGCCGTGCTGCTGTCGGCCTTGCCTGAAGTGCTGCGTTACGTGGCCGGGCCGCTGCAGGCCATGACCGATGGCCGGCTGGACGCCGCCATCCTGCGGCAATTCCTGATTGCCGTGGCCATGATCAGCGTCATGCTGTTGCGCCCGCGCGGGCTGTGGCCATCGCCAGACCATGGCAAATCGATGCAACAGAACAGCAAGGAAAAAGCATGACAACCCCAGAATCGGATGTCGTTCTCAACGTCAAAGGCGTCTCCAAACGCTTTGGCGGCCTGCAGGCGCTGAGTGACGTGGGCATCAACATCAAGCGCGGCCAGGTCTATGGGCTGATTGGCCCCAATGGCGCCGGTAAAACCACCTTCTTCAACGTCCTTACGGGTTTGTACACGCCAGACGGCGGCAGCTTCGAGCTGGCGGGCAAGCCCTACCAGCCCACGGCGGTGCATCTGGTGGCCAAAGCAGGCATTGCGCGCACGTTCCAGAACATCCGCCTGTTTGCCGAGATGACCGCGCTCGAGAACGTCATGGTGGGCCGCCACATCCGCACCCACTCGGGTTTGCTGGGTGCCATCTTGCGCACGCCCGGCTTCAAGGCCGAAGAAAAAGCCATTGCCGCACGCGCGCAGGAGTTGCTTAACTACGTGGGCATTGCCAAGTTTGCCGACTACAAGGCCCGCACCCTGAGCTATGGTGACCAGCGCCGCCTGGAGATTGCCCGCGCGCTGGCCACCGACCCGCAGCTCATCGCGCTGGACGAGCCGGCGGCCGGCATGAACATGACCGAGAAGGTGATGCTGCGCGAGCTGATTGACCGCATCCGCAAAGACAACCGCACCATATTGCTGATCGAGCATGACGTGAAGCTGGTGATGGGCCTGTGCGACCGCGTTACCGTGCTGGACTACGGCAAGCAGATTGCCGAAGGCACGCCAGCCGACGTGCAGCGCAACGAGAAGGTGATTGAAGCGTATTTGGGCACAGGCGGGCACTGACATGACAGCAAACTCAACTTCCAAAACGCTGCTCAAAGTCAGCAGCCTCAAGGTCGCCTACGGCGGCATCCAGGCCGTCAAGGGCATCGACTTTGAAGTGCATGAAGGCGAACTGGTCTCGCTGATTGGCTCCAACGGCGCGGGCAAAACAACCACCATGAAAGCCATCACTGGCACCCTGCCGTTCAAGGAAGGCGACATCGAATACCTGGGCAAAAGCATTCGCGGCAAGGGCGCGTGGGACATGGTCAATGAAGGCCTGGCCATGGTGCCCGAGGGGCGCGGCGTGTTCATGCGCATGACCATCACCGAAAACCTGCAGATGGGCGCCTACATCCGCGACGACAAGGCCGAGATAGCGGCCGACATTGAGAAAATGTTTACCATCTTCCCGCGCCTGCGTGAGCGCAAAGACCAACTGGCCGGCACCATGTCGGGTGGCGAACAGCAGATGCTGGCAATGGGCCGCGCGCTGATGAGCCGCCCCAAAGTGCTGCTGCTCGATGAACCGTCCATGGGCCTGTCGCCCATCATGGTGGACAAGATTTTTGAAGTCATCCGCGACGTAGCGGCGCAGGGCGTGACCATCCTGCTGGTAGAGCAAAACGCCAGCCGTGCGTTAGGCATTGCCGACCGTGGCTATGTGATGGAGTCAGGGCTGATCACCATGAGCGGCGACGCCAAGGTGATGCTGAAAGATCCGAAGGTGCGTGCGGCTTATTTGGGAGAGTAGGTCGGAGAATAGATTGCTACTATAAGAGTAGCTGCTTATGCACTGTGGACAAGGGCTAGGGGCGAATTTTTCAGAAAAATGAGTTGCTAGCCAACCGTGCTGGCCCCCACCAGTTCCAGCACCGCATCCGCAAACACCTGCGGCACTTCCTGCGGCATGTTGTGCCCCACGTTAGGCACAACGCGGTGGGACCTGGGGCCGGTGAAGAAGCGGGCGTGCTGCGCGGCAGGCGCTACAGGGCGCACGCCGTCAACGGCACCGTCAAACGTGATGGCTGGCACGGTGATGGCGGGTTGCGCTGCCAGGCGGCGTTCAATATCCGCATAAGCCGGGTCGCCCGCTGCCAGGCCATACCGGTGGCGGTACGACTGGATGACGACGTCAACAAAATCCGGGTTGTCAAACGCCGCTGCGCTGCGCTCAAACGTAGCGTCGGCAAAGGCCCAGGTGGGCGACCACAATTTCCATAGCAGGCGGCATATGGCCCGTCGGTCTTTCAAGAGCCCGTTGCGCCCCCGCTCGCTGTGAAAGTAGTACTGGTACCAGTAGCTCAGCTCGTTCTCAGGCGTGTCGGGCACCATGGCCTGCGCAATGTTCTGTATGTTGTAGCTGTTGAAAGACAGCAGCCCGGCGCAGCGCTCGGGCCACAGCGCCGCCACCACGCAGGCCGCGCGGCCACCCCAGTCGTAGCCCGCCAGCACGGCTTTGGGGATGTGCAGGGCATCCATCAGCGCTAGCAAGTCGGCCCCCAGCGCTGCCTGCTCGCCTGAGCGTAGCGTGGCGGCGCTTAAAAACCTGGTGCTGCCAAATCCGCGAAGGGATGGCACGTAGACGCGGCAGCCTTTGGCTGCGAGCAGCGGTGCCACCTCGGCATAGGCGTGAATGTCATACGGGAAACCGTGCATCAGAAACACGGGTTGTCCATCGGCTGGGCCAGCCGCGTACAGGGCGATGTCAAGCACACCGGCTTTGATTTGGCGCTGCGGTTCAAGGGTAGTCATTGCTATATTGTTAGTAGCTATCCACGCACTGTGGACGAGGGCTAGAGGCTGATTTTATGGGAAAATTGCATGATTTCAGGCGGTTGAACCGATTAACGGCTTAATAAAGCACCACACCGCGGATCGACTCGCCGCTTTTCATCAAATCGAACCCCTTGTTGATGTCTTCCAGCGGCATGGTGTGGGTGATGAGGTCGTCGATGTTGATCTTGCCTTCCATATACCAGTCCACGATTTTCGGCACGTCGGTGCGGCCCCGCGCGCCGCCAAAGGCCGAGCCCTCCCACTTGCGCCCTGTGACCAGTTGAAAAGGGCGCGTCGAAATCTCCGCGCCTGCTTCGGCCACGCCAATGATGATGCTGCGGCCCCAGCCCTTGTGCGTGCATTCCAGCGCCTGGCGCATCACTTTTGTATTGCCAATGCATTCAAAGCTGTAGTCGGCCCCGCCGTCGGTGAGTTGCACGATGGCATCCACCACGTTCTCTGTGGTTTTGGGGTTGATGAAATGCGTCATGCCAAACTTGCGTGCCATCGCTTCGCGCGCGGGGTTCAGGTCGACTCCAATGATCTTGTCCGCGCCCACCATCTTTGCGCCTTGAATCACATTCAAGCCAATGCCGCCCAGGCCAAACACGACCACGTTGGCACCTGCTTCCACTTTTGCAGTGAACAACACAGCGCCAATGCCGGTAGTGACGCCACAGCCGATGTAGCAGACCTTGTCAAATGGCGCATCCTTGCGGATTTTGGCGAGCGAAATCTCGGGGGCCACCGTGTAGTTGCTGAACGTGGACGTGCCCATGTAATGAAATATCGGCTTGCCATCCAGGCTGAAGCGGCTGGTGGCATCGGGCATCAAGCCCTTGCCCTGTGTGCCGCGAATCAGCTGGCACAAATTGGTTTTGCGCGAGAGGCAAAATTTGCAGGTGCGGCACTCAGGTGTGTACAGCGGAATCACGTGGTCGCCCTTTTGCAGCGTGGTCACACCCGGCCCCACATCCACCACAATGCCCGCGCCTTCGTGGCCCAGAATGGCCGGGAAGATGCCCTCAGGATCGGCACCGCTAAGCGTGTAGTAATCGGTATGGCAAATTCCGGTGGCTTTGATCTCCACCAGCACTTCGCCAAACTTGGGGCCTTGCAGGTCGACAGTTTCAATGGTGAGAGGTGCGCCAGACTTCCAGGCGACGGCTGCTTTTGTTTTCATGGGGGTGCTTTCTAAATTCAAGGAGGCGGGACGCGTTCAACGCATTTGGGCTATTTTGCAATTGTTTTCCTATTTGATCAGAAGCAAGGCTTTGATTTTTGCGCGCACTTCGGCCACCACTGAACCCGCGACAGTTCCCTTTTTTTTGGTGCGGCGAACCCTCCGGTCCAGCGCCTCCACTTGGTCCGACAACACCACAGCCTCCTGGCCGTCCACCCGCGCCGCTACTCCAAACGGGTGACCCTTCACCTGGGTGGACAACGGGCAGCAGATTCACTGCAATCGTGCACGGAAAAGCTGCCGCCGAGATTACAGTAGAAGTTGGATGGCTAACGAGTTGTTTGCCGCGCACACAAGTGCGCAAGCTGCTTGCTGCGGTCCATTGGTCGGCCACCACCAAAGCGTGATGGCGCCGCCGGTTTATCCAGTTGTCTTCACGCCGGAAGCACAAGCCCAACTTGAAGCGTTGTACCGTTACATCGCAGAAGCTGCGGCTGCCCTGGTTGCCGAGCGCTACACCAACGCAATAGTCAACTACTGCGAGAGTTTGCAGACTTTACTAATCAGGGGCGCACGCCGGGATGACATTCGTCCGGGTTTGCGAATCACGAACTTCCAGGGACGGCCGGGATTGCTTTTGATGTGAGTAACGAGCGGGTTTCCATCATTGGCGTTTTCTGCGGTGGCCAAGACTTTGAGGCAGCGCTGAACTTGCTGGACACGGACACGTTTGCGTGAAGCTTCTGATGAAGACGAGCCGGTTGATTCCAAAAAGGCTCAATCCACCTTCGCCCCAGAAGCCTTCACCACCTTCTCGTACTTGCCCAATTCGACCTTCATGAACGCGCCAAAGTCCTCAGGCGAATTGCCCACTGGCTCAGCCAGCAAATTGGCAAATCGGGTTCTGGTCTCAGCCGATTGCAGGGCGGCCACAAAAGCCTGATTGAGCTTGACGATGACGTCGCGCGGCGTGCCTGCGGGCGCCACCAGGCCCCACCAGGTGTCTATCGCAAAACCCTTAAGCGTGTCAGCCACCGGCGGCACATCGGGCAGGGCGGCCGCGCTGGTTAGCGTGGTCACGGCGATGGCTCTAAGCTTGCCAGATTTGATACCCGGTGCCGCTGTGGCCAGATTGTCAAAATTAAAATCCACTTGGCCGCCTTGCAGCGCCATCTGCGCCGGGTTGCCGCCGTTGTAGGGGATGTGCACGGCAAATATGCCCGCCTGCGCCTTGAACATTTCACCTGCCAGATGGCCTGCGCTGCCGTTGCCGCCGCTGGCGTAGTTGAGCTTGGCGGGGTTGGCCTTGGCATAAGAGATCAGATCTTTAACCGTGCTGATTTTGAGGCGATTGGCCGTATCGGCATTCATCACCAGCACGTTGGGCACGCGCAGCATTTGGGTGATGGGCGCAAAGTCTTTGGCCGCGTCAAAAGGCATCTTGCTGTACAGCCACGGATTGACGGCGTGGGTAGCGGTGGCGGCGATGCCAATCGTCAAGCCATCGGGTGCAGCTTTGGCCACGGCGTCTGCGCCGATGTTGCCGCCAGCGCCAGGGCGGTTCTCGATGATGACCGGGCCCAAGCTGTCTTTGACGCGCTCGGCCAGCACGCGGGCCGTCACGTCAATCGGGCCGCCAGCCGCGTAGGGCACGATGATACGGATGGGCTTGGCTTGCGACCAACCGGGGGTGACAACGGTCGCGATGAGTGCGGCGGCAAACGTGAGCCGCAAGGTGTGTTTAAGGTTCATGGCAGACATCAATATCCTGGGTAGACGTCAAGCGCAATGCCGGAGGCAACGGCTTGACCGAATCACATTCTCTTACAAGTCTTTGCAATGTGTTCGTCGTGCGCCGAAGCGGTTCGGCGCGTTGCTTTAACCAAGGAAGGCGTGGAATGTCTCCAAGCCAGGCCTACATTAGGAGTTCATCATGATGAAGATTCACACCTTGATTTCCGCGCTTGTGCTTGCTGCTAGCGGTGCCGCGTTTGCGCAGGCCCCCGTGGTGGTTGCGCCCGCAGACCCCACGGCCACGCCGCGCGTTGACAAGCGCATCGCCAACCAGCAAAAGCGCATTGACCAGGGCGTCGCGTCCGGCCAGTTGACGGCCAAAGAAACCAACCGCCTCGACAAGCGTGAAGCCAAGCTGGCTGCCAACACAACCGCGGCCAAGGCTGACGGCACCGTGACCCAAGCCGAGCGCGTGAAATTGAACCGTGAAGCCTCGCGCAACAGCAAGGTGATTCATTCGCAAAAGCATGACCGGCAAACAGCGGCACCTGCGGCTGCTAAGTAAGCCGCAACGAAGTCAGGCCCGCGCCTTGTCCGCCTCCGTAATAAACGAGTCCGCGTAGAACTCGTCCTCAGGCAACCCGCCCTCGGTGGTGTAGGCCGTCTTGGCAGAATCGATCACGATGGGCGCACCGCAGGCATACACCTGGTGGCCTGACAGGTCGGGGAAATCCTGCAACACGGCGGCGTGGACAAAGCCGGTACGCCCGCTCCAGTTGTCTTCGGGCACGGCGTTGGAGATGACGGGCACGTATTTGAGGTTGGGCATCTCGGCCAGCTTGGCCTTGACCCAATCGTCCAGGTACAAATCGGCCGGGCGCCGGCCACCCCAGTACAGCGTGGCGGGCCGGTCGATGCCCTTGAGTTGCATGTCCTCGATGACGGCCTTGATCGGCGCAAAGCCGGTGCCCGAGGCCAGCAAAATCATGGGCTTGGCGGAATCTTCGCGCAGGAAGAACGTGCCAAACGGCCCTTCGATGCGCACAATCTCTTTTTCTTTCATCGCGCCAAACACGTGGTCGGTGAACTTGCCGCCTGGCATGTGGCGGATGTGCAGTTCCAGGCCGTGGCCGGGTGCGGGCGGGACGGGTAGGGTGGGCGTTGGGGTTGGCGTTGGGGTGGGCGTCACGCCCGCGCCATCTGCACCAGCCTGCACGGGTGTAGTCGTCAGGGCGGTCAATACAGGGCTCGGCCTCGGCGCGGTGGCCATCGAATAGCTGCGCCGTGCGCCATCGCGCAAAATAAATTCGACATACTGGCCCGCGTGGTACGCAAAGCCATCATTCGCAGGCAACTGCAGTTTGACCAGCATCACATCGTGCGATTTCTTTTCCAGCAGCATCACGCGTGACGGCATCTTTTTGATGGGGAAAGCGCCTGCCTCAGTGACCTGGCGCGACTCCAGCACTACGTCGCTGAAGGGCACGCCGCAGCAGGTCAGCACAAAACCATTGGCTTCTTCTTCATCGCTCAGCGCCTTGCTCTGGTGCGGGCCGTGCAACACCACGCCGCTGATCTTTTTGCATTTGCAGGAGCCGCAGGCCCCGTCTTTGCAGCCGTAGGGCAGGCCCACGCCCTGGCGGATGCCTGCGGCCAGCATGGCCTCGCCCTGGTTCACGCCAAATTCGCGGCCACTGGGCAGCACGCTGACCTGAAACGCCTGCATGCCCGCGTTGATTTCATGAAGCTCCGCCAGCGATGGCGGGGGAGCCTGTGCGGGCAGGGCTTGTTGTGTGGCGGTGGGGGTCATGTTTTCGGTATCCTCAAGGTCTTTTACGGACAGGCTCCAATTTTGCCTTCAAACCAATACCCGCTGGGTGCCCTGCCTGCCCGCTTTCGCCGCGAGCGGCTTTTGATCATCGGCTGCGGCGACGTGGGCTTGCGTGTGGCACGTGCCATGGGCCAGCGGGTGCGACTGCTGGCGTTGACCTCATCGCCTGAGCGCACGGACCTGTTGCGCGAGCAAGGCATCACGCCGCTGCTGGGCAATCTGGATGCGCCAGACACGCTGGGCCGCCTTGCTGGCATCGCCACGCGCGTGGTGCACCTGGCCCCGCCGTCTACCGAGGGCACGGGCGACCCGCGCACCCGTGCGCTGCACGCGGCCTTGCGCCTGCGCAGCACACCGGCGGCTTTTGTGTACGCATCCACCAGCGGCGTCTATGGCGATTGCAAAGG
>JANYJD010000052.1 GCA_025358555.1 Rhodoferax sp.
CGTCATCCAACTCATCAAGGCCAACGCCCGTGGGTTTCGCAACTTCACCAACTACCGAGCAAGGATTTTGTTTCATTGCGGCAAGTTGGATTTGGGTTCGGCGTGAGTGAAAAATCACAGTGAAATTGACGAAGAGCCTAAAAAGTAAAAGCCAATTGCGTCGAGGGAACAAAGATCAGGGATCACCATGGACAGCCCCCTCCGAGTCGAATTCACACACGTCCTGCACAGGGAATCAGGGGTCAAGGAATAAGAGGTCAGGTCCTTCATTGTCGTATTTGATTACGATGCCGAGGGTTCCAATTAGGGCGTCCCAATTGGAGATGCCCAACGCACGGCGCCGACGTGTACCGGTGCCGATTACGAAGTACGTTCAGCAACATCCCGACAACCGCAACGCGATTCGAACCGCCTTTTATTCGGCTAGTTACACCATGACGCAACTGGCCAAGCAGTTTTGGTTGCGCTACGCTGATATTCGGCAGATTGTGAAGTTGGCGTAGGGGTGAGTGTGATAACTAAAGACCTGATCCTGTTTTTCATGCCGAAGTGGCCCAGGCCATGCGCGACATCTACACCGACACCCACAACATGGCCGAAGGCGCCGGCGCGGCCAGCTTTGCCGCCGCCATGCAGGAGCAAGCCGATTTGCGCGGCCAAGTGGTGGGCACCACACTGTGCGGTGGGAATGTGGATGCCACGGTGTTTGCCAAGGTGCTTGCGGGTAGGTGAATTGTCTCTGAGTAGATTGCTGCTAATTAAATAGCTACTTAAGCACACTGGACAAGGGCTTCAGGCCGAAAAGGCAGGTGTTTTTCGGAAAATTGACCGTGAACAACAGGTGCATCAGCTGCGGTGGATTGGGAGTAGTAGAGTGCAAAACGGTCGAACGCGGGTATCGACACGTGCGGGCATTTCGCATATTCGACGGCACAAGTGAAATACAAAGGCTCATCATCGCCAAGCACTTGCTAAAGGGATGATGTTGTCGTCTGCGGCAATGCCCAGTCGGCCCCGTCGGACTGTGCAGCTACTTTGCGTAGCTGCTTTTCGTCCCACTAAGCAGGGTGCAGCTGCAAGCTTTGCGACGGACTCCTGTCACTCCACCGACAACACAAGCTTTTTGCCGAGAGCCGCCACCGCCCGGTCGAGCGTCTTCAGCGATGGCCAGTGCGTCGGATTCTCCAGCCGCTTGGCGGCCGGCCAGGACGTCTCAAGCGCCCGCGCCAAATCGGACAGGCTTCTTTCTCCTCGCGCAAATCGCAGCAGCATGGCCGCCTGGGTTTTGGCATCAGGCGCAATGTAGTGCGCGCCCTTAACCTTTTGGCTGGGTACAGGGACGTCTTTTGCTTCATCTAGGCGCCATGCCAACATGGCAGACAAGACTTCGGCTGCATTGAACAATGCCTCTTCCTTGCTTTGCCCTTCGGTGAAGGTATCTGGCAAATCAACGAACTGGGCCAGGAAGCTGCCGTCTCTTTGCTTTTCGAGGGTTGCGGGGTATCGGATATCCATGGTTTAACCTTTCATTTCAGCTTGACGCCAGTTTGCCGTTGCAGAGCAGAAATCAGACCGGCACCGATGTCGCGCGAGCCATGTACTGGCACTGGCACCGCTTGACCGCCCTTGGTCATGATTTGATGGCTGCCGTGGATGCGATTGACCGACCATCCCGCTGCCTTGAGCTTTGCGATGACTTCTTTGCCATTCATCTCCTGATTTTAGATCAAAAATGATCTATTAATGACCTATTAGCCGAGCGATTTTTGTCAAACAATCTGCGAAGCCCGTGCGTCTGGAATGGAGAGCAGCACCCAAAGGATCGCTGATTAGGCGCCACCGGCACCGGCCAGCAGCAGTTGGCGAGCGTGCTAAAGCGTGGCTGGCGGTAGTGCTGCGGCGCACCACAACGTTTGCTGAATTAGCGTGAAATCGGCAGTTCCAACCAGCACACACGTCAAATCTCAGGCCATAATTTACCTATGCACCCGCGCGCCAAGCATGCAATCCCCTATGCCACCGGCCACAGCGTCTTCAGGGCGGTGCTTCAGTCCAACAAGGTTTGTCCGCCGCGTTTGCGTCGTCGGAGCTGGGCTGGCATTGTCGCGCGGCGGGTAAACGGTATTTGGTAGGGCCGTAGGCACAACTCGTTCGGTCTAGCAGTGCATCCTCCACAGTTCGTGAACCTAAAGCTTGTTGGGGCGATCAATGGTGATGCCTCCCCGCTAGAGTCGCAACGACTTCGTCGCTTAAAGTAACAGCAGCAATGCAGGAGAGAAAAAAATGGCGCTCATTAAATGCGGGGAGTGTGGCAGCGACGTTTCAAGCAACGCTGCCTCGTGTCCCAAGTGCGGAAATCCGATAGCTTCAGCCGCGCAAGTCCGCGCAACCGGAACTCCGATTACCACAACACAAACCACTGCAAAGAAGTTCAAAGGTCAGCAACTTGCGGCTGCCGGAGTTTGCTGCTTTGGTGTGGTCCTGATGGTGTCCGGCGGTTAAGCCTCGCTTTGGGGTTCACAGCTCCTACTCATCGGTATTGTTTGGTTCCTCTTTGCGCGAGGTGCTGCATGGTGGAATCACGGCTAAATTCCAAGAACGAGCCTAACCAAGCTGTAAAAAAACCCGATTTCCGACACTCCCAACCGCAGCCCTAGAAGCTGGTTGATTTTTGGCAGGCGTTTTGATTGTCATCTGCGAAGTGCGCCGGATTTTTGGCTTCTTTGGCGCTTGAAACCTTCACCGGATGCCCTTGAATCGCCCCAGATTTCGTGCCCGCTGTTTATTCCAAGCGGACCGTCGGTTCCAGCCTTCTCGCCGGGTTGCCAAAAGTAGTTTTCCGCGGCCTGGGCCAGTGGGATATTCCCAATCGCCACCACCAGTCGCCGCTGGTTGAGTCCGCACGCCGACGTCACTAATGATTTGGAAAAGAAGTAGAGAGAACATGGCAAGTCTTGATCATCTGGTCGTTATGGCCAGCTCCCTTGAAGAAGGGGTGGCCTGGTGCGAGGCCACTTTGGGTGTCACGCCCGGCCCAGGCGGCGAACATCCGCTCATGGGCACTCACAACCGCTTGTTGCGCATTGACAGCGCGGCATTCCCCCGCGCGTACCTTGAGTTAATTGCTATTAATTCAGAAGCTAACTATGCATATGGAACAAGGGCTGCACGCTGGTTTGATATGGATAATGCGACAATTCGCGCACGCGTGGCGCAAAACGGCCCGCAACTGATCCACTGGGTCGCCCGTGTGCCCGACATTGCAGTCGCTTTGCAAACGCTGGCCGCCCAGGGCATTGACCGTGGGCCCGCGATTCAAGCATCCCGCATGACACCCAATGGCCAGTTGCAATGGCAGATCACCGTGCGCGAAGACGGCCAGCGCCTGTTTGACGGCTGCCTGCCCACCTTGATTCAATGGGGCGCCGTGCATCCGGTTGACTCGATGCCAGCAAGCGGCGTGTGCTTGCAAGACCTGCACATTGCGCACCCGGCTGCGAATGAGTTGCAGGCGGCCTTTGACGGCATCGGCATCAAGGGCATGGCGGCTCACAGCGCGCCAGCCCGAATCACCGCCACTGTTCATACACCCAAAGGCACGGTGCAACTGGTTTCATGAACAAGGTTTGCACCTGTTGCCACGACCGGCCAGCGTCGCTTGCGTGACTATGAGTCTGGCCGGGGTTTGTTCCAATCCAGCGCATGGGAACCCTCTACCTTGTGCGCCACGGCCAAGCCTCTTTTGGGGCGGATGATTACGACAATTTGAGCGAGCTTGGCATCAAGCAAAGCATTCGCCTGGGTGAATACTGGCGCGCAAAGGGTTTGAAATTTGACGCCGTGCTGGTCGGCACGCTGAAGCGCCAAGCGCAGACTTATGCGGGCATTTGTGAAGGCGCAGGCTTTGACATGCAAGCCCTCCAGTGGCCTGGCCTGAACGAATACGACAGCCACGCGGTGATTGAGGCCATCCACCCGCAGCCGCTGCAAAAGCCCGACACGCCCGAGCTATACCGCCACCACTTCCGCCTGCTGCGCGACGGCCTCACGCAATGGATGAACGGCGTCGTCAGCCCCAAAGGCATGCCTGGCTACCCCGACTTTCTGCAAGGCGTGACCAGCGCGCTGGACCATGTGCGCAAAACGCATGACGGCAACGTGCTCATCGTCTCAAGCGGCGGGCCAATATCCACTGCGGTCGGCCATGTTCTGGGCACCACACCCGAGACGACCATCGAGCTGAACCTGCGCATCCGCAACACGTCGGTCACCGAATTCAACTTCAACCCCAAGCGCCACATGCTGGTGACTTACAACACGCTGCCGCACTTGGATTCACCCGAGCATGCAGACTGGGTGACCTACGCCTGAATGTCGGCCTCGCCTGCCAACACCGCAGCCGAAGTGATTTATCCTGGCGTGGCCTGCGTCAAACCCACCTTCGCATGGCGCTGGTTATTGCACGCGTTGTGGCTGATGGCCAGGTTATCCATATGACTGTTGCCGCCTTCGCTGAGCGGCTTGATGTGCTCAAGCGTGGCGGCGGCAGGCGGCACATGCTCACCGCATACCCAGCAGGGCACGGCACCGTGCAACTGGCGTGCAACGGTTTTGTAGATCTTGTCGCGGGTGTGGGAGAGTGTGCTCATGCGGATCGAGGCGCGGCGGCGATGGGCGATGCGGGGCACACGTGAAGCGCAGTCACATCACCCCAAAAGTCCTGAACGCCTCCACCGTGCTCATGCCGTTCTGAATGGCCAGGCGGACCTGGTTCTCGGTGCTGGCTTTCTCCAGCGCCTTGCGGATGGCTTCTTCTTCTGCGTGCCGGGGAATCACCAGCACGCCGTCCAGGTCGCCAAAGACGATATCGCCCGGCGAGATGCGCACGCCGTTGATTTCCACGGCTACCCGGTAATCGACCACTTTGCCGCGCGGGCCCTGGTCTTGCGCGTAGCCACCGCAGGAGAAGACCGGCAGCCCCATCTGCAACAGCTCAGGCGTATCCCGCGAGTAGCCATCCAGCACCGCACCGGCGGCCTTGAGGTGCATGGCGCGCGTGGTCATCAGCCCGCCCCACAGGGCAAACTGTGGCGCACAGCCGGTGGCCACGTAAACCTCATGGGGCTTGAGGTCGTCAAGCGCCTGGAACAGCAGGCCAAAGGGCTGGCGGCTGATGGGCAACTGTCCCGCAGGCTCACTGGCGGCAAAACAATTGGATTCCAGCACCGGCATGGCGCGCCCGACTATCACCATGTCGCTGCGCACGGGGCGAATCCCCGGACTCAAAAACTGCTTGAGCAACCCCATGGTGTCAAGGATGTCGCCCACCACGGCCGGAAACAGGCGCTGGCGCATCAGGGCAAAAAGCTCGTCATCAGTGTTCCACATCAAAGCGCCTGCTCATGGTGTCCGCGCGGGTCTGCCAAAGTGCTCAGGGGCAGTTGGTCAAGCTCCACAAGCAACCGGGCCAGACTGCGCCCCGCAGCATCAACCAGGTTGCGGCCTTTTTCTGCAGTGGCTGCCGCCGCATTGCCCACTGCACCGGCCGGGTTGTAGTCTTGAATCTGCCAGCCCAGCTTGGCGCTTTTACCGTTGCCCAGGATGGGGTAGGTCGCGGCGCGCTGCTGTGATGTGGACGCGAAATTGCGGGCCTGCGCCATGTCCACGTGTGCAGGCGCCAGCGCCAGCATCATCGAGGTTTCCACGTCGCCTGCATGGATGCCAAAGCGGTGCTCCTCGGGCGGAAATAACGCGTTCAAGTCATTGCCCTGCGCGTCCAGCAGCGGCAGGTTGAACCAGCTCACGCTGTACACCAGCATGTCCAGGCGCGCGCGCAGATCGCGCGCCACCATGTCCATCACGCTGACCTGGCCGCCGTGCGAGTTGAACAGCACCAGTTTCCTGATGCCCGCCGCCGCAACCGATTCACCGATGTCAGTCCACAGCCGAATGACAGTCTCACTCTTGAGCGTGAGCGTGCCTGGAAACCGGTCATGCTCGGGGCTGAAGCCTAGCGCCTGCGTGGGCAGGAACAGCACGGTCGCAACGTCAGGCAGATGCGGCACAGTCGCGGCCACAACGCCATCGACCAGCACCGTGTCCACACTCACCGGCAGGTGCGGGCCATGCTGCTCGGTGGCAGCAACGGGCAGCACTGCGATGGTGCGGGCCAGGTCGAGCTGCGCGAAGTCCCGCGTCGTCAGGTCGGCCCAGAAGCGTGATTTGAATGTCATTTAGCTTCTACAGCGGCCTGATTTCCACCTTGCGCCACTTGATGGGCCCGCCGGTAACCCCCTTGACACCAGCGCCAAACTGCAGCGCGAAAGGCCCCGCTGGAAATTTGCTGTCTTGCGCGACAACCGTCACGGTGCCATTCAGCTTGACGGTCATCTGCGCGCCTTTCGCGTAGATCTCATAAGTGTTCCACCTGCCGCCGACTTTGTAGACGATTGGCACTGGCACGGCAGCAACGTCAACGATCGCCCCGGTGCCGTAAATCGGGTCAGGGCGGATGTCCCAGATGTTCACTTCATAGGCATTGTCGGCACCAATCTTGTTGGCATCGGACGCGCGGATGAAAATGCCGCTGTTGGTGTCTGTCTCGGCCCAGAACTCGGCATAGATCACAAAGTCCTTGTAGCTGTTTTTTGAGACAAGGTAGCCGCCCTTGCCCTGGTCGGCCACGATGCTGCCGCCTTGTGCCCGCCAATTGGCGTCGCCGATGCGGTTCCAGTTGTCAAGGCCCTTCTCACCGTCAATCAAGGTGACCCACCCTTGCTGCGTTGCGCAGCCGGACAGGGCAAACAGGGCGAACAACAAAGTCATGCAAATGGCGGACAGGCGTTTCATGGGAGTCTCTTTTATAGATGTTGATTGGACACACGCATGTTAAACCGCCGTTAGGCCAATCGCCCAACCTTCAACCGCTGCCCCGCCATTCCAGCCTGCGATTGACCACCGAGCTTGTCGCGCGCTACAACCCCAATTCGCTCAAACTGGCGTGGTCGTCGGGCCGACGGCCAAGCGGCCAGAAGAATTTGCGCTCTGATGTCTTGATCGGCAAATCATTGATGCTGGCAAAACGCCGCATCATGAAACCCTGCTCATTGAACTCCCAGTTCTCATTGCCGTACGAGCGGTACCACTGGCCCGAATCATCATGCGACTCGTAGGCAAAGCGCACCGCAATTCGGTCGCCGCCAAAGGCCCACAACTCCTTGATCAGCCGGTAGTCCAGCTCTTTGGCCCACTTGCGCGCCAGCAGTTGCTGCACCTGATCGCGCCCTTGCGGGAATTCAACCCGATTGCGCCACAGGGTGTCTGGCGTGTACACCAGCACCACGCGCTGGGGGTCGCGCGTGTTCCAGGCGTCTTCCGCCATCCGCACTTTCTGAGCCGCAGTCTCGTTTGTGAAAGGCGGCAGTGGCGGCTTGGTTTCTAACGCATTCATGGGTCTATTCAGTAAGTTTTGTACGGCAGGAACTTGCCCGACAGCACCACATTGACCCGGTCGCCCTTGGGATCGGGCTGGCGCACGATGTCCATGCTGAAGTCAATGGCGCTCATGATGCCGTCGCCAAACTCTTCGTGAATCAACGCCTTGATCGTGGTGCCGTAAACGCTCACAATTTCGTACCAGCGGTAGATCAAGGGGTCAGTGGGCACCGGGGTGGGCAGCGAACCCTTGTACGGCACCACTTGCAGCCACTTTTGCTCTTCAGCGTTCAGGCCGAAAATTTTGCCAATCACCTTGGCTTGCTTGTCGTCAAACGTCATCTGCCCCAGGCAGCCGGCAGTGACCCATTCCTTGCTGTGGCCCACTTTTTTGGCGACCGATTCCCAGGTGATGCCTTTGGAGACTTTGACAGTGATGATTTTTTCGGTGACGTCATTGCGGTTCATTTCAGGGTGCTCCAGTAATTGATAGGGTTTTGGGCTGCGAGAGAAAAACAAAAAAACAGTAAGAAAAACCAGTGTGACCGTCAATGCGCCTTGGCGCGCTTGACCAGAAAATCAACGATGTGGTTGCGCAGGTCGTAGTACCCGGGCAAGTGGTGCAAATCAGCGCGCGACCGCTGCCGTGGCAGCGGGTTGACCACCTCTTCGGCGATGCGGCCGGGCGCGTAGCCATCGGGATTTTCAGTGCCATTGCTCATGAGCAGAATCCGGTCGGCCAGCAAAATGGCTTCATCCACGTCGTGCGTGATCATGAAGACGGTTTGCTGCGTGTCTCTGACGATGCCCATCAGCTCGTCCTGAATGGTGCCTCGCGTCAGCGCGTCCAGCGCGCCAAACGGCTCGTCCAGCAGCAGCATCTTGGGCTGGATGGCGAAGGCGCGTGCAATGCCCACTCGCTGCTTCATGCCACCCGAGAGCTGCGCCGGTTTTTTGTCAATGGCCGCACTCAAGCCAACCAGAGACACAAACGTTTCCACTTGCGCTTTGACTTGCGTGGCACTCCAGTCCGGCCAGCGCGACAGCACCGCAAACGCAATATTTTTGCGCACGCTAAGCCAAGGCATCAGCGCATGGCTCTGAAACACCACACCACGTTCCAGGCTGGGGCCAGAGATCTCCCGGTTGTCCATGAAACAGTGGCCAGAGGTGGCGGTGTCCAGCCCCGCCAACACATTGAGCACCGTGGTTTTGCCGCAGCCTGAGTGGCCAATGATGCAGACAAACTCACCTTTGTCGATGGTGAAGGAAACGTTGGCAAACACCGGCTTGGCAGGCACGAACGCTTTGCTCAGGCCTTCAACTTTTAGAAATGCCTGCATGCTGTGTTCTTTCTTTGGGGCAGCGGTCAGCATGGCCATTGGGGCCGCCTTGTTCTGGCGGTTGGCGGCCTCACTCCACATAGGTCACCGCCTTCTGCAACTGGGCAAACGCCAGGTCCAGCAGCATGCCAACCACGCCAATCACCAAGATGGCAAAAATCACGTTGGTGAGCGATAAGTTGTTCCACTCGTTCCACACAAAGTAGCCAATGCCGGTGCCGCCCACCAGCATTTCAGCGGCCACAATTACCAGCCAGGCAATGCCCATACTGATACGCATGCCCGTCAAAATGGTCGGTGCAGCGGCGGGCAAAATCACCTGGAAGGCTTTGCGCAGCGGCTGCACCTCCAGCGTGCTGGCCACATTGAGCCATTCCCGCTTGACCGCCGACACGCCAAACGCTGTGTTGATCAGCATCGGCCAGACGGAGCAGATGAAAATCACAAAAATACCCGACGTGGATGAATCCTTGATGGTGTACAGCGCCAAGGGCATCCAGGCCAGCGGCGAGATCGGCTTAAGCACCTGGATGAAGGGGTCCAGCGCGCGGCGCAACAACGGTGACATGCCGATCACAAATCCCAACGGAATAGCCACCAGACACGCCAATAGAAATCCCAACCCGACCCGGCCCAGCGAATGCGCTAGCTGAATTGCGATGCCCTTGTCGTTCGGGCCCCGGTCATAAAACGGGTCACTGAGCTGCTTGACAAACGTTTGCCCCATTTGCAGCGGCGTGGGAAAGCCGGACGCCTTCACGGTGCCGGGGTCTTTGCCCATCATCTTCTGGTACTCGATCTGTTCGGCCGTCATGCCGGATGCGCTGGCCGACGCGGTGGAACCCGTCCCCCCGGAGGACGCAGTGGCCAGTTGCCACGCGCCGACAAACAGCGCCAGCAGCAGCACAGAGACCAGGCCGGCCTTGAAACCCAGGGTTTTGAAGGTGTTCATCAGATGGCTGCGATTAAGACATCTTGCTGATGGCAAAACCGGTGGCGTACTGATCGGCGCGTGCGGCATCAAACTCCTTGCCCATGATGGTGAACTTGGGATAAGCGCCGTCGGGCGTTTTCTGCCCCAGTTCTTTCATGTACTTTTTGGCATCGGTGATCAGAAACACCTTTTCAGCGATTTGCTTGTAATTGACATCACCCTTGACATAGCCCCAACGCTTCATCTGCGTGAGCATCCACACCGCCATGCTCTGCCAGGGCATGGGGTCAAAGTCGGCCCGGTCAGGCACGTTTTTAATGTTGCCAAGGCCGTCGGCAAACTTGCCAGTCAGCACTTGCTGCAAGACCTGCTCCGGCTGGTTCAGGTAAGCCTGCGGCGCAATCATCTTGGCAATCAGCTCGCGGTTTTTGGGGTCCCGCGCCATGGCGGCAGCGGTCAGCACGGCGCGGTACAGCGCGGCAAATGTGTTGGGGTTTTTCTCGATGAACTCGGTGCTGGTGCCAAACGCGCAGCACGGGTGGCCGTTCCACAGGTCCTTGGTCAGCACGTGGATGAAGCCCACTTCCTCAAACACGGCGCGCTGGTTGAACGGATCGGGCCCCAGGAAGCCATCAATATTGCCGGCCCGCAGGTTGGCCACCATCTCGGCCGGTGGCACCACGCGCAGTTGCACGTCGGTGTCGGGGTTCAAGCCCGCCTCGGCCAGGTAGTAGCGCAGCAAAAAGTTGTGCATGCTGTACTCGAACGGAATGGCAAACTTGAAACCCTTCCAGTTCTTCGGGTCGCGGTTGCCCTTGTGCTTCAAGCTCAGGGTGATGGCCTGGCCGTTGACGTTCTGGATGGTGGCCACGTTCATCGGCGTGGCGTTGGAGCCCAGTCCCATGGAGATCGCCAGCGGCATGGGCGACAGGAAATGCGTGGCGTCGTATTCCTTGTTGATCATCTTGTCGCGGATCAGCGCCCAGCCCGCTGTCTTCGTCACTTCCACATTCAGGCCCTGCTTGCTGTAAAAACCGAGCGGGTGCGCCATGATGAGCGGGGTGGCGCAGGTGATGGGGATGAAGCCGATCTTGAGGTTGGTTTTCTCCAGCGCATTTTTGTCCTGCGCCATCGCCTGCATGGTGGCCACCGGCAGCACGCTGGCAATGGCGGCCATGGCGGTGCTCTTGCCCACTGCGCGAATGAAGCGGCGGCGCACTGCGTCTTGCGGGAAGATGGCCTTGACCAGCGTGGCCTCAATGAAGGCGCTGCTGTAGGCCTCAAATTCATCGGTGAGGCTGCGGCGTTTAAGTTCGACCGTGGCACTGCTTGCCGCAAGCGCTTTGCCTTGCTCCTGGCGGTGCTCAGCCTCGGTGTGGTCCGCGCCGCAACTGCATTTGAGCATCAGGGGGCGGTCGGCATCGAAGGGGCTGAAATAGTCGTTCGCGTAGTCATTCATGGCGTCACCTCGCAAGATAGATGCTTGCCGTGATGCAAAGGCCGGGCCAGTTCGGTGCCCGACGATGACCTTCAACACATTTCGCACCCGCACCGACTAAGCGCTGTAGGGTTGCCCCTACAAACCACGGCTGGAATCAGGCGCGCGGCACGCTGCGGCTGTGCCGCTCGGCATAAAGCGCCAGCTCCACGTCGTTTTTAGTGGCGGTTTTCTCAAGGATGCGGGCGCGGTAGGTGCTGACCGTATTGGGCGCGAGCTTGAGCTGCGCACCAATTTCGCTCACGGTCTGGCCCGCCGTCAGCAGGCGGAACACCTGGTATTCGCGGTGCGACAGGCTGTCTACGCTTGAATAGCCAGCGGACATGCCGATGCCCGCCCTTACCGCCGCGCCTCCCACGGCCGCTGCCAATGCCTGCGCCGTAGCAGGCGTGACGTACAAGCCGCCCGCAGCCACCGTGCGCACCGCTGCAACCATGTCATCCGGGTCAGCGCTTTTGTTGAGGTAGCCGCCCGCGCCCAGGCGGATGCAGCGCACGGCATACTGGTTTTCAGGGTAGGTGCTGAGCATCAACACCGGAAGGCCGGGGTGCACGCGGCGCAGGGTTTGCAGCACCTCCAGGCCGTCCGCGCCCGGCATGGCAATGTCAAGCAGCACCAGGTCCAAGCCCGTGGCACCGCCGAGCGCCTGCACTTGCGCCAGAACGTCGGCACCGGTCTGGGCTTCGGCCAAAACGCACACATCTGGTGCATCGGCCAGTACCTGTTTGAGGCCTTCCCGCACGATGCGGTGGTCGTCGCCAATCAGCACTCTAATCATGGAATTCGGCTAATACTATATATTTAGTAGCGCAATATGCAGGCGGAACAAGGACCCAAGCCCGATTTTGCTGGAAATCTCAAGCCGCCCGCCAAAATGCAGCGCACGCTCGCGCATGCCCATCACGCCGTAGGCCGTGGGCGCTTCAAATGCCTCGTCAGCCGCGCCGCAGCCGTTATCCTGCACAGAGACGGTCAACTGCGCACCATCACAAAGAATGCGCACAGCAAGCTGGCTGGCGCGCGCATGCCGCCCCACGTTGCTGAGCATCTCCTGAAATATCCGGAACACGGCAATCGCCATCGGCTCGGGCAGGGCCACGCCTTCGGTGCCCGCCATGCCCCAATCCAGCACCAGCTCGGCCGACTGCGCAAACTCATGCGCCTGCCACTCCAGCGCCGCCCACAAGCCCTGGTGGTCCAGGATGCTGGGGCGCAGGTCGGTGATGATGCGGCCCACGTTGTCCACCGCGCGCTCGATCAGGCCGCTCATGTTCTGGCACTTGCTGCGCAGCCGCTCGCGCATGGCTTCGGCATCGGGCGGCGTGCGCTGCTGTTGCTCGCTGATACGCTTGTCCATCCAGTTCACGTCCATCTTCAGCGCCACCAGCAGGCTGCCGAGTTCGTCGTGCACCTCCCGCGCGATGCGAGTGCGCTCGTCTTCCCGCACGCGCTCGGAGTACGCTGCGAGCTCCCGCAACTGGCCCATCGCCACAGAAAGCTCCTGCGTGCGCTCGGCCACCCGCAATTCCAGCTCGTTCTTGGCGCGCTGCAGGGCATCGGCCGCGCGCTTGCGCCCGGTGATGTCCACAAACGTCACCACCGCGCCGCGTACCTGCCGGCCGTCCATCAGCGGGTGGCTGGAGTACTCCACCGGAAACGGCTGGCGCGCGTGGTCCCAGAACACCTCGGTGTCGATTCGGCACGGCAGCCCCTGGCGGAAGGCGTTGAAAATCGGGCAGTCGTGCGCCAGGTACGCGCTGCCATCCGCATGCGAGTGGTGCGTAAGCTCATGCATATTGCGCCCCAGCACCCAGGCCGGTTCGCGCCCCAGCATCCGCGCGCCCGCCGCGTTGATGAAGGTGCAGAGGCCGTCCATGTCAATGCCAAAGATGCCTTCTCCGGTGGACTCCAGCAGCAGCGCTAGCTGGTTTTGCCAGACCGTGCCCAGCGCTGGCTCAGGCAGAGTCATTGATGGAGCTCATTGATTTGTTCAGTTTTTTTGTCACGCCCGTATCTTAGTGCCGGGGTACAGCAGATTATTCCCGCGTCGATTCGACGCCAATGCTGCGGTCAGCCGCACGACGCCCGGCACTGCGACCCACGCTACGCCGTCAAAGGCAAAGAACTGGTCTTCACCCGCACCGGCACGCGGGTCTCTTCATACGGCACTGCTGGCAGACCCAGTATGCTGGCGACCAAAGTGCGCACCTGGCGGCCTATGGGCTCAATGTAGCGGCTTGCCCGGCCGTTGATGGCGACGCAGTCGCCCAGCGCGTGGATGCCGTCAATGCGGGTAGACAGCGTGCCGGGTTGCACGTCAATCCCGCTTTTCCATACCAGCCCGGCGCTGCGTGCGAGTCGGCTCGGGGTTTGCAGGCCTGCCGCCAGAACGATGTGATTGACTGCCCACGCTTTGCCGCAATGGGTTGTGATTTGCTTCAAGGCGTTATGTCCGCCTCGCTGAGCGCCGACTTCTTCATCAATCATAGAGACGGTTTTAGATTGATCCACCTTGGTCACCGTGGCAACCTGGACGCCGCCAAAAAACTCGATGGGCAAACCAGCCCAGGCCTGCAGCAGTTGCCGCGATTGCTCTTCAGCCACGCATGCCTCCAGCGGCCGAGAGGCGACATCCAGCAATGTCACGCTGTGCCCGGCCAGCGCCAGGTCGTTGGCCAGCTCTGAGCCGATCAAACCGGCCCCGATGATAGCGATGGCTTGAGGCGCGGCGGCCGATGCCAGCGCTTGGCAGAAGCGGGTATAGGCCTGTAAATGGTTGATGCGCCAGCAAAGGCCTGGCGGGCACTGCGGCAGGTCCCGCGACTGGGATCTTCTACGATGTACGGCTCAAAATCCGCCTTGGTCACGCCACACAGCGGGCAGCGCCAATCATCGGGAATGTCAGCAAAGCGCGTACCGAGTGCGAGGCCGCTGTCCGCGTCACCCTTGGTCTCGTCGTAAATCAGACCACAGGCGTGGCAGATGTAGAGACTTGCCCCCACGTTTGTCGCTTCGCGTACTGCACTGCCCCCCGAGGGGGCTAATTTTTCTTGGGGCGGCCCGGCGAAAAATTGTTCCGCCCCCTCGCTTGTCGCTTCGCGTACTGCACTGGACGTGCTCGCGCCTGAGGCGCTTGCTCTTCGCCCTGTCCCGATGTGCGCAGGCACATCGGGAGCCGCAGGGCTCAGCCCCAAGGGGGCTAATTTCCCTAGGGGCGGCCCGGCGGGAAATTGCCGTGCTTTGACTGTCACGCGGGCTGCTCCAGCGCGCTCAGGCGGGCAATCTCTTTGCGTAGGTGCTTGATGGCGGGCGTGACGATGGCGACGAAATGCGATTCGCGAACCCGGCGCTGCACGTCAGAGCTCATCAGATAGCCGCGCGCGCCCTGGTGTAGCAGGGCCGACTGGGCGGCGCGCAGGGCCAGCTCGGACGCGTGCGCGCGCGCGTCCAGCACATCGATCAAAAACTCGTTCTCGGCATTTTTACCTTCAACCAAGCCCGCATCAGACGCTGATCCTGCGCCCGCATGCAACGCCGCCCCAGGCCCAAACGGCGTTTTGGCCAATTGCATGATGCGCGCCGTCAAATCATCCAGCTCGGCCTGCAAATCGTCAGGCCGCTCATCCAGGAATTCGTTGACGTGGCCCAGCTGGCGCTCAACCTTCCACATCGAATCAATCGCCCCCTGCGCTACGCCCAGCCCCATGCCGGTTTGCAGCAGGATAAACGCCGAGCGGATGCGGCCAATGAAGGGGCGTACCGGGTCGGCAATCAAATCTTTGGCTCCTACAAAGTAATCGGTCAGGCAGTACTCACAGCCCCATTTCCTTGGCAATGATGCTGTGCTGGATTTCGTTGGTGCCGCCACCGACCATGGCGTGCTTGGCTTCCCTGAAATAGCGCTCCATGTCCATCTCAGGCAATTGGGCGTAGCCGCCCAGCGCCTGCATGCCGTTGAAGGCGGTCTTGAACAAGGCCTTTGCCGCAAACACCTTGGCCATCGACACCTCTTTGACTGCCCGCTCCCCGCGTGCCATTTTGCTTGCGGCGGCATAGGTCAGAAGCCTGGCGGCTTCAACTTCGCATTCGTCCTCGGCCATGCGGTGTTTGAGCACCTGGAATGATGACAGGGCTTTGCCGAACTGCTTGCGCTCCTTGGTGTAGCGCTGGGTGTCGTCCAGCGCCGTGCGGGCATTGCCCACGTAAGACGCGGCAAGGCTCAGACGCTCGAACTCCAGGTGTTCTCCGATGTAAGTCCAGCCCTTGCCGACTTCACCGATCAGGCTTTCTTTAGGCAGCCGCACGTTGTCCAGGTACAGCTGCGTGGTGCCGAGACTGCGGCGGACGATGGTGTTCAGCTTGGTGACCGTCAGCCCCCGGCTGGTATTGGGCAGCAGGAACAGGCTCAAGCCGGCATGGCGTTCCTCGCCCGTACGCACCATGATCACGATGGTTGTATTGGGCAGATGGGCACCGGAGCAAAAAGTCTTGCTGCCATTGAGCACCCATTCATCGCCTTCAAGCACGGCACGGGTCCGCGCAGCTGCCGCGTCGGAGCCCGAGCCAGGCTCGCTGATCGAGATGGAGAACGTGGTTTCACCCCGCAGGAATGGCGGCAGATATTTGTCTTTTTGTTCGGGCGTTCCGTGGCTGGAGATGTTGGTCGCCGTGAACATCGATGTCATCAGGCACGCAGCCGTGTCCAGGCTGTATTTTGCAATCGCCTCGCAAAAGATGGCGAACATGACCGGGTCGGCGGCCACCCCGCCGTCTTCCTCGGGCAACAGCAAACCGAGCCATCCCTGGGTCGCCATCTTCTTGTAGACCTCGTAGGGGAACTTGCGGCTTTCGTCGTGCTCCCGGGTGTACTCCCTACCCACCTCTTTCTCCATGAAGGAGTGCAGCGTGTCGTGCCACATGCGCTGCTCATCTGTAAAGCGAAAATCCATGCTGCCTGCTCCTGGTGCAATATTGCTGAAATACGTTGGCTGAGTTACTCCGGCTGAGTTACTCCGGTTGAATACCAGCCTCACGTACCAAGCGGGTCCACTTGTTGACTTCCTGCTGCACCCAGGCCGTAAATTCAACGACTGGCATTGGGCTGGGTTCCGCACCCAGATCAAGCAGGCGGACGCGTATTTCAGGCAACTGCAGCACTTTGGTGACCTCAGCATTCAGCCGCTCGACAATCGGCTTGGGTGTGCCGACTGGCGCGAACAACGCAATCCATCCGGACAGGTCATAGTCGGGCACACCGCTCTCGGCAATGGTCGGCAGGTCGGGCATCAATGCGCTTCGCTTCAGGGACGTCACGGCTATCGGTTTAAGGCTCCCGGATTTCAGCAGACCCTGCGCGGCGGCAATGTCGGTGAACATCATGTTGACGCGGCCTGCGACCACCTCCGTCATGGCGGGCGGGTTGCTCTTGAACGGAACCCGCAGCAGCTTCCATCCGACCTGCCGCGCCAGGGTTTCACTCATGACGACGCCGCTTGCATTACCGGTGGCAAGCGTCAGCTCATTGGCTTTGCCGTAGGCAATCAGCTCACGCATGTTGTTGACCGGCAACGCCGGGTTCGCCACGATGATGCTGGTAAATACTGCCACCCGCGTGACTGGCTCAAAGCCCTTGATGGGGTCGTAACGCAACTCCCGCACCAGTGCCGGATTGGCACCGTGGGTGGAATTGGTGCCCATGACAAGGGTGTAGCCATCGGGCTTTGCCCTGGACACAAGCTCCGCAGCGATGGCGCCGTTGGCACCAGGCTTGTTGTCGATGGTCACGGGACGGCCCAGAGCCTCACTGAGTTTCTGCCCGATCAGGCGGGCCCCCACGTCGGTTCCGCTGCCCGGCCCAAATGGCACGACGATGCTGATGGTCCGGCTTGGATAGCCATCCTGCCCCCAAACCGTTGCCGGCAGGCCGAGTGACGCTATCGAAAAAAGTGCTACAAACAGTTTTTTCATCATGCTTCCAGTGGTCAGCGGCGCGCGGCGCGCGTTGCTGTTTTAGAGTAGTCCGCCGTCCGCTTTTCCTTAAAAGCTTTTGCAGCTTCTTTTGAATCGGGGTGCGCCGAAATGATGGCGGTTGCATAGGTTTCGACGTGGTAGCCGTTGTCCAGGTCCATCGATTCGGTGAGGTTGATGACTTCTTTCATCAAGCGCACCGCAGCCGGGCTCTTGGCACAAATGCCATCGGCCACTTCCAGCGCCGTGGCCAGCACTTTGTCCCTGGCGACCACCTTCTGGATGACGCCGAGGCGCTCAAGGTAGGCGGCGTCAACCCGGTTTCCTGTCAGCGCCATCCAGCGCATGACTTTCTCCGGAACAATGCGGGCCAAGTGTTTCGTGCCGCCCATCACGCCGACGGTGATTTCGGGCAACCCGAAGGTCGCGGTGTCGGCGGCAATGACAATGTCGCATTGCGACACCATCACCAGTCCGCTGCCCAGCGCGTACCCGTTGACCGCTGCAATCACCGGCACAGGGTTGCGCCGGATAGCGTCGAAAACCTGACGCACGACGCGCGTCCTCTCCAGCGCCAGCTCAGGGTCCATCGCGCCAAGTTCCGCCACATCGCCACCCGCAACGAATGAGCGGTCGCCCGCGCCCGTCAGCACAACACAGCGGATATCGGAGTCGTCCTCAACCGAGCGCAGCGCGTCGCGCAATTCGCGGTGTGCGGCAACCGTCATGGCATTGACGGGCGGCAGGTCAATCGTGATCAGCAGGACATTGGGATGGCCTTCAGGCCGTGAGCGGTGTATGCGTTGTATGCGGCTGGCATCCACAGGAGACTCCTTGGCGATTGCCTGCGGCAACCCCACAATTAATTGTCTAACCATTAAACTATCGGGATTATTATAGGGAGCATGAAAGGGGCTGTAAAGTTCTGCTGAGTGCGGCTTTGCCCAGCCGCTTCACCGTCGCCATTCAAGGAGAAAGCAGTCATGATCCTTTCACGCAAAAGTGGCCAGCCATGAGCATCCGCTACCAGGTGAGCGAAGCTGTGGCAATCGTCACGCTCGACCGGCCCGACAAGCTCAATGCGCTGACCGTCGAGATGCGCGAGGCGCTGGGCACCGCGTTCGAGGCGGCGGGGCGCGACCCGGCCGTTCGCGCGGTTCTGCTGCAGGCCCGTGGCAAGGCGTTCTGCGCCAGCGGAGACGTCAGCAAGATGGGGCAATTCACCCCGGCGACGGGGCGGGAACTGCTCAAGCTGGCCCACCGCATGGTGCGCAACCTGGCCAATATCGAGAAGCCCGTGGTCGCCGCCACGCGCGGGGCCGTGGCAGGCATCGGCTGGAGCATGGCGCTGGCCTGCGATGTGGTCATCGCGTCCGACACCGCGCGCTTTACCCAGGTATTTCGCCATGTGGGCCTGGTGCCCGACGGCGGCGCGATTTACTTCCTCACACAACACCTCGGGCTTCTGCGAGCCAAGGAACTCGTCTATTCAGGCCGTCGCATCGATGCGCAGGAAGCGCTGTCGCTCGGCCTTGTCAACCGCGTCGTCACGGATGACGAGCTCGATGCAGTCGCATGGGACCATGCGCGTGAACTGGCCAATGGCCCCACCTTTGCGCTCGGCGTGGCGAAGAAAATGTTCAAAATGATGTACCAGCCTGACCTTGAGGCGCTGCTGGACGCAGAGGCGTGGGCGCAAGGACTGACACTGCTGACGGAAGACCACAAAGAGGGCGTGCAGGCGTTCTTCGACAAGCGCAAGCCTCAATTCAAGGGCCAATAAAACGACTCGTCAATTCGGCATCACTGGCCCGGCTTGGATTGGGCTTGCGCCTCTCTGGCCGCGCGCACGATGCTTTGTGCATCCACCCCAAAAAACTCCCGCAGTGCGGCCCGGGTGTCGCTGCGGCCAAAACCGTCTGTGCCGAGCGTGGTGTACTGGCGGCCTGGGGGCAGGTAGGCGCGCACGCTTTCGGGAACGGCGCGCACGTAGTCGGTGGCGGCGATGATGGGGCCTTGGCTGCTGGCCAGTTGCTGGGCGATGAACGGGCTCGGGCTGGCAGCACCATCGCGCGCCAGCTCGCTCCAGCTAGTGACGCTGAACACGTCAACGTCCATGCCTGCCTCTGCCAGCAGCTTGGCGGCCTTGATGACCTCGGTGAAGATAGCGCCAGAGCCCAAAAGCGTGATTTTGCCCGATTTTACGGGTGTTTTAGGGCTGTAGCTCTTGTCCAAAGTGCATGAGTAGCTATTATATTTATAACATCCGCGAATCACATCCTGCTCAACGCCTGCAGGCAGTGACGGCTGCGCGTAGTTCTCGTTCATCATGGTGACGTAATAAAAAACGTCTTTCTGCTCGACCAGCATCTCGCGCATGCCATGGTCGATGATGACGGCGAGCTCGCCCGCAAACGCGGGGTCGTAGGCTTTGCAGTTGGGGATGGTCGCGGCCACAAGGTGGCTGGTACCGTCCTGGTGTTGCAGGCCTTCACCGCCCAGCGTGGTGCGCCCCGACGTGGCGCCCAGCAAGAAGCCGCGCGCCCGCTGGTCGGCCGCTGCCCAAATCTGGTCGCCCACGCGTTGGAAGCCGAACATTGAGTAGTAGATATAAAACGGCAGCATCGCCAGGCCATGCACGCTATAGCTGGTGGCGGCCGCCGTCCAGCTGGCCAGCGCACCCGCCTCACTGATGCCTTCTTCCAGAATCTGGCCGTCCAGCGCTTCGCGGTACGACAGCACCGAGCCAATGTCTTCTGGCGCATAACGCTGGCCAACGCTGGAATAAATGCCGACCTGTTTGAACAAATTGGCCATGCCAAAGGTGCGGGCCTCGTCGGCCACAATGGGCACGATGCGCGGGCCCAGTTGCGCGTCTTTGAGCAGGCCGCCCAGCATGCGCACAAAGGCCATGGTGGTGCTCATTTCTTTGCCATCGGCCTGCAGCGCGAAACCGGCGTATTGCGTGATGGCAGGCACCGGCACAACGTCAGCCGTCGAATAGCGCCTGGGCAAATAGCCGCCGAGCGTTTTGCGCTGCTGGTGCAGGTAGCGCATTTCAGCGCTGTCATCCGCCGGTTTGAAAAACTCAAGATTTTTGACTTGCTCATCCGTCATGGGCAAATTGAAGCGGTTGCGGAATTCAATCAGCTCTTCGCCATCAAACTTCTTCTGGCTGTGCGTGGTCATCTTGCCCTGGCCTGCGCTGCCCATGCCGTAACCCTTTTTGGTGTGCGCCAGAATCACTGTGGGCTGGCCCAAGTGGGCGGCGGCACGGGCGTAGGCGGCGTGGATTTTCACAAGGTCATGGCCGCCGCGCTTGAGGCGGTCAATCTGCTCATCCGTCATGCCCTGCGCCAGGCGCGCCAGCTCGGCGTTTTGGCCAAAAAAGTTGTCACGGTTGAAGCGGCCATCCTTGGCGGCAAAAGTCTGCATCTGGCCGTCCACGGTATGGGCAAAGGCCTCGGCCAGCGCGCCGGTCAGGTCGCGCGCAAACAGGCCGTCCCAGTCGCTGCCCCAGACCAGCTTGATGACGTTCCAGCCGGCGCCGGCAAACAGCTTTTCAAGCTCGTCGATGATGCGGCCGTTGCCCCGCACCGGACCGTCGAGCCGCTGCAAATTGCAGTTGACGACCCAGACCATGTTGTCCAGGCCTTCGCGTGCTGCCAGCGTCAATGCGCTCATCGATTCGGGCTCGTCCATCTCGCCGTCACCGAACACGCCCCACACTTTGCGGCCGGTGCAGTCGAGCAGGCGGCGGTGCGTGAGGTAGCGCATGAAGCGCGCGTGATAGATGGAGCTGATGGGACCGATGCCCATGGAGCCGGTCGG
>JANYJD010000336.1 GCA_025358555.1 Rhodoferax sp.
CACGCCGTGAATGACGCGGTGGCCGTCGCCCAATGACCTTGCCAGTTGCTCCTGCTGCAGGTCCATCACCCGCATGATGCTGGGTAGCTCGGCCTCTGCGTCGTTGTCGTCAAACAGCGATTCCTGAGCCTGCACCCGCACTTGGGGAAACATGATCCAGCGCACGCGGTCCACCTGCGGCAGGCTCATCGCGCCGCGCATGCCGTAGGGGAACATTTCCCACAGTCGGCTTTGCAGTTCTTCGGCGCCCACGCTTTCCAGCATTTCGTCCTGGCAAATCACCCGCTGGCGCTCTATGGCGTGCTGTAGTTCGGCGGCTTCAAACTGTTTGCGGGTGATGTTGGTGAACACCACGCCATAACTCCACGGGAAGGCAAGCTTGCCCGCGTGCGGGCCGTCGGGTTGCACCAGTTGAGGGTCGCGCTCCAGCGCCTTGACCACAGCGTGGGCGTACTGGCGCGCTTGCTCCAGCGGGTTGATGACCGTCTTGGGTCCGCTGTCGCCCAGGATTTCCCAGTTTTGCTTGTCGGCCTGCAGGATGGTGCCGAGCTTCCAGTCCTTCACCTCCAGCATCAAAATGCCGCGGCGCGGGTGCAGCACGCAAAAGTCCGGGTGAGTGTTGCGCGGCCCCATGGGCACGTCGTACCAGAGCAGGTAGTCGTCGTCGAGCTTGCTTTCCAGCCTCTCGGCCAAACGGCGCTCGCCGCTGGTCATGCGTGAAACGCAGCTCCCCAATGAAGGAATGAGAGTTGCCATCCGGTTATCGCCCCTGTGAATTTCTTGAATTTCTATAGGGCAATCATGCCGGAGAAAGCGTTACCAGGGCAGGCAGCGCTAAAGCATCGGGCGGATTTAGTCCGAAACTTCAACAATTTTTAAGCGCAGCGGCCCCATAAGCGCGTAGATACGCACGGAAATCGAAATGACCCGCAGGCAAAAAAACGACCGCGCGGGTTTTTGGCGGATGATTTGGCGGATGGAGTGACGGGTGACTCGTTGGAACGTGAGGGTGGGGCTCCTGACGATGCCCAGAATGGCCTGGATGAGCCTGTTGAGTTTATAAAACCGGCTGTAGCCCTCGTCTAGTATGCATTAGTAGCTACTAATATTGCAGTATTTGCGATGCAACTCGTCTGGTAATCCACGGACACCCTTTCCAGCTACGCGCGGGCATTGGAGCGCGGTTGGTCGCCCGACAACCTGCGCGCTGAAGCGGGTCAGGAAGAGCTGGCATTGATCCACGCAGACCCAGCGGCTTTTGTCGCCAGCCTGGTCGACGTGCAAGGCACGGGCGCGCCGGTGCGCATGCCTGACTGCTCATTCGTGCCGCGCCTGCCGGGCTATCGCCGGTGGCTATGGGATGGCGAGTTTTGCGGCAGCATCAGTCTGCGGTGGCAGCACGGCAGCAACAGGTTGCCGCCGTACTGCCTCGGGCACATTGGTTACGCGGTGGTGCCGTGGAAGCAGCGCCAAGGCTACGCCACAAGGGCGTTGGCGCTGCTTTTGAGGGAGGCGCCACCGCGGGGGCTGGCGTATGTCGAGATCACCACCGAGCCCGAAAATCTTGCGTCACAGCGCGTGATTCGCGCAAACGGCGGTGAACTGGTTGAGGAGTTCACCAGCCTGCCTGAGTTGGGCGGGATGGTGGAAATGCGGTTTCGCATCTTGCTGGGGCACGGGCCGCGAAGAGTCGCGATGAGTCGCGATGATTAATGCGGAGAGTTTTATACTACCTAAAATAAAAAGGAAGTATAGTGAAAAAATTTGAAGAACTCCCGGCCTCTGCCCAGGCCGCCTTTGCCGGCCTTGACACTGCTGCCCGCCAGGCGGATTTGGGCCGCTCCATCGCCAGCCTGCCGGGCGGTTTTGCAATGAAGAGCGTGGGTGGGCGGGATTATTGGTACTACCAGGTCAAGCTGCCTGGCGGGCAGCCGCAGCAAGTTTATGTGGGGCCGGATGACGAGTTAACGCGCCGCTTGATGTCCGAGCACGCTAACCCGCAGAAGCGCCTGGCGCAATCGGGCCTGGTGCGCATGGCGCGTGCGGCGGTGGCGTACGGTTGTGCAGAAATTCCGCTTAAGCATGCGCGGGTGATTGAGCGCTTGAGTGACTACGGGGTTTTCAGCGCTGGCGGCATTTTGGCGGGCACACACTCGTTTTTGGCGTACCAAAATCACTTTGGCGTGCGCTGGACGGCAGGCGCTTTTACGCTGTATCCTGACTTTGCGCATGCGGGCAAAAACCTCTCCATTGCCTTGCCGTCCAACCTCAAGCTGGATGCAAAGGCTGCGATTGATTCCCTGAACATGGGCTTTATCCCGATTCAGAGCAACACGACTTTCAAGAAGCCTGATGAGCCAGACTTTGATGTTGATTTTTTGACGACGATGGGCCGCACAGGTGATGCGCCTGTCTACCTGCCGGAGCTGAACTTGACGCTTCAGCCACTCAAATTCATGGAGCTGTCGCTGGAAGACCCAATGCGCGCCACGCTGTTGGCGCGCAACGGGCCCATCGTCGTCAATGTGCCGCAACCGCAGCGGTTTGCATTGCATAAGCTGATCGTGCATGGCGAGCGGCCCGTCGCACAACGTGTCAAAGCCAATAAGGATCTGGCGCAAGCCGGTGCGTTGATCGACTACCTGCTGGACAACGATGGCGATGCGCTGGTCAACGCGTGGGAAGATGCTGTGGGCAGAGGCCCGGGCTGGACGCGTCGGCTGCTGGCGGGCTGGCGGGCGCTGGAGCGGGCACAACCAACGATGGACTTCACTGAGCGTCTGCGGCAGGCCCTCTTTACGCGGGACGCCAGGCGCGACGCTCAATAAGCACAGCAGCCGTCAGGCAATGCCCTTGTTGGGATTGATCAGATATTTGGTCCCCGTGGCCCGCGCGCCATACTTGGCAATCGAGTCCAGTTGCAGCGCCTCAGCCAGAGATAGCTGGCCGGCATAGTGGCTGGCAAACGTGGTTTTCAACTCGGCGGCGACGCGGGCTTTCAGCGCCTGCGTGGCGGCTGCGCCAATCTTTTGCAGGAAGGGAAACATCAGCCAGCCGCCCATGCCCCAGGTCATGCCAAAGCTGCGGTTGAATTCTGTCGGCCCCGTGTCCAGCCCGCCGTAAATGTAGACCTGCTTGTGGGTGGTGGAGCCGTAGCGGCTGTACTCTTTGGCGCTGCGGTTGATGGCCGCTTCCATAGCGGTGAGAATTTGCCCGGCCAGCTTGCCGCCGCCGGTGGCGTCAAAGGCAATGGTCGCGCCGGTAGCCACCAGCGCTTGCGTAAGGTCTTCCATGAAGGTGGCCGATTGCGCATCGCACACATATTTTGCGCCAATCGATTTGAGCAGCGCGGCCTGCTCTGGCTTGCGCACAATGTTCACCAGGTTGATGCCGTCTTTCATGCAAATCTTGTTGAGCATCTGGCCCAGGTTGGACGCTGCCGCGGTGTGCACCAGCGCGGTGTGGCCTTCGCGGCGCATGGTCTCGACCATGCCCAACGCCGTGAGCGGGTTGACGAAGCACGATGCGCCGTCTGCCGCCGTCGCGCCCTCGGGCAGCACCAGGCATTGATCGGCCTTGACGCAGCGGTACTGCGTGTACATCGCGCCGCCCAGCACCGCCACCAGCTTGCCCAGCAAGGCCTGTGCGGCAGCCGACGAGCCCGCAGCCACCACTGTGCCCGCGCCCTCGTTGCCCACGGGCAGGGATTGGCCCAACCGGCCTGCCATGCCGGGCATGGCGCGCGCGGGAATCTGCGCGGTGATGACTGGGCTGGCGGTCTTGCCGGATTCCTGGACGAAGGTTTTGGCGGTGGCCATGTCGGCCGCGCCAAACAGCAGGCCGATGTCGGACGGGTTGATGGGCGCGGCCTCAATGCGCACCAGCACTTCGTCCGCAGCAGGCACAGGTGTGGGGATGCTTTGCAGCGACAGCACCAACTCACCGCCGGACTGGCCGGATGGTGTGACAAGGGAGCGCAATTGCAGGCCAGTGGTGGAAGGAAGAGTCGTCATAAGGTGTATTCCAATACTAAAATACTACTAATTTAGTAGCTAACAATTCATATAGGACAAGGGCTACCGCGTGTTTAAACCATCAAAGCAGGTGGAAAGCACCATCTCAACGATCTGTGTGTCATCATGCTGCCCGCCCATCTTCAAAAACTCCAGCACCGGGTCGCAGGCACGCGCATACAAGGTGTAGAGCACGGCGATGGCGGGCAACTTGGGGTTGAGCGTGCCGCCCTTTTGCGCGGCCTCAATCCACGCGCCCAGGGTGTCGCTCACTTCCATCAGGCCGTCCATGTATTCGGTGTTGCCCATCAGCGTAGCGCGCAGGCTGGAGTTCTGGCTGGGCAAGGATGGCATCTGGCCGGCCAGCTTGACCTCCATGGTCCAGCGTGCCACGGCGCGGATGTTGTCCAGCGGCGGGGATGCGGGCTGTAGCGTCTTGATGAAGGCCTGGGCGCGCTGCATCACGCGCACCATGGCGGCGGCGGCCAGGTCTTCCTTGCTCGGAAAATGCTTGTACAGGCTGGCTTTGGCAATGCCCACGCTGGCGGCCACCTCGTCCACCGTCATCGCCTCAAAACCTTTTTCGGCCAGGAGCTGGTTGACGGTTTCGATGATCGCGTCTTCACGCGCCTTGAGCATTTGCTGCTTGAACGAAACTTTGACGACGTTGCTGGATTTCATGCCCACATTTTAGTCAACAGGATCAAAAAATGGGTGTCGCGGCTGTTTTATAACCAATTCGTTTCAACACGCTTGCAAAGGCGTTGTTTATCATGGCCCTTTCCCATCGCCGTCTCCACTTACAGAAAGCCCCCCATGATTGTTGTCCACCACCTGAACGATTCCCGCTCGCAACGCGTGCTCTGGCTGCTGGAAGAGCTGGCCGTGCCGTATGAGATCAAGCACTACCAGCGCGACGCGCAAACGCGTTTTGCGCCGCCTGAGCTGAAGGCAGTGCACCCGCTGGGCAAATCGCCCGTCATCACTGACAACGGCGTGACGGTGATTGAATCCGGCGCGATCATTGACTACATCCTGCGCCACCATGGCAAGGGCAACCTGCGGCCCGCGCCCAACACGGCTGATTTTGAGGCCTACCAGCAGTGGCTGCATTACGCCGAGGGCTCGGCCATGCTGCCCTTGCTACTCAAGCTGTACGTGGGCCGCCTGGGCGACGCTGGCGCACCCCTGTCGCCGCGCATTGAGGGCGAGATTGCCAACCACCTGGGCTATGTCAACCAGCGTTTGCAGGGAAAGGAGTGGCTTGTGGGTAACCAGCTGAGCGGAGCCGACATCCAGATGAGTTTTGTGGGCGAAGTGGCAGGCGCACGCGGCAACCGCGAGAAC
>JANYJD010000055.1 GCA_025358555.1 Rhodoferax sp.
GGTCTCCACCGTGCCCTTAGCGCCCATGATGGTAGCCCGGCGGTGGTTGGCGGCGTCCATGGCGCAGCTCATCTGGGCACGCCGCCGATCAGCGTAATGCAGCGTTGCCATCAGGCTGATGTCCACACCCGTAGCCGACCAATTGGCGTCGGCCATCACACGCTGCGGCGCGCAGCCCATGGCCAGCCGGATGATGCTAAGGGTGTAGCTGCCGGCGTCCAGCAGGGCACCGCCGCCCAGGTCGGGGTTCATGCGGATATTGTTGCCGGTCGGGTTGGCCAGCGTGAAGCCAAAGCTGGCCTGCACCGAGCGCACGTCGCCCACCGTGCCGTCTTGCAGCAGGGCCAGCAGGTCGCGCGTCTGCGGCTGAAACCACCACGGGTAGGCTTCCAGCAGCATCACGCCATGCTGGCGCGCGGCGGCAAACATCGCCTGCGCTTCGGCCAGTCCCAGCGCCAGCGGCTTCTCGCACAGGATGTGTTTGCCCTGCGCCGCCGCCTTGACGGCCCATTCGGCATGCAGGCTGTTGGGCAGCGGGATGTAGATGGCGTCAATCGCCGGGTCGGCCAGCAGCGCCTCGTAGCTGCCGTGGTGGCGGCCAATGCCGTTGGCGGCGGCATAGGCCGCAGCGGTGTCGGCGTTGCGGCTGGCGACCGCGTCGACGCTGACTTTGCCGCTCTCACGGACATCGCGCGTGAACTGGCGGGCGATGTTGGCGCAGCCGAGGATGCCAATGCGCAGCGGTTGGGAAGTGTTTGGGTTTTTGGCGGTGTTCATGGTGAAAGTGTACGTAGAAGCGGCGGTGTGGCTATCATCGGGGCCTACCCTAACGTTCATCGGAGTTTGCCATGACCAGTCTTACGTTCGAGCAGTTTGAAGCCCGCAAGAAAGCCGAGGGCTATGACACCGTTCTGGAGCGCATCTGGGCGCCCAACGCTGTGGCCAATACCCATACCCACCCGTTTGACGCCAGCGCCCTGTTGGTGCAAGGCGGCTTCGCGCTAACCGTCAATGGCCAGACGCGGCATCTGGTGCCCGGCAGCACGTTTGAGGTGCCGCGCGCCACGGAGCACGCCGAACAGTACGGGCCGCAAGGGGCTACTTTTTGGGTGGGGCGGCGCGGACCGACGGCTTGAACACTTGATTTGGTATGTTCGGTTGGCCTTGCCTGGGTGATCGCCACAGCAGTTGCGGCCAAACGAGCGGCGGCAAAAAGTGCCCGCCGAGAAGACCATGAGCGTGCCCCCCGAAGCCGTCAGCGTTCGAAGAATCCTATCTGCGGTGCCAAATTTGAAGGCAGCGCCATCAAAGTCACACAAAAAAAAGCGCAGTTCTATTCGCAAAGCTGCTGGATTGACGGCGGAACCGGCACCGCGCGAATGCTGTTTTTGCCATCATTGCGGGTGGTGGCAAAGATGCGCACCTCTTCGCATTCCATGATGAGTTCTGGCTGGCCCTGCGCATCGTCGCGCATGATGCGGTAGGTTTGCACAAAGCTTTTGTCGCGCCATTCCTTCACCGTCACCTGCACCGCCAGTGTGTCGCCATAGCTGGCGGTTTTCAGGAAGCGTGAATGCGTGTCCACCAGCGGCGTGCCGATGATGCCCAGGGTGCGGCTGGTTTCTTCCCAGCGCGGCACGCCGCATTGCGTGAAAAAGTTGCGCGATGCGGCGTCGATCCAGCGGAAGAAATTGGGAAACCAGACGATGCCGGCCGGGTCGCAGTCGCCAAACTCGACGCGCACGGTGTAGATAAAAGTTTTGCTCATGAAGCCGAGGATAGTGGAGGTTCAGTCGCCAATGATTTTTCTTTCACTGATCAGCGCCCCAAACCGCTTTGAATCGTCAGCGGCTTTGTTGCCAAACTCCTGCGGTGTGAGCGGCAGCGCCTCGCCGCCCAGCGCGGTGATGCGGTCTTTGGCGGAGCGCTTGGGGCTGCCGACGGCCGGCATCTTCAGGCGGCCTGCGCGCACGTGGTTGAGGCCGATGCCGGGGTCAAACATGAAGTCGATCTGCCCGGCCACCAGGTCCTGCATTGCGGGCGCTGCGCCGCGGTAGGGGATGTGGGTGGCAATCGTGCCCGACTGTGCCTTCATCATCCCGGCCGTCAGGTGCGGCGAGCTGCCGCTGCCCGGCGTGCCAAAACTCAAGCGGCCGGGGTTGGCCTTGAGCGTGGCCAGAAACTCCTTGGGAAGCGCTTCCCTTGATGTTGGCGGCGGCTTGGCAACCGCGTCGGCACCGATGTTGCCGCCCGCTGCGGCCCGGTTCTCCACCACCACGGGCTGGCCCAGCGCCTCCTGCAACGGCTGCGCGATGATGCGCGCAATCTGGTCTGCCGCGCCGCCGGGTGGGAAGCCGACAATCACGCGCACGGGCTTGGTGGGTCAAGGCGTTGCGGTTTGAGCGCAGGTCGAAAATGCTATCAACATAGTAGCTATCCATGAATATTCGACGAGGGCTACAGGTTTTTTTTGCAGTGAAAAATGCATCTTTTCTCTTTCTATGACGATCTGTGATTGAAATTATTGTGGGCCATGCGACGCGGCTGCCGCTTTGGCGCGCCCAGGGGGCGATTTCACCCAGCGAACGGGTTGCGCTTTCACCGGTCTGGCTGGCGCGCCGTGCTGCACCAGCGCCTGGTCCAGCGCCTTGCCGGCTTCGTCTGACAGGGCGGCGGTGCGCGCAGCGGCAATGGCTCTTACCTGGTCCTCCCGAGACGTGTGCGCGTCAAACGCGGCACTCCTGGCCAGGTGGTTGATGATGTGCAGCAGGTTGTCTTTGGCGCGCTCATTGGTGGCGCCGTAGCCCTTGATGAGCCTGCCGCACAGGGCCAGTTCATGCCCCAGTTGCCAGTGGGTCTGCGTGCCGGTGACGACGGCGTCCAGCCACTGGTCGATCATGGCTTGCTCATGCGCAAAGCGGCTGCCGCGCACGCGCAGCCATTTCAGGCTGGCCAGCACGCGCAGTGACAGCATGCCGAAGACCGTATGCGTGCCAACCTTGAGCGGCAGCGCCCAGGGTGCCTTGCTGCTGGCAACGCGGCGCTTGTCCCAGTTCAGCACTTTGGTAGCCAGGCCTGCGGGCAGCAGCGCTGCAAATTCAGGAGCGCCCGGCTTGAAGTGGTCATACACTTTGAGCAAATCATCGGGCTTGGCTTTGACCTCGCCCGTCACACGCGCCCAGCGGCTGGCCCGGCTTTTGAGGTCGGCCACGCGCACGATGTCGTCAAACGCCATCCACAGCGCCAGCCAGCGCACCATCTCGCGCGTGGTTGCGAAACCGTTGGCATTGCCTGGGTCGACCTGGCGCTCTGCGGCCAGCACCCGCTGCAGGCGGTCTGTGTAAAGCTTGGCGTAGTCGGCGCCCTGGTACTCCAGCATGCGGGCGTGGCCCAAAACCAGCAGATCATGCACATTTCTCGGGAAAATAGATGCCAAATCGGCCTCTAGCCCTTGTGTAGCATTCATAATCAGCTCTTGATTTAATAGTGATCCCTCAATGACGCTGATTTGCACCCGCTGCTGCGCCACCGCGTCAAACCCCAAGGCGAAGCCGCGCAAACTGGCTTGTGCCGTGCTGCCCCGCTGGCCAATGACAGCCTCAAAATCCGCCCGCGCAAACGGCAGCGCGCCGCTGCCCGCGATGCAGCCCAGCATGGTGGCGCTGACCAGCGTGTCGGCTTCGCGCGTCAGCCGGGCCATGTCAATCACATGGTGGGCGCGGCTGTGCTCGCGCACCAGTTGCACCAGCCCCTCCTCCTGCCGGCGGCCATCGCCCATCTCCATCTTCTCCATCGTCGTCAAAGCTCGCGCTGAGGACGTGAGGATGAGTGTGTGGGTGTGCGACGCCAGCCCATTGCCGATTTGCCGTGCGGTCTCCAGCAGCTCGGACGACACCAGCACGTCAAGCCGGCCAGGCAGCGGGTTCAGGCCAAACACGGGCCGCCGCCCATTGAGTTGGGCCAGCGGCACCGGGAACACCTCAAGGTAATACGTGGTGGCCCCGGTGCGCTGCGCCACGCCGGGTATGGACGTGGCCTGCGCGGCATAACCCGCGTGGCGCGCAATGTCGATCAGCCATTCACTGAGCACGCCGCCGCCTTCGCCGCCCAGGGCGCACAGCAGGATCGAAATGGGTTGGGTGTGAGACATACTGTTCATGAGTGGATGTTTTGCCGACGGGCCGCCCCTAGGCAAAATGCGGCCCCCTCGGGGGGCAGCGAATACACAAAGTGATGAGCGTGGGGGCGCATGTTCACCCGGGCTGCAAAGCCCGCACTACCGCGCCGCGCACGGAAGCTACCAGCCGCTCATGCCACTTGGGGTTTTGAATGACTTCGGCCCGGTAGAACGACGGGCACAGCGTGGCCGCATGCGCGTTGGAGCCGCACAGGCCGCAGCCTACGCAGCCGTCAATCACCGTGGCAACCGGGTCTACCTTCAGCGGGTCGGGGTTGTCTTTAAGCGTCAACGTGGGGCAGCCCGAGAGGCGAATGCAGGCGTGGTCGCCATTGCACACGTCTTCGTCTACGCCATATTTGACGCGCACCACGCGCTCACCTTTTTTAAGCAGACTGGCCAGCCACGGCTTGATGCGGCGCTGACGCTCCAGCTGGCATTCGCCTTCGGCCACGATCACCTTCAGGCCGCTGAACGGTGTGGTGAAGGCCTCGGTCAGCGTGCTGCGCATTTGCGCCACCTCATAGGTGTTGACGGTGCGCATCCACTTCACGCCCAAGCCGGTTAGCGTGTTCTCAATCGTCTGGTTCAGGTGTGCCAGGCTTTGCTGCGAAGGCTGTGAGCCCCCACGCTCCCCCACTTCGTGTGGGTCGCTGCTCCCCGAGGGGGCCGTCGTAGCGCTGCGGTTTGGCGATGAAATGATGTCCTGCGTGCCGGTGGCCGAGGTGTAGCCGTTCTTGAAGATTAGCAGCACCGCGTCATCGCCATTGAACAAGGCACTTTGCACGCCGGTCAGCAGGCCGTTGTGCCAGAAGCCGCCATCGCCCATCACCGACAGAACCCGCCGGTTCATCATGGGCGAGACGCCTGCGCGGCTGGCCAGGCTCATGCCGTAGCCCAGGATGGAATGGCCGAACGAAAACGGCTCGAACGTGGCCAGCGCATGGCAGCCAATGTCGCCTGAAATATGCACGTCGCCCACGTCCTGCTGCGCCAGTTTGAGCGCAGAAAAAACAGGCCGCTCCGGGCAACCAATGCACATGCTGGGGGGCCGCGCGGGTAGGGGTGTGGGGAGCGATTTCGCAACAGCCGCGCGGCGCTCCTGGTTGCCAGCGAGCCATTGCAGCGTGGCCTCAGGCGCGTGTTGCGGCAGGTAGCGTTGCAGAAACTTGGCCAGGCCGCGGGCCATGACTTCGGTGGTGTACTCGCCCGCCTGGGGCAGCATGTCTTTGCCATGCAGCGGCGTTTGAATGTCGGCACGGCGCAGCAAGGTGGCGAGTTCCTGCTCCATGTACTCGGGCTGGCCTTCTTCCAGCATCAACACGGCGCGTTTGCCCACGCAAAAATCGCTCAGTTGCGCGGGCACCAGCGGGTACGTGACGTTGAGCACCAACAGCGGAATATCGGTCTGCCCAAACGCATCGGCCAGGCCAAACTGCTGCAAGGCGCGGATCAGCGTGTTGTACAGGCCGCCCTGCACGATGATGCCGATATCCTCATGCTTGCCTGCAAACAATTCATTGAGATGGTTGTCAGCAATGTACTTGCGCGCAGCAGGCAGGCGCTCGTCGTACTTGAGCTTCTCCTGGCGAAACGTCACCGGCGGGTGCGCCAGGCTCATGTAATTAAAGTCTGCCGGCTCCTGAATCAAATTTTTGGTGGAGAAGGTGGACGTGACGTTGTCCTTGCACTCAAAGCTGCCGCGCACATGGCAGGCGCGAATGCGCAGCTCCAGAATGGCGGGCATGTTGGACGCCTCTGACAGCCTGAAGCCATGCTCCACCATATCCACCATGCGGCCCAAATCAGGCC
>JANYJD010000022.1 GCA_025358555.1 Rhodoferax sp.
CAGTGCAAAAGCCTGCGCCTTTTTTTGAGATGGAAGCGCGATGAGCGTGTCGCGGATCTTCTGCCAGTAGACCAAGATCACCGCGAAGATGGCCCCCGTCTGGATGGCAATGTCAAACACCTTGGCCTTGTCGTCGTCAAATCCCAGCAATGCGCCTGCCAATATCAAGTGCCCGGTTGACGAAATTGGCAAAAACTCGGTAAGGCCCTCGACCACGCCCATGATGGCGGCTTTGGCCAGCAGTGTTATGTCCACAGATGCTCCTGAAAAGAGCACAGATTATCGCTGCTGTTAACGGCCATCTGGCGAGGCCCAAGGTGTTACTTACCACCCTGCACCCGCTGCAAACCGAGTTTGACCGGCTGCGTGACTATCAGGAACTGATGGCCGTACGATGGCGTTGGGTTAAAGTCGTTGCAAAGCGAAACCCCTGGAACGAGACAGACCATGACCCTTAAATTGCACATCACCTCACAGCATTGCCCACGCCCCAAGACAGGCTTTTTTGGCCACAGTGTGCCCCTTCTCGTCGTCGCTGCATTGTCAGCACTGGCAGGCTGTGCCAGCGTTGACAGCCGGGTCTATGGTTTGAATCTGGAGGTGCTGTCATCGCCTTCGCCACAGTGGGTCAGCGGCGGTGACGCGCTGGTGCGGATCAACGGCAACATACCGCCCATTGCCAAACTGCGGGTCACGCTTAACGGGCGTGACGTGACCGCCGCATTTGCCGCAGGCGCGGTCGGCGGCAAACCGACCGGGCTAGTCACCGGCTTGGCCCTGGGCAAAAACCTGCTGGTTGCGGATTTGCAGCTTCCCGGCGAATCAGCGGCCCGTGCCACCAGCGCGCTGGATTTGACCAACTACCCGGCCAGCGGGCCGATGTTCTCTGGCCCGCAGCAGATGCCCTTCGCCTGCCAGACCGACAGCTTTGCGCTGGCTGATGGCAAGACAATGCTGGGCGCGCCGCTGGACGGCAACTGCTCGGTGGCCACGCGGGTGGACTACGTTTACCGCAACACCGCCGCTAAGCCAGCCTTTGTGGCACTGCCATCGCTGACGGCTTTGCCGGCTGACGTCGCCACCACGCAAGTGGGCGGCAAGAGCGTGCCTTACGTGGTGCGTGTGGAGACCGGCACGGTGAACCGCGCCATCTACCAGACCGCCGTGCTGCACAACCCGATCACTCAGGCCCCACCCACCTTCACAAACCCTTCGGAGGGCTGGAATGGCCGTCTGATCTACACCTTTGGGGGCGGCTGCACCGGTGGCTGGTACCGCCAGGGCAACATCACCGGCGGCGTGCTGGACGACAACATCCTGAAGCAAGGCTACGCGATGGCCTCCAGCACACTCAATGTGTTTGGAGTGAACTGCCAGGACCTGACCGCTGCTGAATCCATGGCGATGGTGAAAGAGCGTTTCATCAAAGCGTATGGCCCGCCGCGCTACACGATTGGCTGGGGCTGCTCGGGCGGCTCTTACCAGCAGCACCAGATTGCCGACAACTACCCCGGCCTGCTGGATGGCATTTTGCCGGGCTGCAGCTTCCCGGAGGTGGCCTTTGCCACGGCCCAGTCCATCACCGACCAGCGCCTCTTGGGCAACTACTTCAAGAACAAGGTGCCCGGCGCGTTTACCGACGAGCAGCAACGTCTGGTGGCTGGGGTGCAAACCGTCAAAACCATCTACACCGCCACGGTGTACGAGGGCGCCATGCGCATTGCGCCCGACACCTACTGCCCCGCTACGCTGCTGCCTGCCCAGCGCTATGACGCCAGCACCAACCCCAAAGGCGTGCGCTGCAGCATTTACGACCACAACATCAACATTTACGGCAAAGACCCGGCCACCGGCTTTGCGCGCCGGCCGATCGACAACACCGGCGTGCAGTACGGTCTGCGCGCACTGATTGATGGCACCATCACCGTAGACCAATTCCTGCACATCAACGGCAACGTGGGCGGCTACGACCGTGACGCCCGCTTCACCGAGGGCCGCACTGTGGGCGACACGCTTGCCATGCGCCAGGCCTACCAGACCGGCAGGCTTACCTCGGGTGGCGGGGGCCTGCGGGACATCCCCATCATCGACTACCGCGCCTACGCTGACGACTCTGCCGTGGGCGACATCCATCTGCGCTACCACTCGTTTTCCATGCGCGCGCGTCTGACCAATGCCAATGGCAACGCCGACAACCAGGTAATGCTGGTGGAAGACTTCCGCTACGGCTATTACGGCAGCGACAGCCCCCTGCTGATCGGTGCCCTGAAAGACATGGACCAGTGGCTGGCCAACGTTGCGGCTGATGCGGCCACTGGCACCCAGCGCGACAAGGTGCTGCGCAACAAGCCATCCAGTTTGCAGGAAGGCTGCCTGACGCGTGACGCCAACCCCCGCAAAATTGTCGAGAAGTTCGAGCGTAACAGCGGCCAGTGTGCCGCGTTGTACCCCGCGCCCGGTTCACCACGCTTTGTGGCAGGCGCGCAATTGGCGGCGGACGTTATCAAGTGCCAGCTCAAGCCAGTGGCCATGGCCGACTACGCCACCACCTTCACCGCAACCCAGCGCACGCAACTGGCCCAGATATTTCCGAGCGGTGTATGCGACTGGTCCAAACCCGGTGTGGAGCAGCAGGGCCTGCGGGGCACCTGGTTGTCGTTTTGACACAGTAAATTGATGCCGCATGCTGATGTCGGCCACGGCCACCCCTGCCCCAACGCCGTGCTGGCCTACTGGTTTGGCGACGGCCTGGCACTTGGCTGGCCCAGCGCCAGCCCCGATGCGCTCAAGGAGTCAATTCAAAGCCACCTAAAGTCTGCGCACGAGCACCTTGACATCATCGCCCGCTTTGGCCACTTCCTTACCGCAATGCAGTGCTGGGGCGAACCAGCACCGCACTTCAGCAAGACTTCCTCACCCACGGGCCAAGGTATGGGCAATAGCGGCCACCGGCAGGAATTTCAGTCTAGCGGCGGATAAAGCCGTCACCTTCAACTGGCATCTGGTGTTGCCCGGGATAGTTTTGCACCACCTGCTGCGGGTAATGCTGTTGCAATGGCCGTGGCCCATGGTGCCAGCCGTGCCCAGGGTGGTGCCAGCCGTTGTAAACAACCACCGGCTGGGGCTGCACATAAACTGGCCTGGGCTGCACGTACACAGGCCGGGGTTGAACATAAACCGGGCGGGGTTGGGTGTAAATGACCTGGGGCTGCACATAGACCGGTTGCGTTTGCACGTAGTAGGGTTGGGGCTGCACATAGACCGGTTGCGGGCTGAACACGCCCACTTGCACGCCGGGCGACGACAGCCCGACCGACCAGTACACATCGCCGGCGTGGGCCGCGGTGCTGGCACCCAATGCCAGCGCCGCCAGCACGGCAGCTCCTGCCAGTGCCCTTGCAGAGCTTTTGGCGTAACCTGTGGCAGAACGTTTGGCTTTCATCATCTTCTCCTGGTTGCGGGCAAGTGAATATGCCCTGTAGCATTCAACGCGGCGCATGCAAGCGCGACTACCGCACGCCCGGTGAAGAGAGTTGCCAGACGTAACAACTCCGGTGCCATCAACCCCAAATCGCTTCATTGAATTTTCTAACAAGTGCTTACATATCAACTAAAATGCCCCCCGATGGATGACACCAACGCATTTTTTACCCAAACCATCGTGGGCGCGCCTTTCTCGGTGTCATTGGGCAAGCGTTTGAGCCGCGAGCAGGCCCAGCAGAACGGCCTGGTCATTGACTTTGAAACCGGCGAAAACCGTCTGACGCAAGCCTGGCAAGATTGGTGGGTGCTCAGCCATGCAGGCGATGCGCCGGGCCAGCCGCGCCTGCGCCCCGGCGGGTTTCGCCGCTGGCTGGAGCGCCACGCGTTGTGGATGGCTTTGCTCGGGCTCGCCTGCATGCTGGCCTCTGCCGTGGTTTGGGGGCTGCTGTTTTGGAATTGAAAACGCCCCAAGACACGCTGGAAATTGACCCGATTGCCATGAACGTGGTGAACCGGGTGGCAACCGGCACGCATCTGGGTGGCGATCTCAAGTTTGAAGGCGGCCTGCTGGTGCAAGGCGAGGTGTCGGGTGACATCCGGGTGAATGGCCGCCTGATCATCTGGACCGGTGGCGTGGTGCGCGGGCACATTTGGGTTACCGGAGACTTTTACCTGTTTGGCCAGCTCGGCGCCCCATCGGCCAGCCCGCAGGACACGGTGATGAAATGCATGGGCATGGCCTACGTGGCGAACACGGGTGTGGCCACCGGCACGCTGATGGCCAGCCGCCTCAAACTATATGATGGCGCAGACCTGCAAGGGCCGTTCCAGACGCTCAAACTTGCAGACAAAGTGCCCGTGCTGAACGACATTGTTGCCAACAAACAGTGAATGCCCCATGAAATTAAAACGCCACCGCTACGAGAACCCAGGAGTCCACACCATGACGAATGACGATTTGAACGAAACAGCCTCAAGCAACATGGACAGCAGGATGGAAGTCGACGTGGGCAACGCCATGCCCGCAGTGCAGGCCGCAGGCATGCCCGTGCTGCAGGCCCAACAGCCCGCTGCGCTGGTGGAAGAAACGCCGGAAAACAGCCACGCCGTGAGCAAGGTGGCAGATGGCATCCGCTTTGCAGGCAACGCCATTTTGCGCGGGCCGTGCAGCATCGCAGGCCTGGTGGAAGGCAACCTCACGCAGGCGGCCGATTCGCTGGTGTCGGTGGTGGTCACTGAAACCGGGCAGGTGACTGGCGACATTACCGCGCAGAAGATTTCCGTGATGGGCCAGACCCACGGCACGCTTGATTCGGGCCAGGGCGAAGTCACCCTGCATGCCACCGCGCGCGTGCAGGGCCTGGTGCGGTATCGCCGCATCCAGGTCAACGGCGCCGACCTGAACGCCACGCTGGAACGCGTCATGCCTGCCAACGCCAGCGCCAGCGCCACATGATTTCAATGAGCTGGTCCCAATCGGTGCCGCATTTGCCAAGGTCTCCCGGCACCGCGCCAGTGCCCGACATCGACGGCTTGCGCCGCGCGGCGCTGCAAGCCAGCTGGCGGCGCGACCGCCGGGTCGCGCAGCGCCGCATGGCTTTTCGCTGGATCGCCTGGTATGCCCTGCGCGGCGTGCCGCTGTTGGCGATTGGGGCCGCCACGTGGTTGTGGGTGTTGCCCCACCTTGCCGGCAGTGCGCTGGCGCCCGCCAACCCGCCGGTGCAACGGGCCAGCCCAAAGGCCAGCGCGTCGGTTGCGTCGGTCGTGCCGGTTGCTTCAATTGCTTCGGTTGCGCCGGTCACCCCTGCCGCCATGGCTGCACCGCCAGAAACTGCCATGCCAGAACTGCAACGCGGCGAGCCAGGGCTTGAGCTACGGCTTGAACGCCCACTGGAGCGCCCACTTGAGCGCCCATTTCAGCCCGGCCTGCCCGCCACCGGCGCACAGGCTGCCAACGCGCAATCTGCCAAAGAGTCCCCCTCCCCCCAACTCAAACCAGACAACTGGTTGCACAGCCAGGAGCCCTAAGCCATGAACAACAACAACCCCGCCACCACCCGACTCGTACCGGCCGAGCGCCTGGGCGCGATATCAAGCCTGATCGCCGAAGGGGCCGAATTTGACGGCAACTTCCAGACCTCACGCGACCTTGGCATCAAGATCGATGGCCGGCTCAAGGGCAACATCACGTTTGAGAGCGGCGGCACCATCCACGTGGGCGCCACCGGCGTGATTGAAAACACCCGCCTGGAGGCCGACTATGTCTTCATCGAGGGCAAGGTGATCGGCGCCGTCATCGCCCGCAAATCGCTGGAGATTACCGGGTCTGCCACGTTGATTGGCGACGCCAGCTACGACGAAATGATTGACATGCACCCGCGGGCCCGCGTGCGTGGCAAGATTGAGTACCGGGGCGAAATTGACGCCGCGCCGCCGCCCAACTGACGCATGCCTTTGTCTCCAGCAATTTCCCTGCCTGAGGTCCTCCAGCAAATCCAGACCGAAGCGCATGCCCTGTTTGGCCGAGGCAAAGTAGCCAGCTACATCCCTGCGCTGGCGCAAGTGGCACCCCGCCAATTTGGCATGGCCATCGCGCTGATCGACGGCTCCACGCACGCGGTGGGCGATGCGCAAACCCCGTTCTCGCTGCAAAGCATCACCAAGCTGTTTGCGTTTGTGCTGGCCCTCAAGATGGCGGGCGATGATGTGTGGAACCGCGTGGGCCGCGAGCCGTCTGGCGCGGCATTCAACTCCATGGTGCAGCTTGAAACCGAAAAAGGCATTCCGCGCAACCCGTTCATCAACGCCGGCGCGCTGGTGATCACCGACATCCTCACCACCCGCTACGCCCACCTGGATACCGCCCTGCTGGGCGCGCTGCGCCGCCTGACCGACGACCCCGATTTGAAGTGGAACGCCCACATTGCCAAATCAGAACGCGACACCGCCCACCGCAACATGGCCATGGCGTATTTCATGAAAAGCTACGGCAACTTTGTCAACCCGCCCGAGCTGGTGCTGGACAACTACTGCCGCCAGTGCGCCATCGAGATGAACTGCGCCCAGCTTGCCCAGGCCACCATGTTTCTGGCCAACGACGGGGTGGACATCGGCAAAGACGCCCGCCCCGGCGAGCAATTTCTGAGCTCCGAAGCCGCCCGCCGCGTCAACGCCCTGCTGCTGACCTGCGGCGCCTATGATGCGGCGGGCGACTTTGCGTACCGCATTGGCCTGCCGGTCAAAACCGGCGTGGGCGGCGGCATCGTGGCCATTGCACCGGGCCGGGGCACCATCAGCGTGTGGTCGCCCGAGCTGGACGCCAAAGGCAACTCGGTATTGGGCGC
>JANYJD010000036.1 GCA_025358555.1 Rhodoferax sp.
TGAACCCGATCATCACAACTTGCCTGCGTTGCAGGTATCGGCGGCAACCGGTTTCAAGTGTCAGCCCGGTCCTACAGCGGACACCCCGTGTCTGTGCGAAGCCGCACAGACCGCGCCTTCTGGCCTTGTGAACCTCAGCGCTGGCAATAAAGGAGGAAGTGCATGGATATTTTCACGCTTGAACAAAGCAGGCGGTCGTACCGCGCAGACTTTGTCCTGTACATCCTGGCAGTGGTAACAGCCGGGGTTTGGGACCATGTATTCGCCGGTGCGGGGCCGGGCCGGTAGGACTCATCCTACGCATTGCAGCGTGCCGTCTGATAGACGCTGCGGGGTGCCGGCCGTAGCATCGATCTGTCGTGTATCAGTGGCCCTGGCGTGCAAAGCACAGGGGGTTCCTCTGGTACATCCCGATTGAATTTTTTTCACGTGGCCCACCAAGGCGCGTCACCGGAGCATTTCATGAATTCCCAAGTAATTTTCCACCCATCCTGGAGCACCACCTCATTTGGCGGGGCAACTGACACGTCACCGATGGAGTTGTCTGCCCTGGGTGAGCACTTTGACCGTTGCCAAGGCTCGCGCGGCCGGCTGTTTGGCCTGCGCTGCGCTGCAGAGGCCGTGCATGGCTTTGCGGTGACGCGGTTTGTGACGACTCTGGTCGTGGTGGTCGGGCTGTTTGCCGCTGCAGCCTGCGTCCTGCTGTAGTGCATGGCCCAAGCCGAGCTGGCGCGCCTGCTTCCGTCTGCAACCCAGGCCCTGTGCGATATCCTGGATGGCACACGGGGCCCGGTCGAGCCCCCGATACGGTCTGAGATTTTCGGGCTCCAGCGGTTTGCGCAGCATGGCCGCAGCCTGGGGGAAACGCATCGCGCTGCCGTGGCGGATTCGGGCGCCACCACTTTTTTTCCGCGCCTCGAAAGCAATGTCAGGGTGCTGCGCGAAGCGCATGCCTACATTGGCCTGCAGGCATCGACTGGCTACGACATCAGCCCGGCGGCGGAATGGCTGCTGGACAATTTCCACCTGATCGAAGCGCAGCTGAAGGAGATTCACGAAGCGCTGCCGCGGCGCTACTTCCGCGCGCTGCCTGTCTTGATGGATGAGCCCCTGGCCGGACTGCCACGCGTCTATGGCGTGGCCTGGGCTTTTGTGGCGCACACGGATGGCGCATTCGACGAGAACCTGCTGACACAGTTTCTTGACGCGTACCAGGAGACGCGCGAATTGAGCTTGAGTGAAATGTGGGCGCTGCCCACAACTTTGCGCGTGGTATTGATAGAGAATCTGCGCCGCCTGGCTGAACGTGTGGCAACCAACAAGGCGGCCCGGGAGGTCGCCAACCTGTGCTGTGACAGCATTGACACCTTCACCCTGGCCAAGCTGGATGAGCTGCTCGCCTTGGTGAACAAACGCGGGGTTGGCCGCGTGTTTCTGGCCCAGATGGCGCAACGCCTGCAAGACCGGCGGACTGCGCTCGATGGCAAGTACCAGCCCCGCTACCACGACTGGCTTCGCAACGCGCTGCCTGATCTGGCAGCATTGCAGGCCCAGCAGCCGGTCGACCAGGCTGCGGACAACTTGAGCGTAAGCAATGCCGTGACATCCCTGCGCGCCATTGGCGACGCCGACTGGACAGACATCGTGGCGCACGCCAGTGCCCTGATGCGCCTGATGCTGACTTCTGAGCTTTTTGCAGCAGAACAGTCTGGCACGCGCGACCAGACGCTGCACGCCATTGAGCTTCTCGCCAGACGCAGCCACCGGGGTGAAGTATTCGTTGCGCAGACCCTGCTGGGGTTGATGGACGCCGCAGGGGGTGGACACAGCGCTGCCGCAGCAGCCGCCCATTGGCTGCGTGGCGCTGGCAGGCCCGCCCTGCTACGGGCACTCGGACTCAAGCGGGACGCAGGCTTCAGCGCCGGCCTGGCTTGGGCTGGCTTGGCGCGGCGCGCGGTGTTGGGGGTCTATCTTGGTTGCCTGCTGATGGCCACCGCAGGATTGGTGCTGTGGATGCTGCTGCACCACACGCCCGCAGTGGGCGCGGCTGGCGCGTGGGCCCTGTTGGCGGCAGGGCTGATCGTATTTCCGGCGTCCGAAGCGGTGGTGGCCGTGATCAACCGGCTCATCAGCGAGTCGGCGCGGCCCAAGCATTTGCCGCGTCTGGCGTTGACAGACGGCATACCGCAGGAGCACCGGGTGATGGTGGTGATCCCTGGCATGCTGACCAGCGCGGTGGCGGTCCGAGAACTGGCGCATCGTCTGCAATTGCACTATCTGGCCAACCCGGAGCGGCATGCGCAGTTCGCTCTGCTGACCGACTGGAGCGACTCGGACGAGGCACGGGCAGCGTCCGACGGTGCGCTGTTGGCCAGCGCGACGCAGGCAATCCGCGCACTCAACACCGGCTACCCTGAGCTTGCCGCACAGGCGACGGCAGATGGCGCTGCGCCCCGCTTTATTTTGCTGCACCGGGAGCGCGCGTTCAGCGATTCCGAGCAGCGCTGGATTGGCTGGGAACGCAAGCGCGGAAAACTTGAATTGCTGGTGGCCGCACTGGCGCAGAGTAACTCATCCGCTTTTCTGGATCTGGGCATCGAATCCCGCATGGCGCCTGACACAAAGTACATCGTCACGCTGGACAGCGACACCCAATTGCCGCCGGGCCGCCTGCGCGAACTGGTGGGCGTGGCGGCCCATCCGCACAACCAGCCCCAGCTCAGTGCGGACGGACACAGGGTGGCAAGCGGCTACGGCATCCTGCAGCCGCGCGTGGCCACGCCATTGCCCGCTCCCAAGGACATCACGCTGTACCACTGGCTGTTTGCCGGGCAGTGCGGCATCGACCCTTACAGTGCAGCCACCTCCGAGGTCTATCAGGATCTGTTTGGCGAAGGCACCTTCACCGGCAAGGGGCTGCTCAACGTGCAGGCCATGCACGCCGTGCTGGCTGGCCGGTTGCCCGAAGGCCGAGTGTTGAGCCACGATTTGCTGGAAGGCTCAATCGCGCGCTGCGCTGCGGTGACCGACATCACGCTGATCGAAGACGCGCCGTTTCATTCCGATGTGGCCGCGTCCCGCGTGCACCGCTGGACCCGTGGCGACTGGCAACTGCTGCCGTTCTTGCTGAACCCGGGGCGCTGGCGCCTGCGCGCCATCAACCGCTGGAAGATGTTTGACAACCTGCGCCGCTCTCTGGTGGCACCGGTGTCGCTGGGCCTGCTGCTGCTGGCGCTGGGCACCGGTGTGGTGTCGCCCTGGGCGGCGCTGGCGCTGGTGCTGGCCGGGTTTTGCGCCGGACCCCTGATGGGCGCCGTGGCGGGCTTTTCACCCAGCCGTGACGATGTGGCCAAAGTGCACTTTTACCGGCAAGCTGCGACTGACCTGGCACGTGCGCTGTGGGGTGGCCTGTGGCTGCTTGCCCAGTTGCTGCAACAGGCGTTGATGGGCGTGGACGCGGTCACGCGTGCGCTGTACCGCATGGCCATCAGCCGGCGGCATCTGCTGCAGTGGACCACCGCGGCAGCCGCACAGGCAGCGGCGAAGACGCGTTTTGGCGATGTGCTGCGCCAGCATTGGACCTTGCCCCCAGTGGCATTGGCATTGTTGGCGGCATTGCTCGCCACCGGCACGCGCTACCCGGCGCTGGCAGGGGCGCTGTGCCTGCTGTGGGCGGCATCGCCCGTGTGGACCTGGTGGGTGAGTCGGCCGCGCCCGGCTGGCAAAGACGCCGCCTTGCCGCTGGCAGACCAGGTATGCCTGGAGGGCATCGCGCGCGACACCTGGCGCCTGTTTGAGCGCTGCGTCGTAGCCGAAGAAAACCATTTGCCGCCCGACAATTTGCAGACCAACCCCAACGACATGGTGGCACACCGCACGTCGCCCACCAACATTGGCCTGTACCTGCTCAGCGTGGCGTGCGCGCGGCAGTTCGGCTGGATCGGCACGCAAGACCTGCTGACCCGGCTGGAAGCCACACTGGCCACACTGGCCCGAATGCAGCGCCACCGTGGCCACTTTGTGAACTGGTACGACACGCAGACTTGCGCGCCGCTGCTGCCGATGTATGTGTCCACCGTGGACAGCGGCAACCTCAGCGGCCACCTGCTGGCCGTGGCCCAGGCTTGCCTGGAACTGGCCGATGCGCCGTCCGGCCAGGCCGCGTCGCAGCGGGCCATTCAAGCTGGCAGGCAACGCTTCGAGGGGCTGCTGGACCGGCGCACCCAACTTTCTGTGGCACAGCGCAGCGAGTTGAGATGGCACCTGGCAGACCATCGCGCGACACGGCGGTCCGCCCAACGCGACGCACAGGCGGCAACGTCAGCGACGCCAACGACAGGTGGTGGCTTGGGGGAAGAAGCGCAGCGTTTGCACACGCTGGCCAATGCGTTTGAACAACTGGCCTGGGAGGCAGACTTCAGTTTCCTGTACCACCGCAAGCGGCATCTGCTTCACATTGGCTACCGCGTGGCCGAGCAACAGCTTGACGCGGGGTTTTATGACCTTCTGGCATCGGAATCGCGCCTGACAAGCCTGCTGGCGATCGCCAAAGGCCACGTTCCCGTGCGCCACTGGGCATCGCTGGGGCGGCCGTTTTACGCGGTGGGTGCGGATGCCGGACTGCGTTCGTGGTCGGGCTCCATGTTCGAGTACCTCATGCCCAGCCTGGTGCTTGATGAGCCGCACGGCAGCGTTTTGCGGGGTGCTTGCCACGCGGCGCTGGTGGAACAGGTAGCGTATGCCCATGCGCAGCATGTGCCCTGGGGCATTTCGGAGTCGGCCTATGCCGGTCGCGACCACACGCTGGCGTACCAATATGCGCCGCAAGGCGTGCCCCGCCTGGCGTTGCGCCGCACACCGCCCGACGAGTTGGTGATTGCCCCGTATGCCACGGCGCTGGCCGCTCAGATTGCGCCGCACCTGGCCACCGGCAATTTCAAGTCGTTGGCTGCATTGGCCCCGCGTGAGCGCTACGGCTTCATTGAGGCGCTTGACTTCACGCCGGCACGGCGCACCGGCACGGAGGCTTTCACGCCGGTGGTGACCTTCATGGCACACCACCAGGGCATGAGCATCGTGGCACTGGCCAATGTGCTGCTGGGCGGCGTGGCGCAGCGCTGGGGCATGGCCAACCCGCACATTGAGGCCGTGGCTTCGCTGCTGCACGAGCGTGCGCCGCGCGAAGTGTCAATGCTGCACGCGCCAACGATGAGCCGGCCGACACAATCCGCCCGAAGGCGCGCACAGGGCCTGCTGCGCGAGGTGCTGCCGGGCGCAACGGCCCTGGAGCCCACGCATGTGCTGTCAAACGGGCGCTACAGCGTATCGCTGCGTCCCAACGGGGCAGGATGGAGCCGCTGGGGCCAGACTGGCATCACTCGCTGGCGCGACGACGCACTGCGCGACGCCTACGGCAGCTTCTTTTATGTCAGATGGGACCAGCGGCCTCAGCCGGTGTCCATCACCCAGCACCCGGCACCCGACCCGAAAGCGGACTACCACAGCACTTTCCATGCTGACCGGGTGTGCTTTGACGCGGCCTGGAGCCACCTGCAGAGCCACACCATGGTCTGGGTCAGCCCGGAAGACGACATTGAGTTCCGCCAGGTCGAACTGCGAAACTTGAGTGACCGCACGCTGGATATCGAACTGATCTCGGCCTTTGAGGTGACGCTGGCCGACCCGCGCGCGGACGAAGCCCACCCGGCGTTCAGCAACCTGTTTGTGCAGGCGCGGTGGCTGGCGGCGCAACAGGCGCTGGTGTTCGAGCGCACGCCGCGCCTGGCCACCGAACGCGGCGTGCAGACGGCGCATTTTCTGGCGCAGACCGATCCACACGTGATCAGTGTGCGCGTGTCAGCAGACCGCCAGCGCTGGCTGGGACGCAATCGCACCGCTGCCACACCTCTGGCATTTTTTGACACTGCGATGCAGACCGGCTTGCCCGATGCTGGGCCTGACTCCCCAATGGCCCCATTGGACACCGGGTTGGACCCAGTGTGTGCGCTGGCCGTACGGCTGCGCATCGCGCCCAACGCAAAAGCCCGCCTGACCTTTGCCACTGCAGCATCGGACAACAGTGGCACGCTGCATGCCGTGATCGACAAGTACCAGCAACCCAGCCACGTGCAGCGCGCCTCACTCATGTCAGCCACGCTGACGGGCATCCGGCTGCGCGCGATGCGGATCAGCAGTGAAAACTTTGCCGCCATCCAGGTGCTCACCACGGCTCTGGCGCTCACCCTGGCACGTCCCCAGGCCGGCCAGCCAGATTTGACGGACTCCAAAGGGGAGGTGTGCGACCGGCGGCTGCTCTGGCGCTTTGGCATATCAGGCGATCATCCGGTGATCCTGGTGTCAGCCGGCGTAACCCAGGGGCTGGGACTGCTGCGTTCGCTGGGCCACGCGCTGCGCCTGTGGTCGTGGGGCGGGGTTGCCTGCGACCTCGTGGTGGTGAATGCCGAGCCCGCGTCATATCTCATGGCGCTGCAGCGTGAGCTGACCGCGCTGCGGGACCGGCATATCGCGGACAGTGGCGCTGATTCGAACGCGCCGGGGTCGGCCCGCACCAGCTTTCACGTCCTTCGCGCAGACGATCTCTCGGCCGATGAATTGGGCACCCTGCAAGCCGTGGCGCGGGTGCGTCTGAATGCTGACGGACGGCCCCTGGCGCACCATGTGCAGGAGTGGAGCGATCTGCACGAGCAGGCGCTGGAGAGCCGGCTTGGCATATCCACCTTCCCAGTGGCAGCACCGAGCGACATGAACGCAGACGTGCCTGCGCCAACCGGGGAGTTCGCCGGGGTCTCAGGTGAATTCCGCTTTGATGCCAGTGCTGGTATGCGGCCTGCAAAACCATGGGTCAATGTGCTGGCCAACCCCCACTTCGGTGCGCAGATCTCAGAGGCCGGAGGGGGCTACACCTGGGCCGTGAACAGCCGCCTGAACCAGCTCACAGCATGGTCGAACGATCCAGTGGCGGACCCGCCGTCTGAGTGGTTCCTGCTGCAGGACCGCAAGAGCATGCAGGTGTGGAGCGTGACACCGTCGGCGTGGGGCGGTGCCGGGTTGAAGTACCGCGTGGCGCACGGACAGGGCTACAGCGTCATCAGCCACCGGCGCGGCGACCTGGACGTGACCGCGTCCTGGTGCGTGGACCCGCAAACATCGGTAAAGCAGGTGCGAATCCGTCTGGTCAACCGGGGCCACAAGACGCTGCAACTGCGCTTGGTTGGCGTTGCCGAATGGATGATGGGCGCCAACCGCGCTGACCGCGCCACCGTGCGCACGGCGCACCACAGCCAGCACCTGGCCGCGCCCGCCAAGCCTTTGGCGGATCCCGACGGCTCGCACCAGAAGTCACTGACGGCGCTGCTGGCCACACAGCTTGATCGCTCGGCAGGATTTGGCGACGGAACAGCGTTTCTGGCCATGGTGGATGCCGACGACTGGACCTGTGATCGCCGGGAATGCTTTGATGCGCGTGGCGCGCTGGTGCTGCCCGACCATTTCGACCAGCGCAGCGGTGGCGCAAGCGACCCCTGTGCAGCCCTGTCAACGCGCTTGTCGCTGGCCGCAGGTGAATCGGTGGAGCGGGTGTTTTTGATGGGTTACGCAGAAACCATCGACGCTGCCCGGCAACTGGCCGCGGTGGCCGCAACAGTTCCGCCCGCGCGGCGCATGGAGCAGGTGCGCGGCGCCTGGGACAAACTTCTGGGCGCGACCACGGTAAAGACGCCTGACCCCCTGTTTGACGCCATGGTGAACCGCTGGCTGATGTACCAGACGGTGGCCTGCCGGCTATGGGCGAAGGCAGGCTTTTACCAGGCGGGCGGCGCCTATGGATTTCGAGACCAGTTGCAGGATTCAATGGCGCTGGCTTGGGCCGCGCCAGAGATGCTGCGCCAGCAGATTGTGCTGGCGGCTTCGCGCCAGTTCCCCGAAGGCGATGTGCAGCACTGGTGGCACGCGCCCACAGGTGCGGGCGTTCGAACCCATTTCACGGACGATCTGCTGTGGCTCCCCTACGCCTGCGCCCACTACCTCCGGGCCACGGGCGACGCCACACTGCTGGACGCCAGCGTCCCCTTCATCGAAGGTGCAGCCATTGCGCCCGGGGCCGAAGACGCTTACTACACGCCCGGGGTAAGCAGTCGGGAAGCGTCTGTCTATGAACATGCAGCGCGCGCGATTGACCGCAGTCTGGCGGTGGGCTCAAACGGTTTGCCCTTGATGGGAACGGGCGACTGGAATGACGGCATGAACCGGGTGGGCCATGAAGGCCGTGGCGAATCGGTGTGGTTGGGATGGTTTCTGTGCCAGTTGGTGAAAGATTTTTCCCCTGTGGCACGTGCGCGCGGTGGCGAAGACAGGGCGCAGCGCTGGGAGGCGGCCGCCGAGGGTTGGAAGGCGGCCCTGCTGGGGCCTGCCTGGGACGGCCAGTGGTTCAAGCGCGCCTTTTTTGACGATGGCACAGCCTTGGGCTCAAACGCCAATCCGGAGGCCAAAATCGACCTGATTGCGCAAGCCTGGTCGGTGTTGTCAGGGGTCGCCCCTGTGGCCTTCCAGCGCATGGCCATGGCGGCAGTGGAGGAGCATCTGGTGAACGCGCAGGCCGGGCTCATCAAACTGCTTGACCCGCCACTGGTTCATGCCTCGCCAAGCGCAGGCTACATCCAGGCCTATCCGCCTGGCGTGCGGGAAAACGGCGGCCAGTATTCACACGCTGCAGTATGGGCGCTGATGGCGCAGGCCGAGCATGCGGGAAACCTGCGGGCGCCACTTCGAGGCGATGCTGGCACTGGCCCAAGCGCTGCCAATGGAGACACCGCCTACCGCTACTTCACCTATCTCAGCCCCGCGCACCGTGCCCAGCACACGCTGCATGGCCCGGCCTATGGTGTCGAGCCTTACGTGATGGCGGGTGACGTGTACACCCAGCCACCCTACGTGGGACGTGGTGGCTGGAGCTGGTACACCGGTTCCGCTGCCTGGATGCACCGTGCGGCCATCGAATCAATCTTCGGCTTGAAACTGGGCGCAGAGGAGCTCTGCTTCATGCCATGCCTGCCTTCGCATTGGCCACAGGCTGAACTTACGCTGGTGCGTGACGGGCGCACGATGCGCTTCATCCTGCTTCGCGCCAATCAGGCGGACGCACTCGCGGCGATGGCGCAATGGGGCGCGCAGCCGCTGCGGCTGGGGCAAGCGTTGAAGTGGGCCGGTCTGGCAGAGCACACCTGCTTTGTCATTGCTTTGCAGGAACCAACTGCCGCACCGTCTGCCAAGCCACGGGCGTGGCAGGCGAGCGGTTTGGCGCAACCTCAAGTCTGACAGTGACGTGAGGTGCCGTCCTACGCTCGCTTGCGCTTGACACCGATGGCTGCAACGCCGCAGTGCTTTTAAAGTTCAGTCATGGATCGCGGATATGTTTGTGCCGAACCAGCCCACCCAATCAAGGAAATACCGATGGCCACCAAAACTGAAAACAACAACGTCAAACAGCTGCCCGTTGCAGAACCCCCTCGAATGGTTCTGGACGAAGCTGCCATCGACGCAGCACGGCGCAGCCTGGACCAAGGCGCAGTGACACCTAACTATGGGCCCTGGCGCAAGGACATCATCAAGTTGCTCAACGACTCCCTGGCGACTGAACTGGTTTGCGTGCTGCGTTACAAGCGCCACCACTTCACGGCGCAGGGTTTGGCGTCACCAAAAATTGCAGAAGAGTTCTTGGTGCACGCCAACGAAGAATCAGGGCATGCAGACCGCTTGGCCCAGCGCATCGTGCAGCTCGGCGGCGAACCCGACTTTTCCCCCGACTCGTTAAGCAAACGCAGCCACGCCGAATATGACGATTCGGCGGACCTGAAGGCCATGATCAAGGCCAACTTGATCGCCGAGCGGGTGGCCATTGAAAGCTACAGCCAGATCATTGCGATGATTGGCGACAAAGATTCAACCACACGGCGCCTGCTGGAAGACATTCTGGGCGATGAGCAGGAACATGCCGACGAGTTGAAAGACTGGCTCGCCGACTGACCGGTTTCGACGCTTTCCGCCCATGGGCAGTGGGGCTGGTCACTGTCCCAAGTAACCGCGCTTGCACACAAGCACACACTTAACTTTTATTGGAGATTTACCATGAACATTCGCACTTCTTTTGCAGCGACCATCGCAGCAGTTGCCTTGATGGCCGTCACTGGCTGCGCAGTCACACGCGGGCAGGAAACCGTTGGCGCTTACGTGGATGACACGGCCATCACGACCTCAGTGAAAGCACGTTTTGTCGACAACAAGGATGTAGACGCCTCTAGCATAAGGGTCGAAACGCTGAACGGCACTGTCATGCTGTCGGGCTTTGCCAAAAACACATTGGAGAGGACCACCGCAGGTGACATCGCCATGAAGGTCAAAGGCGTGAAGACGGTCAAAAACGAAATCACCGTCCGTCCTTGATGTCGGAATCAACACAAATCCACGCCTGAACCAGGCGTAAAAAAGCCCACTCAGGTGGGCTTTTTTTCGACTGCACAATACTGGGTATTGACAGTTTCATGAGTGGTTGCGCGAGTAGGATTTGAACCTACGACCTTTGGGTTATGAGCCCAACGAGCTACCAGGCTGCTCCATCGCGCGGTAAGCCAATATTATAACTGATTATGCCCTTGCCGTCTCTGCATCAGCTGCTTCAACAATGGCCGGGCGATCCACCAACTCAACCAAAGCCATCGGCGCGTTGTCACCAACGCGGAAACCCATTTTCAGGATACGGGTGTAGCCACCTGGACGGGTCTTGAAACGGGGGCCGAGATCATTGAACAGCTTGGTCACGCTGTCCCGGTCACGCAGGCGATCAAATGCCAGACGGCGGTTCGCCAGCGTGGCTTCTTTGGCCAGCGTGATCATGGGTTCCACGACCCGGCGCAATTCTTTTGCCTTGGGTACCGTGGTCTTGATGACCTCATGCTCGATGAGCGAGTTCATCATGTTGCGCAACATCGCGAGGCGGTGCTCGCTGGTGCGGTTGAGTTTACGTAGTCCGTGACCGTGACGCATGGTGCTTATCCTTTATTTATAAAACAGGCAGCCGGATCAGGTACTGCCCTTGGCACTGAGCCCTGTGTCAGGGCTCTTGAATCAAACGTTTTCAAAAATAAAAACGCTTCCAACTTTGACGCTTTCAAACTCGCGCCACAGATATCCAGCTTGCTCAACGTTTTTCGAGTGCTGCCGGTGGCCAGCTTTCCAGCTTCATTCCCAGAGTCAAACCACGAGACGCCAGCACTTCCTTGATTTCATTGAGCGACTTGCGGCCCAGGTTTGGCGTTTTCAGCAATTCATTTTCGGTGCGCTGAATCAGGTCACCGATGTAATAGATGTTTTCGGCTTTGAGGCAGTTTGCCGAGCGCACTGTCAGTTCGAGCTCGTCCACCGGGCGCAACAAGATCGGGTCAAACTGTGTGTTGCCGCGTGGCGCCGGCGCATCAAATGCCGCCAGCTCACTGCCTTCAAGCTGCGCAAATACTGCCAGCTGCTCCACAAGGATTTTTGCCGAGGCGCGTACGGCGTCTTCCGCCGAGATCGCACCATTGGTTTCGATTTCAACAACCAGTTTGTCCAGGTCGGTACGCTGCTCGACTCGGGCGCTCTCGACCGTGTAGCTGACGCGTTTCACCGGCGAGAAAGAGGCATCAAGAACAATCCGGCCAATCGATTTCGTGGTGTCATCCGCGTGGCGGCGCATGGTGCCGGGAACATAGCCACGGCCTTTTTCAACTTTGATCTGCATGTCAAGTTTGCCACCGTGGGAAAGACTTGCGATCACATGGCCCGGATTGATGATCTCAACATCGTGGGGCGTCTGAATATCGGCGGCCGTCACAGCCCCTTCACCGTCTTTTCGCAGGCTCAGCGTAACTTCTTCGCGGTTGTGAAGCTTGAACACCACACCCTTGAGATTCAAGAGAATGTTGACAACATCTTCCTGAACACCGTCAATTGAAGAGTACTCGTGCAAAACACCCGCAATGGTGACTTCCGTTGCGGCATAGCCCGGCATGGACGACAAAAGGACCCGACGCAGCGCATTGCCGAGCGTATGGCCATAACCCCGCTCGAAAGGCTCCAGCGCCACTTTGGCGCGGTTCGAGCCAAGCTGCTCAACATTGATTGCTTTGGGTTTCAGCAGATTTGATTGCATGCAAACTTCCTCTCAATACCCCCGGCTCGTTACACCGGTAAGGCTGGTGAAGCGCCTGGCTTGCGGTGCCCCACGAACCAGGAACGATTTCAATTAAAAACGCGACTAAGCGTCACAACAGAAGAAATGACAAGCCCGCATCCAGCGAGGCATGACGAAGTCCTGATCAGCGTGAGTACAACTCAACAATCAAGGATTCATTCACGTCGGCGGCGAACTGGTCACGATCCGGCACTTTCTTGAAAATGCCTTCAGCCTTTTCAGCGCTGACCTCGACCCAGGCTGGCATGCCAACCTGCTGAGCCAATTGCAGCGCTTCAGCAACCCGGTTCTGCTTCTTCGATTTGTCCCGAACCGCAATCACGTCGCCAGTTTTAACCATGTACGACGGAATGTTCACCGATTGGCCGTTCACTGTCATCGCCTTGTGTGACACCAGCTGACGCGCTTCAGCGCGCGTTGAGCCGAAGCCCATGCGGTATACGACGTTGTCAAGACGGGACTCCAGCAGGAACAGCAGGTTTGCGCCCGTGTTGCCCTTGCGGCGGTCAGCTTCTTCGAAATAGCGGCGGAACTGACGCTCCAGCACGCCATACATCCGCTTGACCTTTTGCTTCTCGCGCAATTGCAGTCCGTAGTCTGATGTGCGGGCGCCTGACGTGCGGCCATGCTGGCCAGGTTTGGAGTCAAATTTGGCCTTGTCGCCAATAGAGCGTCGCGCGCTCTTGAGGAACAGGTCAGTGCCTTCACGGCGTGATAGTTTGGCCTTGGGGCCTAGGTAGCGTGCCACTTGAACTTCCTTTATGTCATCTGCCACAGCGAACTGCGGGAGCCATCAACGGCAGTTGATGGCGGTGGGCTTGTTAAAAAATAATTGCGTAGTGCGTGAGCGCAACGCGATCAGATCCTGCGGCGCTTTTGCGGGCGGCAACCGTTGTGCGGAACTGGCGTGACATCAGCAATCATGTTGATGCGAATGCCAAGTGCCGCCAGTGCCCGCACCGAGGACTCCCGGCCAGGGCCCGGACCCTTGATTTCGACATCAAGGTTCTTGATGCCTTGCTCAACAGCCGCGCGACCTGCCACTTCGGATGCCACTTGGGCGGCAAAAGGCGTTGATTTGCGCGAACCCTTGAATCCTTGACCGCCAGATGACGCCCAGGACAAAGCATTGCCTTGGCGGTCCGTGATGGTAATGATGGTGTTGTTGAAGGACGCGTGCACATGTGCAACGCCATCCGCAACATTTTTGCGGACTTTTTTCCGTACGCGCTGGGCGGCCGTATTGGTAGGAGCTTTTGCCATATTGGTCTCTTAGTCCCTGTTATTTCTTCAACGACGCGGCCGCCTTGCGGGGGCCTTTGCGCGTGCGTGCGTTTGTGCGGGTGCGCTGGCCACGCATGGGCAGGCCACGGCGGTGGCGGAAGCCACGGTAGCAGCCGATGTCCATCAATCGCTTGATGTTCATGGTCGTTTCGCGACGCAGATCACCCTCGATGGTGAACTGACCAATCTGGTCGCGGATTTTTTCCAAATCCCCGTCAGTCAGATCCTTGACCTTCTTGGAATAGGCGATGCCACAAGCTTCGCAAATTTTGCGGGCGCGGGTGCGACCAATTCCGAAAATGGCAGTCAAGCCAATTTCAGAATGCTGTTGCGGCGGAATATTGATACCAGCGATACGTGCCATTTTTGTCCTCTAAAACTCTTGCAATCAACCCTGGCGCTGTTTGTGCCGTGGATCCGTACAGATCACACGCACCACACCCTTGCGCCGAATAATTTTGCAGTTGCGGCAAATTTTCTTGACCGAAGCCGAAACTTTCATTTCACTCTCCTAAAACTCTAAAAATTGTCATTCAACGCGCCCTGAAGCCGCTTCAAGACGACTTGAAATTTGCTTTCTTCAGCAAAGACTCATATTGCTGCGACATCATGTAGTTCTGAACTTGGGACATGAAGTCCATCGTCACGACCACGATGATCAAAAGCGACGTGCCGCCAAAGTAGAAAGGCACGTTGTATTTCAGTATCAAAAACTCGGGTAGCAGGCAAACCATCGTGATGTAGATCGCACCCGCCAGCGTGAGGCGAAGCAGGATTTTGTCGATGTACTTCGCGGTCTGCTCACCTGGGCGAATGCCGGGGATGAAGGCACCGCTCTTTTTCAAGTTGTCAGCAGTCTCGCGGCTGTTGAAAACCAGGGCCGTGTAAAAGAAACAGAAGAAAACAATGGCTGCCGTATAAAACATGATGTATATCGGCTGGCCTGGCGTCAGCGACCCCGAAATATCCTTCAACCAGCGCATCGACTCACCCGTGCTGAACCAGCCCACAATGGTGGCTGGCAACAAAATAATGGAAGACGCAAAGATGGGCGGTATCACACCGGCCATGTTCAATTTCAATGGCAGGTGGGACGACTGGCCACCGTACACCTTGTTGCCCACCTGTCGCCTGGCGTAATTGACCAGAATCTTCCGCTGGCCGCGCTCAACAAACACAACAAAATAAACCACCAACACAACCAGAATTGCAATAAATAAAGCCACGATGATGCTCATGGCACCCGTGCGAACCAGTTCCAGCATGCCGCCCAACGCATTCGGCAAACCTGCTGCAATGCCGCCAAATATCAATATCGATATGCCATTGCCTAGCCCGCGCTCAGTGATCTGCTCACCCAGCCACATCAAAAACATGGTGCCTGCGGTCAAAGTGAAAATCGCAGTAACCCGAAACCCGATACCCGGAGAAATCACCAAACCGGCTGAGCTCTCAAGCGCAAGCGCGATGCCCATCGACTGAAACAACGCAAGCCCCAATGTGCCATAGCGCGTGTACTGAGTGATCTTGCGGCGCCCTGCTTCGCCTTCTTTTTTCAGTTGCTCAAAAGCAGGCAAAACATAAGTCAAAAGCTGCATGATGATCGACGCCGAGATGTACGGCATGATCCCCAACGCAAACACTGTGAACCGCGACAACGCACCACCTGAGAACACGTTGAACATCCCCAAGATGCCGCTTTGCTGGCCCTTGAAGAACTGCTGCAACTGCGCCGGATCGATGCCAGGCACGGGTATGTGCGCGCCTATGCGGTAAACCACCAGCGCAAGCAGCAAAAACACCAGCCGACGACGCAGGTCGCCGAACTTGCCGGTTTTTGCCAATTGGGACGCGCTGGTTGCCACGTGATCTTTCTTTACAGGCGATCAGGCTCAGGCGATGCTGCCGCCAGCCGCTTCAATCGCGGCTTTGGCACCGGCTGTGGCACCAATGCCATTCAGTTTGACGGCTTTCGTGATCGCGCCCGTTTTGATGACCTTGACGACCTTGGCTTTTTCGCTAACCAGGCCTGCTTGCTTCAGTGTCAGCAAGTCGACATCAACCGCGCCCAGCAACTCCAGCGAAGTCAAGGTGACCTCTGCATTGAATTGCAACAAATGCGATTTGAAACCGCGCTTGGGCAAACGCCGCTGCAAAGGCATTTGACCGCCTTCAAAACCAACCTTGTGGTAGCCACCTGCACGTGACTTTTGGCCTTTGTGGCCGCGCCCTGCAGTTTTGCCGATGCCCGAGCCAATACCGCGACCGACACGACGCTTGTAGTGCTTCGCGCCGTCAGCCGGTTTAATGCCATTGAGTTCCATCATCAACCTCTTAAAGCACTTTGACCAGATAACTGATCTTGTTAATCATCCCGCGCACCTCTGGCGTATCCACGAGTTCGCTGGTGCTGCGGATTTTCCGCAAGCCCAAGCCGCGCACGGTCGCACGATGCGATTCCTTGCAGCCGATGGGGCTTCGTACGAGCTGAACCGTTACTTTTTGCTGAGTAGTCATTTTGAAGCTCCTGCCATTACTAGGAGTTATACGAACAGTTCTTCAACGGTCTTGCCGCGCTTGGCTGCCACTTCCGCCGGCGTGGTGGAATGCGACAGCGCGTCCAGGGTGGCACGCACCATGTTGTAGGGGTTGGTCGAACCATGGCTCTTGGCCACGATGTCGGTGATGCCCATCACTTCGAACACGGCGCGCATGGGACCGCCCGCAATAATGCCCGTACCCTTGGGGGCAGGAGCCATCATCACCGCAGCAGCACCGTGCTGGCCCATCACCTTGTGATGGATTGAGCCGTTTTTCAGATTGATCTTGGTCAGGTTGCGGCGGGCTTCTTCCATGGCTTTTTGCACAGCTGCCGGAACTTCCTTGGATTTGCCCTTGCCCATGCCAACGCGCCCGTCACCATCACCCACCACAGTCAATGCCGCAAAACCAAGAATGCGACCGCCCTTGACCACTTTGGTGACGCGATTGATCGCGATCATCTTTTCACGCAGGCCGTCTTCGGGCCCTTCGGCCTTACCCTGCATCTTCGCTTGTACTTTAGCCATTACTTATTCCGATCTGCTTAGAACTGCAAGCCTGCTTCACGTGCCGCATCGGCCAGCGCCTTGACGCGGCCGTGGTACGCAAAACCCGAACGATCAAACGCCACTTTTTCAACCCCTGCCGCCTTCGCTTTTTCAGCAAGGCGTTTGCCGATGGCCTGTGCAGCAGCGACATTGCCGCCCTTGCCCGCAGCACCAAGGGACTTGCGGATGTCGGCTTCTGCAGTAGAGGCCGTGGCAATGACCTTCCCGCCGTCGCCAGAGATGACACTGGCGTAGATGTGCAGGTTGGTGCGATTGACAGTCAGCCGCGCAACGCCTTGTGTCGCGATGCGAATCCGGGTTTGACGCGCCCGACGAAGGCGCTGCTCTTTTTTGGTCAACATTTAGCTGCCCCTTACTTTTTCTTGGTTTCTTTGATCGTGATTTTCTCGTCCACGTAGCGGATGCCTTTGCCCTTGTAGGGCTCAGGGGGACGAATTGCACGAATCTCGGCAGCAACTTGGCCCACACGCTGGCGGTCAGCGCCTTTGACCACGATTTCCGTGGGGGTAGGCGTTGCGACGGTGATGCCAGCTGGCATGTCTTTGTTAACCGGATGTGAGTAGCCCACGGTCAAGTTCAGCTTGGCACCCTGAGCCTGCGCTTTGTAACCCACGCCGACCAGGCTCAGCTTCTTCTCAAAGCCTTTGGTCACGCCAACAACCATGTTGTTCACGAGCTGGCGCATGGTGCCACTCATGGCATTGGCTTCCCGCGAATCATTGGCAGGTGCAAAGCTAAGCTTGCCCGCGTCGCTGACCACTTTGACAAGCGCGTTTTGGGTGAGGAACAAAGCGCCCCCAGTACCCTTCACGCTGATTTGGTCATCCTTGATTGACACGTCCACACCAGCGGGTACGGCAATAGGCATTTTTCCTACACGGGACATTTTTGATTTCTCCTCAATGTAGCTTTAAGCGACGTAGCACAGCACTTCGCCACCGACACCGGTAGCGCGCGCTTTGCGGTCAGTCATGACACCCTGTGGTGTCGTCACGATCGCCACGCCCAAGCCGTTTTGCACCTGGGGGATGGCACCCGTGCCACGGTAGACGCGCAGGCCGGGACGGCTGACACGCTCAATGCGCTCTATCACCGGGCGACCGGCGTAGTATTTGAGGGCGATTTCCAGCTCGGCCTTGCCGTCCTCTGTTTTCACCTGGAAGCCGTCAATGTAGCCTTCGTCCTTCAAGACTTGGGCAATGGCCACCTTCACTTTGGAAGAAGGCACAGACACAGTCGTTTTTGCAACCATCTGCGCATTGCGGATGCGCGTCAACAGGTCGGCGATGGGATCACTCATGCTCATGTTTATATCTCCTGTCGCTTACCAGCTGGCCTTGACGATGCCTGGGATTTCTCCGGCAAAAGCCATTTCGCGAATCTTGGCGCGTGCCAGCCCAAAGTGCTGGAACGTGCCACGGGGGCGGCCGGTGATGGAACAGCGATTGCGCTGGCGTGTCGGGTTTGCATTGCGCGGCAGCTTTTGCAGCGCCAGGCGGGCCTGGGCGCGCTCTTCGTCGCTGCGCTTGGCGTCGTTTGCAATGCCTTTGTATTCCGCGTGTTTTTTCGCGTACTTGGCAACCAAATTGTCGCGCTTGAGTTCGCGCTGGATTAAAGCCATTTTTGCCACAGGTCGCCTCAGTTCTTGAACGGGAAACGGAAACCAACAAGCAGCGCCTTGCACTCTTCGTCAGTCTTGGCCGTTGTGGTGATGCTGATATTGAGTCCGCGCAAGGCATCAACCTTGTCGTATTCGATTTCAGGGAAAATAATCTGCTCTTTAACGCCGATGTTGTAGTTGCCACGGCCATCAAAAGCGCGGCCGGAAATGCCACGGAAGTCACGGACCCGGGGCAGCGCCACGGTCACAAAGCGGTCCAGAAATTCATACATCTGCACACCGCGAAGCGTGACCATGCAGCCGATAGCCTGGTCTTCACGGATTTTGAAGCCGGCAATTGCCTTCTTGGACTTGGTTACCACTGGCTTCTGGCCTGCAATCTTGGTCAGGTCGCCCACTGCGTTGTCCATGACTTTTTTGTCAGCTACTGCTTCGCTCACACCCAGGTTGAGCGTGATCTTGGTCAGACGCGGAACCTGCATGGGCGAGGTGTAGCCAAATTTGGCCATCAGCTCAGGCGCCAGTTTTTCGCGGTAGTGTTGTTGTAAACGTGCCATGATGAGTATCCTTAGGCGAACTTGATTTCTTCGCCGCTGGACTTGTAAACGCGAACGCGTTTGCCGTCACCCAGCAGCTTGATGCCAACGCGGTCAGCCTTGCCCGTTGCGGCATTGAAAATGGCCACGTTGGACTGGTGGATGGGCATGGTTTTTTCAACAATGCCGCCAACCGCGCCCTTGAGCGGATTGGGTTTGGTGTGTTTTTTCACCAGGTTGATGCCCTCGACCATCACATGGGAGTCATCTTTGCGCAGCGTAATCTTGCCGCGCTTGCCCTTGTCACGCCCGGCCAGGACAATGACTTCGTCACCTTTGCGAATCTTGTTCATCGCTCTTCCTTATTTATGACGGTCAGAGAACTTCAGGGGCCAAGGACACGATCTTCATGAACTTCTCGGTGCGCAGTTCGCGCGTCACGGGTCCAAAGATGCGGGTGCCGATGGGCTCCAGCTTGGCGTTGAGCAACACGGCTGCGTTGCTGTCGAATTTGACCAGCGAGCCGTCGCTGCGTCGGATGCCCTTGGCGGTGCGGACCACCACGGCACTGTAGATTTCGCCTTTTTTGACGCGGCCACGGGGAGCAGCTTCTTTGATGCTCACCTTGATGACGTCGCCCACGCTTGCATACCGGCGCTTGGACCCACCCAGCACCTTGATGCAAAGGACGGATTTCGCGCCAGTATTGTCGGCAACTTCCAATCGGGATTCAGTCTGGATCATTTTGTATATTCCCAACTTGCATCAAGAGCCCACAAGGGACGCCTGATCAGTCTTGGGCCCGTTAACCTTGATGCAAACCACTCACATCAAGGCGTTTGGGCAGAAACTTCGAATGGCCTTTTCAAGCCAAGCCTGCGATTATGCCAGAGATTTCTGGCCTGCGTCAAGCGCGATGTTACGGCAACCGCAAATAGCCCTTTGCCAGCGCTGAGAAAGCTTGCAGTTGCGGGTCCATACCCGTCTCATGCGACAAGATCTGCCCGGTCTTGGCGGCCACAGAACTGGCCAGGCGGGCATCCAGAAACAACAGGCGGGATCGCCGGGCCAGCACGTCCTCCACCGTGCGCGCGTACTCGTAGCGCGCCGCAAAGCGCACCATGGCCTCGGTCAAACCGGGCGCGATTTCCACCGCCGCGCCGGCCAAGGCCTCCATCGCCGCCTGCTCAGACCCATACGAATGCCCACCCGGCGGCTTGCTGATGGACGTGTATTCGCCCGTGTGCGATGCGTCCGACCCCAGCAACATCAGATGCTCTGTAACGCCTGACGCCCGCCGCTTCAACAACGACTTCTCAAAGCATTTCTCCAGCACGTCTTCGGCCATCGCGCGGTAGGTGGTCCATTTGCCGCCTGTCACAGTGACCAGGCCGCTGCGGCTCACCAGCACGGTGTGCTCGCGGCTCAGCCCCTTGGTGTTGTCGCCATCGTCGTCCTGCGGCTTCACCAGGGGCCGCAAGCCCACCCACACACTCTTCACGTCGGCCCGGGTCGGCCCACGTTTCAAATAGCGGGCCGACTCGTCCAGGATGAAATCAACCTCTTCCTTGAACGGCTGCGGTTCCCTCGCCAGGTCGAGCCGTGGCGTGTCAGTGGTGCCCAAAATGACTTTGCCTAACCATGGCACGGCAAACAAGACCCGGCCATCGACAGTTTTGGGCACCATCAGCCCCACCTCGGCCTGCAAAAACTCGCGGTCCACCACCACGTGAACCCCCTGGCTGGGCGCCACCATGGGTTTGGTGGGCTTGCGCCCGTCATTGGGGTTGGCGGCTCCGTCTTTTTCGCGCAGCTCATCAACCCAGACCCCTGCCGCGTTGATGACGCATCGCGAGTGAACTTTGATGCGTTGCCCCGTCTCGGCGTCTTCACACAACAGACCGGCCACCTTGCCGCCCTCAAAAAACAAGTCAATCGCCTTGCAGTAGTTGACCAGCAACGCGCCATGCTTGGCTGCGGTCCGCGCCAGCGCCAGCGCCAGGCGGGCGTCATTGAACTGGCCGTCCCAGTACTTGACCCCACCCTTAAGGTCTTTCGATTGAGCCGCAGGAAGCGCCTGCAGCGTCTCAGCCCGACTCAAGAACTCGGTCTTGCCCAGGCCCGCCTTGCCGGCCAGGGCGTCGTACATCTTGAGGCCCGCGCCGTAGAACGGGGTTTCCCACCACTTGTAGGAAGGCATGATGAACGGCAGCGGCTGCGCCAGGTGCGGCGCGTTATTGAGCAGCGTGGTGCGCTCATGCAAGGCCTCTCGCACCAATGAGATATTGCCCTGCGCCAGATACCGCACGCCGCCATGAACCAGCTTGGTGGCTCGCGACGACGTGCCCTTGGCAAAGTCGTACGACTCAACCAATACGACGCTGAAGCCCCGCGCTGCGGCGTCCAGCGCCACGCCCAGGCCGGTCGCACCACCGCCCAATATGGCCACGTCGTAGGTCTGCGGCTTGGCAAGGCGGGCTAGCAGTTGGTCCCGGCGGGTCAGCAGCGGTTTGTCAAGGGGTTTGTCGATGCCCATGGATTGAAAGCTTATGGATTATTCTTCGTGGGTTCGCGCCATTATTCCCGCATTTTTGCAATATCCCCCTGCCCAACCTCATTGGAAAGGTGATCCATGACCTACCTTCTCGCCCTGGACCAGGGCACCTCCAGCTCCCGCAGCATCGTCTTCAATGCCGACGGCCAGCCTGTGGCGATGGCGCAAAAAGAGCTGACGCAAATCTACCCGCAGCCCGGCTGGGTGGAACACGACCCCGAGGAAATCTGGCGCACCCAGCTCGCCACCGCGCGCGAGGCGCTGGCCAAAGCAGGCATCCACGCGCGTGACGTGCGCGCCCTGGGCATCACCAACCAGCGCGAGACCACGGTGGTGTGGAACCGCGCCACCGGGCTGCCCATCCACCACGCCATCGTCTGGCAGGACCGCCGGGCCGAACCCACCTGCGTTGAGTTGCGCCAGCAAGGCCTGGCTGACACGATTCAGGCCAAAACCGGCCTGCTGATAGACGCCTATTTTTCAGGTACCAAACTCAAATGGATTCTGGACAACGTGCCCTTGGCCAGGCAGCAGGCCGCCAACGGTGAGCTGGCCTTTGGCACGGTAGACACCTGGCTCGTCTGGCGGCTGACCGGCGGCGCGGTGCATGCCACAGATGTGAGCAACGCGTCGCGCACCATGCTGTTCAACGTGCGCACCAACCAGTGGGATGCCGACCTGCTGCGCGCGCTGGACATCCCCGCCAGCCTGCTGCCGGTGGTCAAGCCATCCAGCGCGCACTATGGCGAAGTCAGCCCCGAATTGCTGGGCCACGCCATTGCAATCGGCGGCGTGGCAGGCGACCAGCAAAGCGCCCTGTTTGGGCAGGCCTGCTTCAAGGCCGGCATGGTGAAAAACACCTACGGCACCGGCTGCTTCATGCTGATGCACACCGGCAACAAGTTTCAGACATCGCACAACGGCCTCATAACCACCAGCGCAGCGCAGATAGCCCCCACGCTTGTCGCTTCGCGTACTGCGCTGCCCCCCGAGGGAGCGCAGTCTGGCTTGGGGCGGCCCGGCGCTGCGACCGACCACGGCCAACCCCAATTTGCCCTAGAAGGCAGCGTGTTTGTGGGCGGTGCGGTGGTGCAATGGCTGCGCGACGGCCTGCATGCCATCAAGGGCAGCGAGGAGGTGCAGGCGCTGGCTCAAAGCGTGCCCGATTCTGGCGGCGTCATCGTCGTGCCGGCCTTCACCGGGCTGGGCGCGCCCTACTGGAAACCCTACGCGCGCGGCACCATCACCGGGCTCACACGCGGCAGCACCGTGGCCCACATTGCCCGTGCAGCGCTGGAAAGCATCGCCTACCAAAGCGCCGCGTTGCTGCAAGCCATGAGCCGGGACGCGGTGCTGGCCGGCGGCGCCAGCGTGGCCGAGCTGCGCGTGGATGGCGGCGCCTGCATCAACGATCTGCTGATGCAGTTCCAGGCCGATTTGCTGGGCATCCCCGTGGTGCGCCCCGCTGTCACCGAGACCACGGCGCTGGGTGTGGCCTACCTGGCCGGGCTGACCACCGGCGTCTTCAAAAGCACCGGCGAGCTGTCGGCGATGTGGCGAAGCGAGCGGCGCTTTTTGCCCACGCTGGACACACCGCGCGCCACAGAACTGATGGCGCGCTGGGAACATGCGGTGCGACAGACGGTGCTCTGACAGACCAGGGTTCGAGATATTTACAGCACATCCACAGGACATTTCATGAGCGAACACATTGCATTCATCGGCGGCGGCAACATGGCCAGCGCCATCATCAGCGGCCTGCTGGGCCAGGGCTTCCAAGCCGGCCAGATTGATGTGGTGGAACCGTTTGACGAGGCACGGCAAAAAGTCAAAAGCAGCTTCGGCATTGCAGCGCACCCTGCCCCGGGCCCAGTGCTGGCACGCGCCACGCTGGTGGTGTGGGCCGTCAAGCCGCAAACCTTCAAAGACGCCGCGCTGCAAACGCGCAGCCATACGGCCAACGCGCTGCACCTCAGCGTGGCCGCCGGCATCACCAGTGACAGCATTGCGCGCTGGCTGGGCACCGGGCGCATCGTGCGCGCCATGCCCAACACGCCCGCGCTGATTGGCAAAGGCATCACCGGCCTGTTCGCGCGGCCTGCCGTCACACAAGCAGGCCGGCAAGCGGTGGAAAAAGTCATTGCCACCACAGGCGAATGGCTGTGGCTGGACGCCGAGGCGCAGCTAGACGGCGTGACCGCACTCTCAGGCTCCGGCCCGGCCTACATGTTTTACTTCATGGAAGCCATGACGGAGGCTGGCGTGCAAATGGGCCTGACCCGCGAGCAAGCCCACAAACTGGCCGTTGCCACATTCATCGGCGCAGGCGAACTGGCCCGCGCATCCACCGAGCCGCCCCAAGTTTTGCGCCAACGCGTCACGTCAAAAGGCGGCACCACCTATGCCGCCATCACGTCAATGGAAGACAGCCAGATGAAGGCGCTGTTCATCAGGGCGATGCACGCCGCGCAGGTGCGTGCTGCGGAGATGGGCAGGGAGTTTGGGGGCGGGTGAAGCTGACTTGGTCCATCGGCCAGCTTTGGACCCAAAACACGGAAAAAGGCGGGAAAAGACTCGAAATGAAGGTAAATCGGCCTGTAGCCCTCGTCCCATATGCATAAGCAGCTACTAAATATATAGTGTTCGAATGGTTTTCAGCTCAATAGGTCAGCGCGTCATACGCCACACCCAGCCGCTGCGCTGCGTCAACCAGCCGCCGATCGCGGCTCCAAAGCTGCGTGCCAGGATTCAAATGCACAGAGGCCAGCGAGTGGTTGTCCACGTAACCGATCCCGCAGCCAAAGAGCTGCATCGCTTTGGACTTGCCCCGTTTGCACGGACCCATTCAGGCTTCTTGGGCTTGGCTGCGTGGGTGGCCTGAACCCTGGTTGATTATGGACGGTGCAGGCTTAAGCCACGGCGCTTGCCTGTGGACAAGGCGACGGGCTCTCACTCAAGCCCTGAAGCGTCTTGTCCACAGGTGCGAAGCCCGCGGTGGGTAAGCCGTGTTCGAAAGCTATAATTACAATAGCTATGAATACAATGTAGACAAGGGCTACAGCCCGTTTTTCTTCTCAAAAACGGCAGACCGCAGTGCCTCAAGGCTCAGCACCCGCAAACCGCCGTATTCCACGCGGATGATGCTGCGCGCCTGCAATGTGGTGAGCGCCTCATTGACCCGCTGGCGCGACAGGCCCACCAGATACGCCAATTCCTGCTGGGTGATGCGCAGCACCTCGCCCTCGCCGGGGTGGAGCACGGGGTACAGCACCGGGTTGAACAGGGCCGCCAGGCTACGGGCCACGCGCGCGTCGGGGCTGGTCATGCGGTCAATTTCGCGCAGTGCGATGAACTGCCCCAAGCGCTCGTTGAGGTGGTTCATGACAAACCGGTTGAACGCAATCGAATGGTCCAGCAGCCAGTGGAAGGTGTCTACATGCAGCCCGGCCACCCGGCTTTTGCGCAGCGCCTGAATGTTGTATCGGTAGGCCTCGCGCTTCAGGGCGGTGCCCTCGCCAAACCAGCCGCCGGGCGGCACGCCGGTGTAGGTCATGGTTTTGCCGTTGGCATCGCTGGTGCTCATCTTGAGCAGCCCGTCCACCACGCCAATCCAGTAGGTCACAGGCCGCCCGACGCGGCACACGTATTCGCCGGGGCGCGCCTCGGAGATTTTCAGATCGCTTGCGGCACGCTCATGCTCCGAAGGCGACAGCAGGTGCATCCACGGGATGGCGTCCAGCTCCGGCGGCGTGAGGGCTCGGCGGCGCAGCAGAAGCGGGGTGTCTTCGCTCATGTTTTGGTGGGTGGGGTGATTTGCAAGGTGTGCAGTAAGTTGCCAATAAGTGAAGGGAAAACACCTACCGCTAAAGCTCTTAATTGTCGTTGAAACGACAACACGACGTCAAACTATTGCTTACCATTCGGCTCCAACACACAACGACTTGGCATACGTTCAAGTCGCTTCACCCACAAGGTCATTGGATGCAAAGCACGTTCCCCGCCCTTCTTTTGAGCCACGCAGCGGCACGCCCCACGGCGCCTGCGATGCGTGAGAAAGAGTACGGCATCTGGCAGGCGCTGTCGTGGTCAGATTTGGCCACGATGGTTGAGCAGCTTGCGTGCGGCCTGCACCAGGCCGGGTTGCGCCGGGGTGATCACATGGTGGTTGTCGGTGCCAACCGCCCGCGCCTGTACGCCACCATGCTCGCGGTGCAGTCACTGGGGGCCGTTCCCATTGCGCTGTACCAGGACGCGGCGGCTGCGGAATGTGTTTTCCCCATCAACAATGCCGAGGTGCGTTTTGCCTTTGCGGAAGACCAGGAGCAGGTGGACAAGCTGCTGGAAATTCGCGCGCAGTGCCCTCAGCTGGCGCACATTTATTTTGATGATCCGCGTGGTTTGCGCAAGTACGCCAATGACCACGAGGGGGCCGTTCTTTCGTCTGTGGAAGCCCTGCTTGCCGCTGGCAAGGCGTTTGCATCGGGCAACCGTGATTTCTTCAAGACGGCCGCAGCCCAGGTCAAACCCGGCGACGTGGCCGCGATGTTTTTTACCTCGGGCACCACCGGCAACCCAAAGGGCGTGGTGCATACCCACAACTCGCTGCTGGACCGTGCCCGCGCGGGTGCCGAATTTGACAAGCTGACCGACGCCGAAGAAGTGTTGGCCTACATGCCGCCGGCCTGGATTGGCCAAAACATCTTCAGCTATGCGCAGTGGCTGGTCTGCGGCTACGTGGTGAATTGCCCGGAGTCGGCCAGCACCATCACCATCGATCTGAAAGAAGTCGGCCCGACCTATTACTTTGCGCCGCCGCGCGTGTTTGAAGGCCTGCTGACCAGCGTGATGATCCGCATGGAAGACGCCGGGTACCTCAAGCGCAAGATGTTCAGCGCGTTCATGGATGTCGCCAAACGCGTCGGCCCGGCCCGCATGGACGGCAAGCCGGTCTCCTTCATCGACAGCGTCAAGTACTGGTTTGGCAACGCCATGGTTTACGGCCCGCTGCGCAACAACCTGGGCTTTAGCCGGGTCCGCGTGGCCTACACGGCGGGCGAGGCCATTGGGCCAGACCTGTTCACTTTCTACCGCTCCATTGGCATCAACCTCAAACAGCTATATGGCTCCACCGAGACCGCCGTTTTTGTCTGCCTGCAGCCCGATAACGCGGCCAAAGCAGACACCGTGGGCATCCCGATTGCGGGCGTGGAAATCAAGGTGGCCGCCAATGGCGAGATCATGGTCAAGTCGCCAGGGCTGCTCAAGGAATATTACAAAAACCCGGCCGCCACGGCCGAGGTGTTGACCGCAGACGGCTGGTACCACACCAGCGACGCGGGTTTTCTGGACGCACAGGGCCATCTCAAAATCATCGACCGCGTCAAAGACGTGGGCCGCATCAAGGGCGGGGCCAACGACGGCGCGATGTTTGCACCCAAGTATGTCGAGAACAAGCTCAAGTTTTTCCCTCACATCAAAGAGGTGGTGGCCTATGGCGACGGGCGCGAAAAAGTCTGCGTGATGATCAACATTGACTTTGATGCCGTGGGCAATTGGGCCGAGCGGCGCAACCTGTCTTACGCGGGCTACACCGACCTGGCGCAAAAGCCCGAGGTCTACCAGCTCATCAAGGAGTGCGTTGAAAAAGTCAACGTTGACTTGAGCGTGGATACGCTGCTGGCGGGCAGCCAGATCAGCCGCTTTCTGGTGCTGCACAAGGAGCTGGATGCCGATGACGGCGAGCTCACCCGCACCAACAAGGTCCGCCGGGGCTTCATTGCCGACAAGTACCAGCCGCTGGTGGATGCCCTGTACGGCGGCAAGACCTTGCAGTTCATCGAGACCGTGGTCAAGTTTGAAGATGGCCGCAGCGGCAGCGTCAGTGCCACGCTGCGCATTGACGATGCCAAAACCTTTGCGCCCGTGAAGGCGGCAGCATGAGCGCGCCAGGCAACACGCTGGCAACGCAATTTGCCGACGGGCCGCGCCTGGGGGCCAAACAAATTGGCGATGTCATCCTGGACGTCAACAATATTTCGTTGAGTTTTGGCGGCGTCAAGGCGCTGCAAGATATTTCGTTCAACGTCAAAGAGCACGAGATACGCGCCATCATCGGCCCCAACGGCGCCGGCAAAAGCTCGATGCTGAACTGCATCAACGGCGTGTACCAACCGCAGCAGGGCTCGATCACTTTTCGCGGCCAGACCTTCAAGCACATGAACAGCCACCAAGTGGCAGTGATGGGCGTGGCGCGCACATTCCAAAACCTCGCGCTCTTCAAGGGCATGAGCGTGCTGGACAACATCATGTCGGGCCGCAACCTGAAAATCAAAAGCAATATCTTGCTGCAGGCGCTGCGCATCGGCCCGGCTGAAAAAGAAGAAATCATCCACCGCGAAGCCGTTGAGAAAATCATCGACTTTCTGGAAATTCAGGCCTACCGCAAAACGCCCGTGGGCCAGTTGCCTTACGGCCTGCAAAAGCGGGTGGACCTGGGGCGCGCCCTGGCAATGGGCCCGCAGGTGCTGCTGCTGGACGAGCCCATGGCCGGCATGAACGTGGAAGAAAAGCAGGACATGTGCCGCTTTGTGCTGGACGTGAATGACGAGTTTGGCACGACGGTGGTGCTTATTGAGCACGACATGGGCGTGGTGATGGACATCTCTGACCGCGTGGTGGTGCTCGACTATGGCAAAAAAATCGGCGACGGCACCCCAGACGAAGTACGCAACAACAAGGACGTGATCAGTGCCTACCTTGGCACGTCTCATTAGGGTAAATCATGGGTCCTGTACTTGAAACAATCATCAGCGGATTAATGTCCGGCATGCTGTATTCCCTGGTCGCGCTGGGGTTTGTGCTGATCTACAAGGCATCGGGCGTGTTCAACTTTGCGCAGGGTGCGATGGTGCTGTTTGCCGCGCTTGCCATGGCGCGCTTTTCCGAGTGGCTGCCCGGCTGGACGGGGCTGGAGTCAAAATGGCTGGTCAACCTGATCGCGTTTGCAATTGCGCTGGTCTTCATGGTGGCGGTCGCTTGGTTGATTGAAAGGTTCGTGCTCGGCAAGCTCGTCAACCAGGAAGGTGTGGCGCTGCTGATGGCCACGTTGGGCATCTCTTACTTCCTCGACGGGCTGGGTCAAACTATTTTTGGTTCCAGCATTTACAAGATCGACGTAGGCATGCCCAAAGACCCGATGTTTTTGTTTGAAAGCGTGTTCCCTGGAGGGGTGCTGGTCAACAAGGAAGACCTGGTTGCAGCGGTGATTGCTTCCGCACTGGTGGCCAGCCTGGCAGCGTTTTTCCAGTTCACCAAAACGGGCCGTGCTTTGCGGGCAGTGGCTGACGACCACCAGGCTGCGCAGTCGATTGGCATTCCATTGAACCGTATCTGGGTGATTGTGTGGTCTGTCGCAGGCTTTGTGGCGCTGGTGGCAGGTGTGATCTGGGGTAGCAAACTGGGCGTGCAGTTTTCACTGTCAGTGCTGGCACTCAAAGCCTTGCCGCTGGTGATTTTGGGCGGCCTGACTTCGGTGCCTGGAGCCATTGTGGGCGGGCTTATTCTGGGCGTCGGCGAAAAGCTGGCCGAAGTCTTCATCGGACCATTTGTGGGTGGCGGGATCGAAATTTGGTTTGCATATGTGTTGGCATTAGGTTTCTTGCTGTTCAGGCCGCAGGGTCTGTTCGGCGAGAAGATCATTGACCGCGTCTGAACATGATCCCCACGTTTTTCACTTCGTGCAATGCACTGCCCCCCGAGGGGGCCGCTGCGCCTGCGGTCTGGCAAAGCCAGTCCCGCGGCTCCTGCGTGAAGGGTGCGAGTTGTCATTGCGTCGCCCATCCGCTTATTTCAAAAGTTAGCCCGCAATGATCTACAGAGAAAACGGTCAATTCAAAACCAGCTATCGGTCTGACAGCCAGATTTTCCCGATCCTGCAGGACCGGATTGCAGTGGGCCTGTTTTTGATTTTTGCTTTTGCCGTGGTGCCGCTGCTGGCCAGCGACTACCTGTTTCGCGCGATTTTGATTCCGTTTTTGATCATTTCGCTGGCGGCGCTGGGTGTGAATATTCTGGTCGGGTACTGCGGGCAAATTTCGCTGGGATCAGGCGCTTTCATGGCTGTGGGTGCCTATGGCGCTTACAACTTTTTTGTGCGCATACCGGGCATGCCCCTGATACCCACTATCATTCTGGGCGGCTTTTGCGCGATGCTGTTTGGCATTTTGTTTGGCCTGCCGAGCTTGCGGGTCAAAGGCCTGTATCTGGCCGTCACCACGCTGGCGGCGCAGTTCTTTGCTGACTGGATGTTTCTGCGAATCAAATGGTTTACCAACGACTCGCCTTCGGGCTCGGTGTCGGTGTCAAACCTGCAAGTGTTTGGCATGCCCATTGAAAGTTCCACCAGCAAATACATTTTTTGCCTGGCAATTCTGGTTGTTGTTGCCGTGCTGGCCAAAAACCTGGTGCGCGGCGCAATCGGCCGCGAGTGGATGGCAATCCGTGACATGGATGTGGCCGCAGCCGTCATTGGCATTCGGCCCATGTACGCCAAGCTCAGCGCTTTTGCGGTCAGCTCATTCATCATCGGCATGTCGGGCGCGCTATGGGGTTTTGTGTATTTGGGCGCGTGGGAGCCTGCTGCGTTTTCAGTGGACCAGTCGTTCCGGTTGCTGTTCATGGTCATCATTGGCGGCATGGGGTCGATCCTGGGCGGCTTCCTGGGCGCGGCCTTCATCACCCTGTTGCCGATTGGGCTCAATATGTTTTTGCCAGTGCTCGCGGGCCTGGTCGGATTGAAGATTTCAACAGCAGGCGTCTCGCATGCCGAGCTGATGATTTTTGGCGCGTTGATCGTCTGGTTTTTGATTGTGGAGCCGCATGGCCTGGCCAAGCTCTGGGCTGTGGGCAAACAGAAGCTGCGCTTGTGGCCTTTTCCGCATTAGCCCTATCAGCAGGAAATTCGCATCGATGTTTTGCAGGTGTTGTCGTTTAAATGAGTTTTTTTCTGGCGTTTAGTTTTCTTAATTCTTGGAGATGAGCATGAAAGTCCGTATTGTGATTCTGGCGATTGCCGCCATGGCTGCAGGCGCATCGTCGCTTGTGGCAACGACCGCTCAAGCGCAAGCCAAAGAGCAGTTCATCCCGGTGCTGTCGTACCGCACGGGGGCTTACGCACCTAATGGTGTGCCATGGGCCAACGGCTATGTGGACTACATCAAGCTGGTCAATGCGCGGGGTGGTATCAACGGCGTAAAGCTGTCATTTGAAGAATGCGAAACGGGCTACGACACGGCCCGCAGCGTGGAATGCTATGAGCGCCTTAAAGGCAAAAACGGCGGTGCCAGTTTTGTGCAGCCCCTGTCAACCGGCGCCACCTTTGCCATCACTGAAAAAGCGCCCGCTGACAAGGTGTCTGTCGTCACCGTGGGCTATGGCCGCAGCGAAAGCGCCGATGGCTCCATCTTCAAGTGGAACTTCCCGATTGCGGGCACCTACTGGGTGGCGGCTGACACCATTTTGCAAGCCATCGCCAAGAAAGAAGGCGGCTTTGACAAGCTCAAAGGCAAAAAAATCGCGCTGGTTTACCACGATTCACCGTTTGGCAAAGAGCCCATTCCCCTGATGCAGGAGCGAAGCAGAATGCACGGCTTTGAGCTGCAACTGCTGCCTGTGACCGCTCCTGGCGTGGAGCAAAAAGCCACATGGCTGCAAGTGCGCCAGTCCAAGCCAGACTTCGTGGTGCTGTGGGGCTGGGGCATCATGAACACAACCTCCATCAAAGAAGCGCAGGCCACTGGCTACCCTCGCGAGAAAATGTACGGCGTGTGGTGGGCCGGTGCTGAACCTGATGTGAAAGACGTGGCCGAAGGAGCCAAAGGCTACAACGCGGTGACGATGCAGCACGGCGCAGAGCCGCAGTCCAAGCTGGTCAAAGACGTCATGGCCATGGTGCATGACAAAGGCCAGGGCACCGGCCCGAAAGACGAACTCGGCCAGGTGCTGTATATGCGTGGCGCCATGAGTGCCATGCTGGGCATCGAAGGTATTCGCTCGGCGCAAGAGCGTTTCGGCAAAGGCAAGGTTATGACGGGTGAGCAAGTGCGCTGGGGCCTGGAAAACCTGAACCTGACGCAAGCCAAGCTGGACGCGCTGGGCTTTGCAGGCGTGATGCGCCCGATCAGCACATCGTGCACCGACCACATGGGTGCCGCCTGGGCGCGCATCCACACCTGGGATGGCAAGGCGTGGAAGTTCACTTCTGACTGGCTGCAGGCCGATGAGCAGATCATCAAGCCTATGGTGAAAGCCACCGCCGCCAAATACGCTGCCGACAAAAAATTGACAGCGCGCACGCCTGAAGATTGCCAGAGTTAGGCACACCGCCATGGGCGGCGCGCACTTCGTGTCGCTTGCCCTCCCCCTTGCAGGGGTAACGCCAGTGGCCCGGCAGAGCCGGTCTGCGGCGTTCTTGAATAAGACAGCGAAAAGTAATGTGGTCAAAGATTGAAGCCATGACGCAACCCCCTTCCATCGTCCTCAACGTCAATGGCATTGAAGTCATTTACAACCATGTCATTCTGGTTTTGAAAGGCGTGTCGCTGTCCGTGCCTGACGGCAAAATTGTGGCCATTCTGGGCGGCAACGGCGCTGGTAAAACTACCACATTGCGCGCCGTGTCAAACCTGCTCAAAGGCGAGCGCGGTGAAGTGACTAAGGGCTCGATTGAACTGCGCGGGGAGCGGATTGAAAACCTCTCGCCATCAGACTTGGTGCAGCGCGGCGTGGTGCAGGTGATGGAAGGACGGCACTGCTTTGCGCACCTGACGATTGAAGAAAACCTGTTGACAGGCGGCTACACGCTCAAGTCCAAAGCGGACGTCGCAAGAAATCTGGAGAAGGTCTACGCCTACTTCCCGCGGTTGAAAACCCGCCGCACCTCGCAGGCGGCCTACACCTCAGGTGGCGAGCAGCAAATGTGTGCCATTGGCCGGGCCCTGATGGCCAGCCCCACGATGGTGCTGCTGGATGAGCCTTCCATGGGCTTGGCGCCACAGATTGTGGAGGAGGTGTTTGAGATCGTCAAAGACCTGAACCAGAAAGAAAAAGTCACCTTCCTGTTGGCAGAGCAGAACACCAATATGGCCCTGAAGTACGCCGACTACGGCTACATCATGGAATCCGGCCGCATTGTAATGGACGGGGTTGCGTCTGACCTGGCCAACAACGAAGACGTGAAAGAGTTTTACCTCGGCGTCGGCGGTGGCGAGCGCAAGTCGTTCAAAGACGGAAAAAGTTACAAACGGCGCAAGAGGTGGTTGGCATGACTGAATTTTTTGACACCCTTGAAACGCGTGAGCCGGCGGCGCGCGAAGCGGCATTGATGGTGGCGCTGGCGGGGCAAATTGCGCATGCGCAGAAAAATTCGCCTGCGATGGCGGAGGTTCTGCGCGGGGTCGATGCGGGAAACGTCACCAGCCGCGTCGCGCTGACAAAACTGCCCGTCACCCGCAAGAGCGAGTTGCTGGAGCGGCAAAAAGCGGCGCGCGCCAAATCGGGTGGCGTTGAAATGTTCGGCGGGTTTTCCACCTTGGTACGCGGCCCCCACATGCCGCGTGTGTTTGCGTCACCCGGCCCGATCTATGAGCCCGATGGCGCTGGCCGGGATTACTGGCGCGGCGCACGCAGCCTGTACGCGGCGGGCTTCCGCTCCGGCGACCTGGTGCACAACGCTTTCAGCTACCACATGACGCCGGGAGCCTTCATCATGGAGTCGGCTGCGCATGCGATTGGCTGCACGGTGTTTCCGGCCGGCGTGGGCCAGACCGAGCAGCAACTCGAAGCCATCGCCGACCTGAAACCCAGCGCCTATCTGGGCACGCCCAGCTTTTTGCGCATTCTGGTTGAAAAGGCGCGTGACGCGGGCAGTGACATCAGCAGCATCAAAAAAGGGCTGGTCGGTGGCGAGGCCTTTGTGCCCAGCTTGCGGGACTGGTTTACAGAACGGGGCCTCAACATCTATCAAAGTTATGCCACGGCAGATCTGGGTCTGGTGGCCTACGAGACCACCGCCCGCGAAGGCCTGGTGCTGGACGAAGGCGTGATTGTGGAAATCGTGCGCCCTGGCACAGGTGACCCTGTTGCTGCGGGCGAGGTGGGTGAACTGGTGGTGACCACGCTCAACCCCGGCTACCCATTGATCAGATTTGCCACGGGCGACCTTTCGGCTTTGCTTGCGGGCACCTGCCCCACTGGCCGCACCAACACCCGCATCAAGGGCTGGATGGGCCGGGCCGACCAGACCACCAAAATCCGCGGCATGTTTGTGCACCCCAAGCAGGTGGACGACATCGTCAAACGTTTCCCCGAGGTGGCCCGAGCCCGCCTCATCGTGGCGGGCGAGATGGCCAACGACACGATGACGCTGATGGTCGAAACCGCGTGCAGTGGCCCCGACGCGCTGGCACAAAAAATCAGTGACGCGATCCGCGACGTAACCAAGCTGCGCGGCGAGGTTGAGCTGGTGGCCGTGGGCAGCCTGCCCAATGACGGCAAGGTGATCGAGGACGCCCGCAGCTACAAGTAATCGCCCGGTTTATGAAGGCGCGCTAAGTAGTTTCCGCATTGCCAGCGGGGCCAGTGGCCTTTACGCTTGCCGCATCGTTTTCAAGGATTTTTGACATGAATAAATTACTCGTTATTGCTGCCGCTGCGGCTTCGGTTTTCACCGGTTTCCAGGCGGGCGCGCAAGGCTACCCCGGAACCAAGCCGATCTCCATCGTGGTGCCTTTCGCAGCGGGTGGCCCGACGGACCGCGTGGCCCGCGACCTGGCCGAAGCCATGCGCAAACCATTGGGGGGAGTGAGCATCGTTATTGAAAACGCAGCGGGTGCAGGCGGCTCCATCGGCGCCAACAAGGTGGCCAAGGCCAATCCCGATGGGTATACCCTGCTGCTGCACCACATCGGCATGGCCACCATGCCCACATTGGTTCGCAACATTCCGTTTAAGGTAGACAGCGATTTTGAATATCTGGGCATGGTGAATGATGTGCCGATGACGCTGATTGCCAAACCCATGATGGCCGCCAACACCTACAAAGAGCTGGCAGCCTGGATCAACCAGAACAAGGGCAAGATCAACCTTGGCAACGCTGGCGTGGGCTCTGCTTCGCACCTGTGCGGCCTGCTGTTCCAGAATGCCCTGCAGGTGGACATGACCACCGTGCCCTACAAGGGCACGGCTCCGGCCATGACCGACCTGATTGGCGGCCAGATTGACCTGATGTGCGACCAGACCACCAACACCACGAGCCAGATTGAGGCAAAAAAGGTCAAGGCGTTTGCAGTGACCACAGCCCAGCGCCTTGGTACACCGGTGCTTAAAGACATTCCCACCTTGCAGGAGTCGGGTCTCAAGGGCTTTGAGATCACCATTTGGCATGGTTTGTACGCGCCCAAAGGGACCCCGGCCGATATCCAGGCCAAGCTCAGTGCGGCCCTCAAAGTCGCCTTGAAAGACCCGGATTTCATCAAGAAGCAGGAAGGCCTGGGCGCGATTGTGGTGCATGACAAACGCATGGAACCCGCAGAGCACAAGAAGTTTGTGGCAGCCGAGATTGCCAAGCTCAGCCCCATCATCAAGGCGGCGGGCGTGTACGCGGACTGATCAGGTCATCGCGCCCTCCCAAACGCCGCCTTCGGGCGGTTTTTTTTCCGTCGTGAGCTGGAGGGTGGCAGGGTAATCCCCAGTCAAAATATTAGTCACAATCGTTACTATAAGGTCTGAACTAACACTAACAATCAGACGAATCAACCATGAAAGACGGCAAACTTGAGGAAGCGCTGGCCGTCGCGGCGATGGTATTGCTGGTGGCCATCACCTTGCTGAATGTGTTGACCCGCTACTTCACGGACGAGTCGTTTGCCTGGACCGAGGAGTTGTCTGTATTCCTGATGGTGGTGATGGCGCTGTCCGGTGCCAGCGCGATTGCAATGCGGGATCGGCACATCCGCATTGAATTCCTGTTCAACCGCCGCACGCCACAGGGGGACGAAATTCCAAGGCGCAGCCTCAAGCTGTTCAGTTGCCTCGCGACAAGTGCCGTATTTGCCTTGCTGGCGGCGCTATTTGCGCGCTGGGTCTGGGACCAGTACAAGTTCTCTGAAACCAGCATGGGCCTGGGTGTTCCCCTGTGGTGGTATGGGCTGGCGATGCCGGTGCTGTGCCTGGCGATCGCAGGGCGGGCAGCAGGCGCATTTTTGCGCGCGCTGCACGAGAGGCCAGAAGCTGCGCCTTCAAAAAACCCGCCGCCATGATTGCCGCCTTTTTGCTGCTCTCATTCATCGGGTTGATGCTGCTCGGCGTGCCGATTGCTGTCGGATTGGCGGCCAGCGGACTGATGTCGATTGCCTGGGCTAACTGGGACGCGCAGTGGTTTGGCCTGCTGGCAGCGCCGCAAAACTTTTACTCTTCGGTGGCCAAGTACCCGCTGCTGGCGCTGCCCATGTTTGTGCTGGTTGGCTCGATTTTTGACCGCTCCGGCGTTGCCCAGCGAATGGTGACGTTTGCGATTGCCTGTGTGGGCCGGGGCCCGGGCATGCTGCCCACGGTGGCGATTTTGGTGGCCATGGTGCTGGGCGGCATCAGCGGCTCGGGGCCGGCCAACGCGGCAGCAGTGGGTGGCGTGATGATTGCCGCAATGTCCCGCGCGGGTTATCCGGCTGCGTTTTCAGCCACCATTGTTGGCGCGGCTGCTGCTACGGACATCTTGATCCCACCAAGCATTGCCTTCGTGGTGTACAGCGTGCTGGTGCCTGGCGCGTCAGTACCGGCGTTGTTCGCAGCGGGCATGATTCCCGGCATCCTGGCCGGGTTGGCGCTGATCGTACCGGCCATCTGGCTGTCGCGCCGGCACAGTCTGGGCGCTGCAGAGCGTGACATGCCGCGCCCGCCGTTTTGGGTTTCACTCAGGCAAGCGTCATGGGGGCTGGCAGCCCCGTTCCTGATTTTGGGCGGCATGCGCCTCGGCTGGTTTACACCCACAGAAGCTGCCGTGGCGGCGGTAGCCTATGGGCTGTTTGTCGGCATGGTGATTCATCGCAGCATTGGCTGGCGCGACCTTTACAGCATCTTTCGGGAAGCAGCAGAGATATCGGCTGTGATCACGCTGATTTTGGGTGCGGCCGGCATCTTCAGCTATGCCATCAATACGCTGGGCGTGGCAGACCCGATTGCCGGCTGGGTGAAGGCGGCAGGGTTGGGTAGCCTGGGCACGTTGGCGCTGGTGTTGCTGGCCTTGCTGGTCATCAGCATGTTCATTGACGGCGTTTCGATCTTCCTGATTTTTGTACCACTGCTGTACCCGGTGGCGCTGGCGTTCCAGTGGGACCTGGTGTGGTTTGGCGTGCTCATGACACTGGTGGTGGCCAAAGCCCAGTTCACGCCGCCGCTGGCGGTTAACTTGATGGTGAGTTGTCGCATGGCGGGCGTGAGCATTGAGAGCACAGTTCCCTGGGTGCTGTGGTTTATCGTGAGCTTTCTCGTGGTGATCATGGCGGTGTTTTTCTACCCCGAGCTGGCGCTATGGCTGCCGCGCCATCTCGGCTATTGATGGTGGTGGCTCAGGAGATACGACATGAAAATTGACATGAAGATCGACACGAAAATCCACACGATGAGTGCCCTCAAAAGGCGTTCACTAGTGCGCCTTGCGGCCGCCTCGGCCGCTGTTGTTGCGCTGCCCCGCTACGCATTTGCCCAAACCGCCTACAGGGCCGAGTACAAGATGAGCACCGTGGTGCCACCTGCTTTTGCCTGGGGCAAGGGCGGCGAGATATTCGCAAACATCGTGCGCGAGCGCACCAGCGGGCGCATCAACATCAAGCAATACCCCGGTGCGTCGCTGGTGCAAGGGGACCAGACGCGGGAGCTGTCGGCCATGCGCCAGGGCATCATTGATGTACTGTGCGGCGCGCCCGTCAACTGGACCGGAACGGCGCGCGAACTGGGCGTGTTCACCCTGCCGTTCCTTTTTCCTGACCACAAGGCCTGGGACGCCGTGATGGCCAGTGACGTGGTGCAAAAAGACTACTTCGACATGGTGCGCAAAGCCGGTGCCGAGCCGCTGGCGGTGGGTGAGACTGGCTACCGGCAAATCAGTAACAGCAAGCGCCCGATCTTGAAGCCTGATGACCTCAAGGGCATCAAAATCCGCGTGGTGGGCAGTCCCATGTACGGTGAGATCATGAGCGGCATGGGAGCCAACCCGACCTTCATGGGCTGGGCGGATGCGCAGCCCGCCCTGGCCTCTGGCGCGGTAGACGCGCAGGAAAACCCGCTGGAGGTTTTTCTGGCCGCCAAGGTGCATACCTTGGGTCAAAAATTCGTTACCAAATGGAACTACTCCAACGATATTTTGCTGTTTGCCATTGCTGCGCCGGTGTGGCAAAGCTGGACGCCCGCCGACCAGAAAATCGTGCGCGAAGCGGGTATCGATGCGGCCCGGCAGCAGGTCGTTCTTGTTCGCACCCTGTTTGCGCAGGATGTAGAGCGCGTCAAGGCTCTGGGCGTACAGGTGCATGTGCCCACAACCGAGGAAATGCAGCTCTGGCAAATCGCCACGCGCCGCACCTATGCGCGATGGAAGGTGCAAACCGATGCGGCCCTGCTGGCCAAGGTTGAGGCGGTGATTGAAAAATCGAGAAAAGCTTGACTCTGAAACCTGACCCCACAGCCTGACCGCAGAGCCTGATGCCCAAACCCTTACTGCAAGCCGCCGTTGACACTTCACCGTCACCCCACAAACTACTGCCCCTGGATTCGTCGCTCTTCTTCAAGCTGGTGCGCGTGGTCAACCTCACAGCGCGACCTTTCCAGGCAGGGATGGGCAAAGCGCATCAACTCACACTCAATGAATGGCGTGTGATGGTGGTGCTGGCGTCACACCCGGGCAGCGCCGCCACCGAGGTTGCGGAGGCCACAGGGCTTGACAAGATGTCCGTCAGCCGTGCGCTGTCTGGCCTTGGCCGCCTGGACCGCGTGGTGCTCAAGAGTGATTCGAGCGATCAGCGTCGCAGCCAGGTGTATCTGTCGGCAGCCGGCCGCAAGCTGTTCGCCCGTATAGGCGGCCACGCCGTTCAGCGCGAAACCGAGCTTTTCAACGGGGTATCTGCCCAAGAACTCAAGGCGATGGGCCACACGCTTGACAAGCTGGTGCTAGCCTTGAAGTCGTCCGAACCCAAATAAGTCGGGAGAGGCATGTGCATTGGCCGTGGCGTCGGCATCTCCAAACCGTTCGCGACCTTCGGCCCAGCCCATCAACAACGCGCCAAACGGTGCCGCCAGGTTCACCTGGGCGCCCGCTTCGCACACCACGAAGGCATTGGCTTGTGCGCTTTGCTGGTTGACCAGAAGATTTCCGCCACGCACCCAGAATTCAGTCAAATGCGTGACCTTAAATCCCGCAGTTGCGCCCGGCCGAAATTTCAGTTGAACCATGCGGTGATCGGAGCCAGTGCCGCCATAGTCAAAAATGCCTTGGCGTGTGATGCCTGCAAAACCCGTGGCGTGCGCTGGCTGCTGGTCCACCGGCACATTGATCTCCGGCGCAATCGACGGATCGGGGTTGCAAAAATCTTCGTGACGGGAGCCTGCATGCACGCCGCTGATGCTGCTCGCAGGCGGGTAGATGACTGCGCCTTCCAGCCGCGACACCAGCACCGTGTCTTCGTAAGCCATCGCATCATGGGTCGACCCCAAAACATTGATGCCCGCCTCATGCAGGTGAATCGGGCCGTGGTAATCCGTCAAACCGCCCTGGATGACCAGGCTGGTGGCAACGCCCCGGTGCTGGTGCAGACCGCTGCGCGCAAACGCGTCAAAACGCACCAAGCCGAGAAAATGGCCTTGGGCTTCGTCGGTGCGCACCGGTTTGAGCCAAAGGCCGCTATTCGCGGTGGCCTGCCAGGGCACGGCGGCCATGTCAAACACGTGAACGCGACCTTGCGCTTGAAGGGAGTAAAGGGATTCCATGTCTGTAATAGTAACGATCGTTACCATTCTGGAAATTAGGGTATTCCCGAGCAAAGCCGGGCTTTGGTCTGGCCAGTCGTCCGGGCTGGCAAGGCAGATGGAGTCGCTTGCATGAACCGGTTGGGGCTATCATGAAGTGGGACTCGTCACGTTTTGTCGCAACTCCAACTTTCGGAGCAATTTTATGTCAATTTTAGGAAAAAATCGCCGCTTATCCCTTGTCGGTATTGCACAGTTAGCTTCTATAGTTATAGCAAATTTCTCAAGTGGCAATGCGCTGGCCCAAACCGCCTGGCCCGCCAAGCCAGTCAAGATCGTGGTGCCCTTTGCGCCCGGCGGCACCACCGACCTGCTGGCACGCGCCATGGCCACCGAGCTGTCCAAGGCATTTCCACAGCCGTTCATCGTTGACAACCGGGCCGGTGCTGGTGGCAACCTGGGCGCAGACGTGGTGGCCAAGTCGCCCGCCGATGGCTACACGCTGCTGATGGGCACCGTGGGCACGCACGGCATCAACAAGTCGCTGTACAGCAAGATGCCTTTTGACCCGCAAAAAGACTTTGTACCCATCACGCTGGTGGCCGGCGTGCCCAACGTGATGATCATGAATGCCGAGGCGGCCAAAGCCAAGGGGATCAACACAGTCAAAGACTTCATCAAGTACGCCCGTGCCAACCCCGGCAAGCTCAACATGGCGTCCAGCGGCAACGGCACGTCAATCCATCTGTCGGGAGAGCTGTTCAAGGCAATGACCGGCACTTTCATGACGCACATCCCTTACACCGGCTCTGGCCCCGCTTTGCTGGGGCTTTTGTCCGGCAACGTGGATGTGATGTTTGACAACCTGCCCTCAGCCCTGCCGCAAATCAAGAGCGGCAAGCTCACAGGTTTTGCCGTCACCAGCGCGCAGCGCTCGGGTGCCATTCCTGAACTGCCAACCATGGACGAGGCGGCCGGGCTCAAGGGATTCGACGCCAGCAGCTGGTTTGGTTTGCTGGGACCCGCAGGCACCCCGCCGGATGTGGTCAACCGGGTTCAGCAGGAGGTTGCCAAAGCGCTGGCCAGCCCAGCAGTCAAGGAGAAGCTGCTGGCGCAGGGAGCGATTCCCAGCGGCAATACACCGCAGGAGTTTGCCAAGTTCATCGATTCTGAAATCAAAAAATGGGCCCCGGTGGTCAAGGCGTCAGGCGCCAAGGTCGATTGACCGCGCTGGCTTTCCTCAAGCTAAACCCCCCAGACAATCTCCTGGCCCGCCTTGTCGCACGTGCGCAGCATCTCGATGAACGGGTGAGCCCGCTGGCGCAATGAGACGCCTTCAAGCCGGGGCACCACCTTGCCCTCTGCTTGAACCGCTGCACTGGCAGCCTTTTGATCAGCCTCTTCTTGCACCACGGCGGCATTCAGCGCGTCAATCGCGGCCTTCATTTGCGCGGGCAGGATGATGCCTTGCGCGCCGCTGTCCTTGCCAATGATGGACAGCACTTTTTCGCCGTTTGGCTGCAGCATGATGACGTCGCCGGTGGCTTTGGACTTGAATTTGTAGAGCATGGTGGGAGTGCAGAGGTGGCATGGGTGGTGATGGGGTCACCGGTAAATGTAGCTGCGGTTGAAGGGGTAAGAGGATTGTGCGCCCTTCATCACGCCCACTGCGGTGTCGCCCGCTGGGCGCACGGCCAGTATCTGGTGCAGTGAAATCCAGCCCTGCTCAAAACTCATGGCGCTGCCGCCAAGATACAGCCTGTACGCGCGCAGAATCTTGCCACTGCGCACGGCATTGGTGGTGGATGCCAGCACACACTGCGCGGCATCCAGCTGCGCCTCCAGAGCGTCCGACCAGGCCCATAGCGTGCGGGCGTAGTGCGGCCGCAGGTTTTCAGTGTCCACCATCTCCAGCCCGCCGTGCGCCAAGTCCCGCAGCACCTGGCTGATGTGCAGCAGTTCGCCGCCGGGGAAGATGTATTTTTCGATAAAGTCGCCCAAGCCCGCGCCCAGCTGGCCATAGTCCAGCCCGCCAGCGGTAATGCCGTGGTTCAACACCATGCCGCCAGGTTTGAGAAGGCTGCATACTTTGTTGAAGTAAGCCGTCATGTTGGCGTGGCCCACGTGCTCGAACATGCCGACTGAAGCAATCTTGTCGAAAGTGCGCGATGCATCCATGTTGCGGTAGTCCAGCAGCTCCATGCGCACCCGTTCTTCAAGGCCTCTGGACTTGACCAACTCCTGCACATGCGCATGCTGGTTTCTTGACAGCGTGATGCCGGTTGCGTCCACGCCGTAGTGCTCGGCCGCCCACAGCAGCAGCGCGCCCCAGCCCGCGCCAATGTCCAGAAAGCGCTCACCGGGTTGAAGGGCCAGCTTGCGGCAGATCAGGTCCAGCTTGGCCTCCTGCGCCTGTGCCAGTGACATGCTGTCTTCGCGGTAGTAGGCGCAGGAGTACACCCGCCGCGGGTCCAGCCACAGGGCATAAAAATCATCCGACACGTCGTAGTGGAACTGGATTTGAGTGGCGTCGCGCTCAGAAGAGTGCGCTGCTGCAGACTTGGCCCGGCGCATTACCTGCGTCCACCAGCGCGTGTCGCTGCTGGTGGGCGTGCCGGTCAGCAGGTTGGCCGCAACTGCCATCAACTCGCGCATGCGCCCTTCCAGCGTGAGCCGGCTTTCCACAAAATCTTCGGCCATGCCGCCAATCTTGCCAGCCGCCATGGTGGCCAGGCTGGACCAGTTGGAAAACGACAGGCGCACCGCCGCGCCCGCAGGCCCCACCTGCCGCCCCGTGGGCAAATGCAGCGCCACCGGCACCGGCACGGCACGCAGTCGCAACTCAACTTTTCGAATCAGGCTATCCATGTCTGTTTGTAACAATACGAAATGGCGGCGTCAAGCGGCGCGGTCCTACACGGCAACGGCGTTGTCCTACAGCGGTGTGCACGGACTGGCATGGTTTTGGGGGCATTTTTCCATCGGGAAAGACTCTCTAAAAATCATCAATATGGAGGATGCGCAAATGGCGGCGGCATCGTAATATCGAGGTGGAAGGCCGCCAATCACGCAAACATACGGCATCGGCTAAACGGCGGTAACGCGGCGGCAGATATGCGCAGTGCGGGTCGGTGGTTTGTTTTATATTGAATGACGCGATTCACTCAGTCCCTGCTTTCATGCCTTACTTTGGAGTCATCAAATGAAATTGTGCATCCGGTATCGACCTATTGAGAAGCTTGCGTTGGCCGCCTCAGTGGCCCTGCTGGGCGCTTGCGGCGGGGGTCGCGGCGACGCGCCTGCTACAGCGGCTACCGCTGCAACATTCGCAACGGCCGTTGCAGCGGCTGAAGCATCGCCCTCGGCAGGCCAGGTCAAACCCGTCGCGGCGGTCAAAATGAGTTTGTATGCGGCGGCACGCGCGACTGATCAAGTGAGTTTTGGGGCTACGCCAGCGCTGGTTGCTGAACTTCAACAACAAGGCTTACCCGCGTGGATCGAGGGGCAATTTGCTCTGCCGGTGTCGCAGATTGTGCCCCCGTCGTGGGTGATTAATTACGACACCGATGACCCCGCTGCAGGGGCTCGAGCAATGGCTTACTACAGGCAAGAGTTTTGGCGACGCAATCTGTCGTCGACCGACCAACTCAGGCAAAGGGTCGCTTGGTCAGTTTTTGAATTCATTCCCGTGGGCGATGGCAACACTTCGATTCGAATCGATCATTACAACCTTCTCCAGAGGTACGCGTTTGGAAACTATGGCGACTTTCTTCGTGAGCTTTCGGTCCATCCCTCTATGGGTTGGTATCTCAACAACAACATCAACCGCCCCACAACAACACAATGCCCGCAATGCACGCCCAACGAAAATTATGCCCGTGAGTTGATGCAGTTGTTCACGCTGGGGGTTGTGCAACTCAACCTCGACGGGTCTATGGTGCGGGATGCACAGGGTAAGACTAAGGAAACCTATATTCAGAAAGACGTTGAGGAATTGGCGCGGGCGCTGACGGGCTGGCGCTTCGCGCCGAGCAATCCTCCAGTACCGTCATCGAATTCCACCAATTCGGGCTTCCTTATGGTGCCAGAAAGTCAGGCGTCGCAGCATGACAGTGGAGCCAAGAAAATCTTGGGAGCGCCGTTTGCTGCCGGAAAGGATGCTCCTCAAGACCTGGACGCTGTTATCACAGTGTTGATGCAGCACCCCAACGTTGCGCCCTTCGTCAGCTTGCGGCTGATCCAGCATCTTGTAACCAGTAATCCTACTCCGCAATACATTGCAAGGGTGGCCGCCGTCTTTCGCAACAATGGCCAGGGCGTTGCGGGTGACATGAAGGCCTTGATTCGCGCTGTTCTGCTGGATGCGGAGGCACGGCGTGGGGACCTGCCGGGTGCAGATACTGCGTCTTTTGGCAAATTGCGCGAGCCAGTGCTCTGGTTAACTGCGACTCAACGAGGCCTCGGTTGCAAAGAAATTCTGCGCTACGCCGATGGCAATACAGTGACGCCGAGCAATCAAAACCCTACCGCTCCGCCCAGCATTTTCAGCTTTTACCAAGCAGGAGACCGTGCACCCGGCAGCAATTTGCTGGCCCCGGAGCAAAAGCTTTTGACGACCGATGAGCTAACGAATAGGCTTGGCACGCTGACATACCTGTTGTTGGACCCCAACCGGAACATTACCAACACAACCCAATCAGGTTGTGATGTCGCCACCCTTGGACAGGCGTTTTCCAAGTCTCCCAAAGACCTGATCGATTTAATCAGCACCCGCTGGTTCCGGGGTGCCATGCCGCCCACGCTGCGCAGTAATTTGGCTGGCCTGGCTGTGTCTCAAACCTGGGATTCACCGGACAGGGCCGCTATGGTGCTGTTGCAATTTGCCCTGTCCACACCTTACTTTGGGGTCATCAAATGAAACGCCGCCTTTTTTTGAAATCCGGTGCACCTGTTGGCGTCGCGCTAGGTGCTGCGGGCCTTTTGGGGTCGTTGAGCTTGCCGGGCTCTGCCGCAACCGGCGACTACCGGGCCCTGGTGGTTGTGTTTTTGACGGGCGGCAACGACGGCAACAATACCCTTGTGCCGACAGACGGCGCGTACCTTGATTACAGCCGTGCCCGGCCTGACCTGGCGTTGGCCAAAGACAGCCTGGTGGCTTTGGCTGGCAGCAGCGCCGGACACACCTTTGGCGTGCACCCCGCCTTGGCGCCTGTGGCAGCGCTGTATAACCAGCAGCGCCTGGCCTGGATTGCCAATGCCGGGCCACTGGTAGTGCCTGCCACTGCCCAGCAAGTCATTGCCCATAGCGTTGAGTTGCCGCCTTATTTGCTGTCGCACAGCGACCAGCAAAACATGACCCAAGGATGGATGGGTGACGCCGATGCCAGTGGCTGGGCTGGGCGTGCGCTGGAGCAGATGCCTGGCAACCTTAAAAATGCGTTGGGGGCTGTGACGTTTGACTCCAACCGTACCCTGGTGCTGGGCAAGCAGTCGCGCGTAGCCTTCATGAGCAATGGCGGCCCACGCTACTGGGGCAATGCGGATCTGGCCCATCCCGAGCAATTTTGGGCCCAATCCCTCAACCGCATGGCTCAATGGCAATTTACCAACGCCTATGAAGCTGAATACGCACGCACTTTTGGCGGTGGCGTCGCAGAGTCCACCCTGTTTACCCAGGCGTTCCTGAAGGCTGGCACGCCGCAGGCGAACTTTGAAAGCGATCCGCTGGCGACCAGATTGAAATCGCTGGCCTCAGTGTTGCCGGTGTTCAAGTCTTCCGGTTACAAGCGCCAGGTTTTTCTGATTAATTGGGGCAGCTTTGACACCCATACCGGGCAAAAGGGCAGCGGGGCGACCAGCCAGGACAGCCAGCTTAGCACTCTGGCCAAGGCGCTTGCGGCATTCGACCAGGCCAACCAGGCCGCCGGGTTGAACCTGGATGTCACCACCCTGGTGATGAGCGAATTTGGCCGCACCTTGCGCCCGGCTTCTGGCGGCGGCTCAGACCATGCCTGGGGCAGCCACTGGTTTGCCATGGGCGGTGCGGTGGCTGGCGGACAGGTGCTGGGGCAACTGCCCGCCCTGGTGCTGGGTGGGGCAGACGATGCGGACCCGCAACGCGGCGGGCGCTTTGTACCCACCACATCGGTAGACCAGGTGGGGGCCAAGATGATGCAATGGATGGGGTTACCCGCAGCGTCGCAGCTGGATGTGTTTCCCAACCTGAAGAATTTTCCTCAAAAAACACTAAGCCTGTTAAGCGCTTAGACCTTCAAAAAGAAGCAAATAAAGAGGGGGCAAGACCATGGACATTCTTGGTACAGAGCAGGCAGACGTTTACGACCAGACCGCACAAGGTCCGGGTGAGGGGAATACGTATCGCGGTTTGGGTGGCAACGACACTATCCGCATGTACAACGGCACGGCGGTGCCAGGTGCCGGGGTTGACATCATTGAGCACCTCGTGTCCGCCGACACATGGCGCACACTGGAAGTGGCGTTTTGGGACTCGCCCGCCGGCGTGGTGGTGGACCTGGCTGCGGGTTACGCTGATGATGGATGGGGCTCACGTGATACTTTAGTTGGAATATTTAAAGGCGCGCATGGCAGTTTTCACGATGACCGCTTTTTGGGCGATGCAGGCAACAATACCTTCTGGCCCAATGGCGGCAAAGACACTATTGATGGCCGTGGCGGCATTGACACTGTGGGCTTGGGCTGGACAGCCGGAGATCCGACGGACCTGAGCAACTACAACATTGCGGTCTCCATCGACGGCGCGTTGGCAACCATCACATCGAAAACCGACAAAAACCTTCGGTATGAACTCGCCAACGTTGAACGCTTGAGTTTTTGGGACGGTACCGTCGGCCACGACTTTGACATTGCCGACTTCATGAGCCCCAAGGCCATGGCTGAGCAGGGATTGACTGGCGCGGCCACCCAGCGATGGAATTCCGCTGCGGCCATGGGGACCCCTGTGGGCGTGAGCTTCAGTTTTGTAGAAAGCGCGCCAGCATCAGGCCCGGGCGCCACCGGTTTTCGAAGTTTCAATGCGACCGAGCGCCAAACAGTGCGTGACTTGCTCAACAGCACCAGCGCAGTGACCGGCCTGACCTTCACCGAAGTGGCTGAGGCAGGTGCCACCAATGGGCAAATTCGCTTTGGCGTCAGCGCCCAAAGTGCCACCAAAGGCGTGGCCTTCATGCCAGATGTGTCTGCCGCCAACCCCACGGCGGGTGACATCTGGATTGACTCCGATTCAATGCTGGCGCTGTCCCCCGGCACAGAAGGCTACGCCGCGCTGCTGCACGAGCTGGGCCATGCTTTGGGCTTGCGCCATCCGCGCAATGTGGATGCGGGCGATGCCTGGGCGCAGCAACTGCGCGCAGCGGATGACAAAACAAGTTTCAGCGTGATGTCGGGCACCGCATCAGTCGATGGCCTGTTTCGCGCCGACTGGGGCGTGCTCGATGTCGCCGCACTGCAGTATCTTTACGGCAGCAAGGCTGTCAATGGCGGTGATACCGTTTACCCAGTGGGTGGGGCTGACGCATTGGCGCAGCGCACCTTGATTGACGTCGGCGGCATTGACACGATTGACGCCACAGCGTCCCAAGTTGGCGTGTCAATTGACCTGGCCGCTGCGCATCTCAGCAGCGTGGGTTTGAGCCGTGACGGCCTGGCACCAGTTGAAAACCTGGGGATCGCCGTGGGCACGGTGATTGAAAACGCCATTGGCTCCAATTTGGATGATGTGCTGGTTGGCAATGCGCTAGCCAACGCGCTGTATGGCCGTGGCGGAAATGATTGGATCGATGGGGGTGCCGGTTTTGACATTGCCGTGTTTGCGGGCAAGCGGAGCGACTACTTTGTGAGCAGTGGTTTTGGCAAGGTATTTGTGGCCGCACGCGATGGCGTCAGTGGCTTTGACACCCTGCTCAATATCGAACGCCTTTCGTTTGACGATGGCGACGTCAATCTGGGCGCATCGGCCGTTGCAGCTGACATCAAGTTCACGACTGACAAGGGTGTCGCCGCACAAGGAACCCTGCCGGACCCCAGTGACCAGTTGCGGACAGCCACGTCATACAGCAAGTCGGTTGAAGCCGTCCACGGCAGTGTGACCGTCAGCGCAACGGGCAGCTATGCCTACGTCCCCAATTCGGCCTACACCGGTGAAGACAGCTTTGGCTACCGTGTCAGTGATGGCAAAGGAGGCGCCAATGTGTACTGGGCGTACATCACGATAAACCAGTCCAACGAAGTGTCAAGCATTCCCGTGTCCTTGACCGGCACGGCGGGGGCCGACAACCTTTTAGGCGGCAATGGCGCAGATACGCTGAGCGGCGGCGCTGGCAACGACACACTCACCGGTTTGGGTGGAAATGATGCCATTGATGGCGGCACAGGCACTGACGTCGCTGTGTACAGCGGCAGCCGTCAGAACTATGTGCTGACAAAAACCGGCGGCGGCTTTACGGTGACTGACAACTCGGGGCTGGAAGGAACCGATACCCTGCAAAATGTGGAGCGCCTTAAGTTCTCTGACCGTGGCATTGCTCTGGACGTCGGCCCCGCGCAGTCGGCAGGAGAAACCCAACTGCTGCTGGGCGCGGTGCTGGGCAAAGACTTGCTGGCCACCAAGAAGCCGCTGATCGGAACGGCCATTGACCTGTTTGACCAGGGGTACACCTTCCAGCAACTCTCCGGCGCCATCATGCGGCTGAACATTTGGGGCATCCTGGCCAATGGGGGCCAGCCCAGTGCGACCAGCACGCAAATCGCAAACTACCTGCTGACAACGGTGAACAAAGCTGCGCCTGACGCGGCAACACTTGCCGCCGCTGTCACAGCCTTAAACACCGAGACCGGGCCAGCGCAAGGCAATTTTCTGTGGCATCTGGCGGAATCGGCTGCCAACCAGACCCAGGTCGGACTGGTTGGGCTGGCATTGACCGGGCTGGAGTTTGGCGGTTAAGCGAATGCCTTCAAGGTAGGGGAGAATCTGGCTGACCATGGCAATCTTCACCCCGTACACGCCTACGAGCCTCATTGCAAAAGCGCTGTTCAACTTTGATGCCTTCGGCAGTGGCAATTTCAAGTTGGCTGGCACGGTGAACGTGTCCGTGTCGGACAGCTTTACGTACGCCCAATACCTCAACGCGTTCCCGGCAATTTCAGCGGATGTTTATACCTCGTTGAGTTCGGGCAATGGCAATTGGACGGCCGCACAACTTGCGAATGTCAACCTGATTGCGGCCACGTATTCAAATTTCATCAATTTGAAATTCGCATCAGTGGCCAATGATTCCGGCCTGTCGCCTGCCAATGTGGGATTCGCATCCGACATCAACATCAGCCTGATTTACCGCCGGGATGCGCCATTTTCAGGCGAAAGCGCGTTGAACGGCGATGCGGATTTTGGCTATGCCGGAGGTCGCGGTGACATCGTTCTCAATGTCAATGGCTTCGGCTCGCGTGGATTGAGCAACGATATCAGCCTGGATTCTTCAACGTTTGGTTTTCATGCGTTGATGCATGAAATGGGGCATTCGCTTGGCTTGTCGCATCCGCACAGTTCCATTGCGCGCGGCGTCACCACCCTGACCGCGGATTTCGCCGCCATCACGGGGACAGGTTTTGCGCAGCTCGGCTTTCGCATCAACAGCGCGCTGGACATGAACAAGGAATATTTTTCCATCATGTCTTACGACGACCAGACGCCAGCCGGCGCGCCAGATACCTTTGCGCAAACGCCCATGATCCTGGACGTGATCGCGCTGCAAAGCGCCTACGGCGAAGGCGGCGGAACCTCAGGCGCTGGCAATGATGTCATCACGCCAGGCGGCGATGGGGGCGTCAACTCCTACCGCACTTACTTTGACACCGGCGGCACGGACACCATCAATCTGGCCAACTATGCCCAGGGCGCCTACTTGAACATGGGCACAATCATCGCGGGGGCAGCGCACTGGGTCGGAGTTGCGATGAGCGCCGCAGATTCAAACGCCATGATCAACCTGGGCAAGGACCCCGCCAGCCTTCGATGGTTTTACGGCGAGTACGAAAATGCGGTGGGCAGTGCGGCAGCCGATGTGATTGTTGGCAATGCCCTGAATAATTCGATTGATGGGCAAGGTGGCAACGACACCATCGACGGCGGCGCGGGCATTGACACCGCGTTGTACGCAGGCCCGCGCTTGAACTACACACTGGCCAAAACCAGCAACGGCTTCTCCGTGGCTGACATCACCGGCGCGGCGGGCATTGACACGTTGCAAAACGTGGAGCGGCTCAAGTTCTCCAACGGCGCCATTGCCCTGGATGTGGGCGCGAGAGAGTCTGGCGGTGAAGCCCAACTGTTGCTGGGTGCAGTGTTGGGCAAGGACTTGCTGGCGACCAAGAAACTTCTGATCGGGACTGCGATTGACCTGTTCGACCAAGGTTTCACCCTGCAACAGCTTTCAGGCGCCATCATGCGGCTCGACATTTGGGGTGCCCTGGCCAATGGCGGACAGGCCGCTGCCACTAATGCACAGATTGCTGGTTACTTGCTTGCAACGGTGAACAAAGCCACGCCAGACGCCACGTCACTGGCGGTTGCCGTTACTGCACTGGACACCGAGACGGGCGCCGCGCAGGGCAGCTTCCTGTGGCACTTGGCTGAATCCGCAACGAATCAGACGCAAGTGGGTTTGGTCGGGCTGGCGACAACGGGGCTGGAGTTTGCCGCCTGAGTGCTGCATCAAAAAACTGGCGGGCCGAGATCAATGCCCGTGGCGGCCAGGCCGACAAGCCCCACTTGGATTTGATTGTTTGACGATTCAGCCAAATGCCACAGGAAGTTGCCTTGGGCTATGCCACCTTCCGAATCCAGCGATGCAACTGCGGTAGCCAACGCAGCGGCGTTTGGCGCAGTCTTGTTCACCGTTGTCAGCAGGTAGTTTGCAATCTGGGCGTTGGTAGCGGTCTCGGCACCGCCATTGGCCAACAATCCCCATATTGGCAAACGCATCAGCGCCCCGGCCAAAATCTGGGTTGAGTAGAGGCCCGAGTCATAAAGATCGGTCACGGTGCCGATCAACGGTTTTTTCGATTGGAGCAGGGTGTTGCCCAAAACAGCGCCCAGCAAAAGCACTGAGTTGCCTGCCGATTGCCCCAAAGCCGTGTCAAACGCCACTCTGTCATCCGAGAACTGCAGGCGCTCGATATTTGACAGCGTGTCAACGCCGTCCTGGCTAGTCGTGCCGCTCACCGTGAATCCGGTGGCTGTGGCGGCTACTGTGTAAGCTGCACGGGCTCCGGTAAAAATAGCCGTGTCAATGCCGGCGCCCCCATCAATCGTGTCGTTGCCCCGGTTGCCACGCAGCAGATTGTTGGCGGCGTTGCCGATCAGGACGTCGTCACCCAAACCGCCGATGGCATTTTCAATGACCGAACCGATGCCAATGGTCAACTCCCCCGTGCCTGCGTTGGATTTGTGCCCGGCTACCAAGTCAAGACGCACAGCGGTGGCGGCGGCTGCGGCGTTCAAGGTATCAATGCCGCCGGTGTCGTTCAGCGTCGGGTTGGCGGCCGCAAACTCGTTGGTCAAAATATACTGCGAGTCCGCCGTGACAGGCGACCCCCAGGCCCGTACCGTGAGGCTGTTGAACGTCGCAATTTGCCCTGAGACTTTGTCAGTGACCTTCAGGGTCCAGGTCCCATCGCTGATTTCGCCCAGGAACGCGGTCGAGCCGATGGTGAAAGTGGATGGCCAGCCTGGCTCGGCTGTGGTCAGGTCCGGCGCGCCTTGAACCAGGTTGCGCGTCAGCGGTTGGTCGAACAAGGTTACGGTGGTTCCGCCGGGTGAGGTGATGGTGGCATTTAGCTGGCTGGGGCTTGCGGCAGTGAGGTTCAGGTCAAACTCCATGCGCTCGATGCGCACGTTATGGGTCACGATGGCTGTGGCGGTGAACCCCGCTGCACTGTTGTCCGGGATCGCCCCGCTGGGAGCCGTTGAGACGCCTTCTGCACTTTGCCAGTTGGCGACGGTGCCGGCAGGCCGGAACCACGATTCTGCCAAGCGAACCGCTGCCGAAACGTCCATCAGGCCATAACCAAAATCGCGGGAGAAATGCATGCCGCCCAAGTTCCAGTCGCTGCCGTGGTTTTGCGTCCAGCTGGTGTTGGCGACATCTACCTTGCGCGCGGTGAGCGCCAGAATGGTGGAGACATCCCGAAAACCCAACTTGGGGTTAGCCTGCAGCATCAGTGCGGCAGCGCCTCCTACCATGGGGCCAGAGTAGGACGTGCCCTGGTTTTGATACGCATAGTCACCGTCAGCGCCCGCAGTCGTGTTGTAGCCGGCGGCGCCCTGTACGTCGGCCGAAGGAATCCCGAAGCCCTGGTTGTCCGATTGGGCTCCGCTGGAAACGCCGCCCGGCGCGGTCACCAATAGGCTGGCGCCGGCAGTGGAATACGCTGTAGCGGCCCCCGTCTCTGTCACAGCGCCGACGGCGATGGTGAGCCTGCTGCCGGTGAAGTTGGACAAGGATGTGTCGGCGTGGTTGGCACGCTCGTTGCCGCCCGAGACCTCGATCACCATGCCCAAGCCGCCCCGGGCTTCGCTGGCGGCGCGTACCAGTGCCGCACCCCAATCGCGATCAGCCTGAGAGCCCGAAGCGCCGAAGTTCTCGGCAAACGCCGGGTCTTGTCCCCACGAGTTAACGCTCACGCCGGCACCTGCCGCCAGGTTGGCGAGAAAGAGGTTGGCGGAGTTGGCCCCAGCCGCGATGGCCAAGCCCGGCACAATTTTGGCGTCGTAAGCGACCCCAACACCGCCTATGCCGTCGTTGCCCGCCATGCCGACGATGGAGCCGACCACCGTACCGTGGGAATTACCCGCGCCGACGAACCCCTGTCCAGTGGTGCCGCGCACCGCGTCAAAGGCCAGATTGGGCAGCAGGTTGGCGACCAGCGAGGGTTGGGTAAGGTCAATGCCGTCATCGTTGACGGCGACCACGACGCCTTTGCCAGTGTAGGTATCCCACGCCGAGAGCACATTGATGTCAAGTCGGGAAGTGCCACCGCGCTGCCCGGTGTTGACCAGGTACCACTCAGACGCAAAAAGCGGGTCATTGAACGTTTTAGCCATTTGGAACTCCTTTAAGTATTGCTACTGCTAACACCCTCCGTTTGAATGAGATGTTTGTGGGATCTCAAACAGTGATCGGATAGGCCGAGTATTCAATCGCATGGTCAGCCAAGTCCTTAAAAAAAGCCTAAAACTTATTAAATCTTCCTAAAAATTATGAAATTTCCTGAAACCTGTTGAAATAAACGGCTACATCCCATCAAAACACCCAGATCACAAAAGCCATGAAGAAACTGCTGATCATCCTGCTGTCAGTCGCTTGCCTTGCGGCTTGCGGCGGCGGCTCTTCGTCAAGCATTCCCGTGAGCCCCGTGCCGCCGGTTGTTGCACGGTTGGTGGGTGAAATATTTTCATCACCGTCAGAGTTGGCCACCTCGGAGCTCAAGATCAATGCGGGATACGCCGGCAACCTGCCAACGTCGCGCGCCATACAGGCGTCAGGCAAGACGAACCTTCTTGACCTGCTGTTCATGCACGGCATCACCGATTCACTGGGCAATCTTCGCAGCGCGCTCGCCCCCGATGCTGAACAAAAACTGATTCAGTACGCCAGCGACAACAAGGACTTGCTGGTTCCCGGCATACGGGTGCTGATCACCGACGAGGTGTTTTGGACGCCCTCGGATCCTGGCGACAGCGTGGCATCTCTGGAGCGGCAACTCGTCGTGCTGAAAGCGGCTATCGCATTGGTGCGAAAGCACATTCCCCAGTCGTCCATTGGAATTACCGTCACACCCTATGCTGCGCAGGGGCACCCGAACACACTGGCCTATTCGCTCAAAGCGGTAGCCCTGGTCGATTGGGTTGGCACCGACCCCTACTGGCTTGGCGACCTATCCAGCATCCAGTATTTGCATAGCTGGTCACGCACGTTCAACAGCATGGCCAAGCAGGCCAACCCCAAGGTAGAGACGTGGTTCATTGCCCAAGCCTTCAAATTTGTCGATTGGGATCAGCTCACGTTCAACAGCTTTGTTGCAGAGCAGCTCGGTTATTCAGACCAATACGACCACATTCTTTTCTTCGGCTGGCAGTACGTGTCTGAAATTGACAGCAGCACTGCGGGCAAGTTCTTCCCCGCAGAGTCCAAGGCGCTCTACAAGAAATACTTGAAGCCTTGACATTCCGCCATCATGCGGTGAATGACGTGAAGTCTCTCCATGCCGGGCTCACATATTGCGCCGATACTGCCCCCCGACTTCAAACAGCGCATTCGTAATCTGCCCCAGCGAGCAGACGCGCACCGCGTCCATTAGCACTTCAAACACGTTCTTGTTCTCAATCACTGCCTGCTGAAGGCGTTTCAGCATGGCGGGTGATTCGCTGGCGTGCAGCGCGTGGAAGTCAGCCAGCCGCTTAAGCTGGCTTTGCTTTTCTTCGTCGGTGGAGCGGGCCAGCTCCAGCTTGTCCTGCACGGCGTCGCCATGCGGGTTGCGGAAGGTGTTCACACCAATGATGGGCAGCTCGCCGGTGTGTTTGAGCATTTCATAATGCATCGATTCGTCTTGAATCCTGCCGCGCTGATAACCTGTTTCCATCGCGCCCAGCACGCCGCCGCGCTCGGCGATGCGCTCAAACTCCATCAGCACCGCCTCTTCCAGCAGCTCGGTGAGTTCTTCGATGATGAACGCGCCTTGGGACGGATTCTCGTTCTTGGCCAGGCCCCATTCGCGGTTGATGATGAGCTGGATGGCCATGGCGCGGCGCACGGAATCTTCGGTCGGCGTGGTGATGGCTTCGTCAAACGCATTGGTGTGCAGGCTGTTGCAGTTGTCGTAAATGGCGATCAGCGCCTGCAGCGTCGTGCGGATGTCGTTGAACTGGATTTCCTGCGCATGCAGGCTGCGCCCCGAGGTCTGGATGTGGTACTTGAGCTTCTGGCTGCGCTCGTTGGCACCATATTTTTCCTTCATGGCCACCCCCCAGATGCGGCGCGCCACACGGCCCATCACGGTGTATTCCGGATCCATGCCGTTGCTGAAGAAAAAGCTCAAATTCGGAGCAAAGTCATCGATGTGCATGCCGCGCGCGAGGTACGCTTCAACAAATGTCAGGCCGTTGCTGAGCGTGAATGCCAGTTGGGAAATCGGGTTGGCTCCGGCCTCGGCAATGTGGTAGCCGCTGATGCTCACGCTGTAGAAATTGCGCACGCGGTTGTGCACAAAATATTCGGCAATGTCGCCCATCACCTTCAGGCTGAATTCGGTGGAGAAGATGCAGGTGTTCTGGCCTTGGTCTTCTTTCAGGATGTCGGCCTGCACGGTGCCGCGCACGTTTTCCTGCACCCACTCCCTGATTTTCTGGCTTTCCGTGTCGGTCGGTTCGCGGCCATTGTCGGCCTTGAATTTGTCCAGATTCTGGTCAATCGCCGTGTTCATGAACATGGCCAGAATGCTGGGCGCCGTGCCATTGATGGTCATGCTGACGCTGGTGCTGGGGCTGCACAGGTCAAAGCCGCCGTACAGCACCTTCATGTCATCCAGCGTGGCAATGGATACGCCGCTGTTGCCCACCTTGCCGTAGATGTCGGGGCGCAGGTCGGGGTCGTTGCCGTACAAGGTGACCGAATCAAACGCAGTGGACAGTCGTTTGGCGGCCATGCCGCTGCTAAGCAATTTGAAGCGCGTGTTGGTTCTGAAAGCGTCGCCTTCGCCGGCGAACATGCGGGTGGGGTCTTCGCCTTCGCGCTTGAAGGCAAAGGTGCCAGCCGTGTAGGGATAGCTGCCGGGCACGTTGTCCAGCATCAGCCACTTCAATATTTCGCCGTGGTCTTCATACTGGGGCAGGGCCACTTTGCGGATCGTGGTGCCGCTTAAAGACTTGGTGGTCAGCGCGGTGCGGATTTCCTTGTCGCGGATTTTGACCACGTATTCATCGCCGGCATAGGCTTTTTGCATTTCGGGCCATTGGGCCAGCAGCTTGCGTTCTGCCGCGCCAAGCAGGCCATCACGCTGCCGGGCCAGGTCGTTGACAGCTTCAACGGCGCGGTGCCGGTCTGGCTTGTCGGTTTGCAGCATGGCCGCCGTGGCGTTCAACTGCTGAATTTCACGGGCCACGCAGGCTTGATCGCGCGCACGCTTTTTGTAGCCGCGCACGGTCTCGCTGATCTCGGCCAGGTAGCGCGTGCGGGCCGCTGGCACCACGGGCGTCTGGTTTGTGCTGTGGCGGACGTTGACCACCGGCAGCAAGCCAGGGACAGCACCGCCCGTGTTGATATTCTTCCCCTTCAGATCGTCGGATGTAGCCTGGTCGGCACCCCGATCCAGCGCCACGCCCAGCGCTGCCAGGCGGGGTTTCATCGCTTGATAGAGTGCCGTCACGCCGTCGTCGTTAAACCGCGCCGCCATCGTGCCAAACACCGGCATCTGGTCAGCCGGCGTGGTCCAGGCCTCTTTGTTGCGCTGCACCTGTTTGGCGACATCGCGCAGGGCATCGAGCGAGCCTTTGCGGTCAAACTTGTTGATCGCCACAAACTCGGCAAAGTCCAGCATGTCAATTTTCTCAAGCTGGCTGGCGGCGCCAAACTCGGGCGTCATCACGTACACGGGCACGTCCACCAGCGGCACGATGGCCGCGTCGCCCTGACCAATGCCGGAGGTCTCGACCACGATCAGGTCAAACCCGGCCACCTTGCAGGCAGCGATCACGTCCGGCAGGGCTTTGCTGATTTCGCTGCCAAACTCCCGGGTGGCGAGACTGCGCATGAACACTCTGGGCCCGTTGCTCCATGGGCTGATGGCGTTCATGCGGATGCGGTCACCCAGCAATGCGCCACCGCTTTTGCGCCGGGACGGGTCAATGCTGATCACGGCCACGCGCAGGCTGTCGTTCTGGTCCAGCCGCAGACGGCGGATCAACTCATCAGTGAGTGACGACTTGCCCGCACCGCCCGTGCCGGTGATGCCGACAACAGCTACATTTTTTGTAGCTGCTTGTGCACGTACAGCAAGGGCTAGAGCCTCATTTTCCTGGGAACTCTCGATGGAAGTGATCAACTGGGCCAGTGCACGCCAATTGGCCTCGGAATGGCCCTGAATCGCCGCGATGTCTTTGGGTGCATAGGCTGTCAGGTCTTTGTCGCAGCGCATCACCATTTCGCCAATCATGCCGGCCAGGCCCATCTTCTGGCCGTCTTCCGGGCTGAAGATGCGCGCCACGCCATAGGCCTGCAACTCGCGGATTTCCGGCAGCACGATGACGCCGCCGCCGCCGCCAAACACCTGAATGTGCTCGCCACCCCGGCTCTTGAGCAGGTCCACCATGTATTTGAAGTACTCCACATGCCCGCCCTGGTACGAGCTGATCGCAATGCCCTGCGCGTCCTCCTGCAGGGCGGCGGTCACCACTTCATCAACGCTGCGGTTGTGCCCCAGGTGGATCACCTCCGCGCCCATGCCCTGCAAGATGCGCCGCATGATGTTGATGGCAGCGTCGTGGCCGTCAAACAGGCTGGCGGCGGTGACGAAGCGCACCTTGTGGGTGGGGCGGTAGTTGGCCAGGGCTTTGTATTCGGCGGAGAGGTCGGTCATGGGGTTCCTCGGGACTGGAGTTAGGCGAAGTCTTTTTTGAGCCTGATTCCCAATGATATTACTTTTGTGCCACTGTTGACGTTTACGTAAACGTCAACCAGGCTCAAACCTGCAATTCAGGCCCGTGTTCTTGACTACCGGTTGAAAGTTGTAAGTTAACTCACAGCTAGCGAGGGTAAGTTAGGAGGTTAAGTCCGGAATCCGCGTGTTCAAATGCCTGCTGGCTTTTGGTCGCGGCCGGACCAGTGCGACAACCCAATTTTTTTAAACCTGGAGACATCATGAAAATTCGTTTTGCAAGACTGGCCGCGCATCTCGCAGTGGCCTCTGCTGTTGTGGGCTATGCAGGCATCGCTGCGGCGGCTGATCCGATCAAAATCGGCGTGGCGGGCCCGTTCACCGGCGGCTCTTCCTCGATGGGCGTGAGCATGCGCGACGGCGTGCGGCTGGCGGTTGACGAGATCAACAAGGCCGGTGGTGTGATAGGTCGCCAAATTGTGTTGGTCGAGCGGGACGACGAAGCCAAAAACGAGCGCGGCGTGCAAATTGCGCAGGAGCTGATCAGCAAGGAAAAAGTCACCGCAGCCGTGGGTTACATCAACACCGGCGTGGCCCTGGCCTCGCAGCGCTTCTTCCAGGAAGCCAAAATTCCCGTCATGAACAATGTGGCCACTGGCAGCCTCATCACCAAGCAGTTCCCCGAGCAGGCTGAGAACTACATCTTCCGCAATGCTGCGCACGACAGCATTCAGGCGCCGATGATTGTGGAAGAGGCCGTTACCCGCCGCGGCTACAAAAAGGTCGCAATTCTGGCCGATTCCACCAACTACGGCCAGCTGGGCCGCACCGACCTGGAGGCCGCTTTGACTGCGAAGGGCCTCAAACCGGTGGCTGTTGAAAAATTCAACATCAAGGACGTGGACATGACCGCGCAGCTGCTCAAGGCCAAAGAGGCGGGGGCCGAGGTCATTCTGACTTATGGCATCGGCCCCGAGTTGGCCCAAATTGCCAACGGCATGACCAAGCTGGGCTGGAAAGTGCCGATGATCGGCAGTTGGACGCTCTCCATGGCCAACTACATCGACAACGCCGGCCCGGGCGGCGAGGGTGCGCGCATGCCGCAAACCTTCATTCAGGAGCCCACCACGCCGCAGCGGCAGTCGTTCATCATCAATTACCTGAAAACCTTCAACCCGAAAAATGCGCGCATCGACTCGCCGGTATCGGCTGCGCAGGGTTACGACTCCATCTACCTGCTTGCCGCCGCCATCAAGCAGGCCAATTCCACCGACGGCCCCAAAATCAAGGCCGCGCTGGAAGACCTTAAGGCACCCGTTGTCGGCGTGGTGACCACCTACAACAAGCCATTCACCGCCAAAGACCACGAGGCGATCACTGCCAACATTCCGGTTTTTGGTGAAGTCAAGGGCCAGCGCGTGGTGTATGCCTACCCGGATGACCAGAAAAAAGCCTCAGAAGTTCGCGTCAAGAAATAAGCTGACGCGGCGACACGATATGAGTTGAAACTGGCGCCGCGCCAGCCGTACAGGCTGGCGCGGTTCTTTTTTGTTTGGTGCCGCAAGGCGTTTCGTTGAATTTTTGGTGGAACTGCAATTATGGAAATCCTGCTTCAACTTATCTACAGCGGCGTCGCACTCGGCATGATCTATGCGGTCATTGCCTTCGGTTACCAGCTAACGTTCCAGACCTCCGACACCCTCAATTTCGGCCAGGGAGACGCGCTCATGCTGGGTGCCATGGTCGGCCTGACACTGGTCAACATGGGCGTCAACTACTGGTTGATGCTGCCCTTGGTGATAGTTTTTGGCATGCTGCAAGGAGGCATCGTGGAGTGGATCGGCGTGCGCCCAGCCATCAAGATCAAAAGCGAGTTTGGCTGGATCATGTCCACCATTGCTTTGGGCATCATTTTCAAGAACGTGGCTGAAAACATCTGGGGCCGTGATGACCTCAAGTTTCCGTCCCCGCTGCCGGAGTCGCCACTCAAGGTGTTTGGAGCCAATGTCCTGCCCATGGAAATCCTCGTGGTGGTGGGCGCGATTTTGATGATGCTGGCGGTGGAGTTTTTCAACCGCAAAACAATTTATGGCAAGGCCGTGGTGGCCACTTTCAATGACCGCGACGCGGCCAAGCTGATGGGCATCAACACCGGCCTGGTGATCACCTTTTCCTACGCGCTTTCATCGGCTACCGCCGCGTTTGCCGGCGCGCTGATTGCGCCGCTCACGCTCACCGGCGCCACCATGGGCGCGGTGCTGGGCCTCAAGGCCTTTGCAGTCGCCATCATTGGCGGGCTGACCAGCGGCATGGGCATCATTGTGGGCGGCATCATTTTGGGCGTGGCCGAGACCACGACGGGGTTTTACCTGTCGACCGGCTACAAAGACGTGCCGGGCCTGGTGCTGCTGCTGCTGGTGCTGGCGTTCAAGCCGGCCGGGCTGTTTGGCAAGACCGCCATTAAAAAAGTATAAAAAGAAAGCCTGAAGATGAATCGCAAGACCCTGATTGCGGCGGTGCTTGGCCTGGCAGTGCTGGCCGCTGCACCGCTGTTCACCAGCAACTCGTACTACATCCACATGATCGGCACGATCATGATTTACGCCATATTGCTGTTTGGCCTGGACATTGTGGTGGGCTACACCGGCCAGGTGTCGCTCGGCCACTCAGGGCTGTTCGGCATCGGGTCTTACACGGCCGGCGTGCTGTTCATGAAGCTCGGCGCGCCGCTGTGGTTGATCATTCCGGCCAGCATTGTGGTGACGGCAGGCTTTGGGGCCTTGTTGGCGCTGCCCGCACTGCGCGTGACCGGCCCATACTTGGCCATGGTGACGCTGGCGTTTGGCACCATCATCCAGATTTTGATCAACGAAATGACGTTTCTCACCGAAGGCCCGCTCGGCATCAAAATCCCCAAGCCTTCAATTGCCGGACACAAGCTGAGCGAGCATGAGTTTTACTGGCTGACGTTTGCGCTGATGGTGATATCGCTTGTCGTGGCGCACCGCATTTT